>JAYVCF010000510.1:0-5455 GCA_043750095.1 Deltaproteobacteria bacterium
TGACGACCCGTTTTGGACCGAAGTCGCGGCGTGAAGGATCGAGTGGGCACTACACCGGAGGATGCGTCCCAGGCGCGAGGGAAGCAACGCGGTGGCCCGCGAGGGCGACTCCCGCCAGTCGCGGCGGGAGCCGACTTTCCATGCGGCGCCGGTCACGAGCAGGCGCAGGCGTCGGTCGGCGCCGGCCGCAGAAGTACCTACACAGATGCTCGACTGACCCGAGAGCGCGCCGGCGGATGGGACCACCATTCGCCGGCGCGGTCGGCTACGCGCTCGACCGGTGGACTCCGACCGAGATCGCGCCCTATTCGAAGCCCCGCTCGCGCCAGAGCGCCTTCAGCTTCGGCGTGAGCTTGGTGATCACGATGGCCTCGACCTCCGCCGCGGATCGCGCGGCCGCAGCGAACTGCGCCACCTCCTCGCAGTCGGCGAGCGAGAGCACGGACAAGAGCTCGCGCACGTACGGGATGTCGGTCGGAGGCATCGAGAGGCTCCGGATGCCGAGCCCCACGAGCACCGGCACGGCGTAGGGATGCGCTGCGAGATCGCCGCACACCGTGGCCGGCTTTCCCGCGTGAGAGGCAGCGCGCTGCACCGCGCGGATCATCACCAGCACCGCGGGCTCGAGCGGCTGACGCAGATGCCCGAGCGCAGGGTCCTCACGATCGATCGCGAGCGTGTACTGGGCGAGGTCGTTGGTGCCGATCGAGACGAAGTCGGCGTCGTCGAGCAAGTGCTCGATGGTGACGACCGCCGAGGGCACCTCGATCATCACACCGATGCGCGGCGTTCCACGCGTGAGGCCCGCGCCGTCGAGCGAAGCCGCCGCACGCTCGAGCGCGCGACGTGCCGCCTCGAGCTCGGTGCAGGTCGCGACCATCGGGAACATGACCTCCACGTTGCCGCCCACGCTCGCGCGCAGGATCGCGCGAAGCTGCGTGTGAAAGAGCTCGGGTCGGCTGAGCGCGAGGCGAATCCCGCGCAGGCCCAGCGCAGGGTTCGGCCCGCGGAGCGCCACCGAGTGCGCGATGGAGAACCCCGGGAGCTTGTCGGCGCCGAGATCGAAGGTGCGCAGCGTCACCGCCTTGGGCGCCATCTTCTCGGCCAGCTCGCGATAGGCCGCGAGCTGCGCCTCTTCATCGGGAGGGTCCTTGCCCGCGTAGAGGAACTCGGTGCGAAAGAGGCCCACACCGTCCGCGCCGGCGGCCAGCGTGTCGTCGAGCTCACGCACCAGCTCGAGGTTCGCCGAGAGCTCGATGCGCGTTCCATCGCGCGTGCCGGTCGCGCTCGCCCGTCGCTCACGCAGGCGCTTGGTGAAGGTCTTGTAGCGCCGTGCACGGCTCGTCGCGCGCTTCTGCTCCTCGTCGTCGGGCTCGAGCAGGACCTCGCCCTTGAGCGAGTCCACGATGATCCGCATCCCCGGCCGCACGCTCGCCATCAAGCCGGGGACGCCCACGACCGCCGGGATGTGAAGCGCGCGCGCGAGCACCGCGGTGTGGCTGGTGGAGCTGCCGTGCTCGGTGACGACGGCGACGATCTCGTCGGGGTCGAGCTGTGCCGTCTCAGCCGGCGAGAGATCGTGCGCGACGAGCACGCTCTTCTTCCAGGCGCGCGGCACGACCGAGCGACGCCCGAGCATCACGCTGAGCACGTGATCGGTGACGTCCTCCACGTCGCGCGCGCGCTCGCGCAGATAGGGCGCTTGGGCACTGCGCATGCGCGCGGCGATGGCGTCGCCCGTCTTGCGAAGCGCGAACGCGGCGCTCGCGCCCTCGTCGATGGCCGCCATCGCGCCGCCGACGAAGAGCTCGTCCTTGTGCATCAGCACGTGCGACTCGAGCACGAGCTTGTGATCGGCGAGCGAGTCTTCCGGCAGGTTGTCGCGCGCGGTGGCCACGATGCGACGCGACTCTTCGAGCGCCGACTCGAGCTTGGCGCGCTCGACGACGCGCTCACTCGGACCGATGGTCTCGGGCGGGATCAGGATCCGCCGACGATCGAAGACGAGCGCCGCGCCGATGGCGACGCCCGGCGACGCCGAGATGCCGCGCAGAACGGTGGCGCTCGTTGCGGCCATGGCGGGGGATGATAGCGCCTACTCGGCCTCGCCGAAGCGGCCTGCGATCAGCTCGCCGATCGCGCGAACGGCAGCCTCGGCATCTTCTCCCGTCGCCCGCACGATCAGCTGCGATCCTTTGCCGCACGCCAGCAAGAGCACGCCCATGACGGACTTCGCGTTGGCCCTCTGTCCGTCGAGCTCGAGCTCGACCAGCGCACGATGACGCGACGCGAGCTGGACGAGCTTGGTCGCCGCCCGCGCGTGGAGCCCGAGGACGTTGACGATCTCGAACGTTCCGCTGGCCGTCCCCGGGTCGCTCACGGGCCGCGGCTCGAATCGCGATGCGACACCAGAACGCTGCGCTGCGCGCGGTACGTGTGCGCGAGCTCTTCGACGATCGCGACCGAGCGATGGCGCCCGCCCGTGCAGCCGATGGCCACGGTCAGGTACGCCTTTCCTTCTCGCTCGTAGCGAGGCAGCGTGCGGTCGAGCAGGCGCGACATGTCCTCGATGAGCTCGCGCGTCTCCGGCGCAGCAAGGACGTACTCCGCGACGGGCGGGTCGAGCCCGGTGAGAGGCTTCAGCTCGGGCACGAAGTGCGGGTTCGGCAGAAACCGAACGTCGAACACGAGGTCGGCGTCCACCGGCAGGCCGTACTTGAACCCGAAGGAAACGAAGCGGAGGCGCATCTGCGGCCGCTCGCCCTCGCGCGCGATGTGCTCGACGAGGGTGCGTCGCAGGTCGTGCACCGAGAGCCGCGAGGTGTCGATCACGCGGCGCGCGCGCACTCGAAGCGGCGCCAGACGCTCGCGCTCGCGTGCGATGGCCTCCATCACGTCACCGCCGGGCGCGAGCGGATGCGGTCGCCGCGTCTCGCTGTAGCGACGCACGAGCGCGTCGTCTGCGCAGTCGAGAAAGAGGACCTCGACGTCGTGCCCGCTCGCGGCGAGCTGATCGAGCGCGGTGCCGGCGCCCTCGAGGAAGGTCCCCGTGCGAACGTCGATGCCGAAGCCGATCCGTTCGAGCTCGCCGCCTACCTCGTCCACCACCGCCGGCGCGAGCTTGGGCGGGAGGTTGTCGACACAGAAGAAGCCGAGGTCCTCGAGCACTCGAAGCGCGCTCGTTCGGCCGGCTCCGCTCATGCCGGTGACGACGACGATGTGCAGCTTGTCGGTCACGATGCCTCGTTCACTGTATCAAGGCCGGAGGCGCCGACGGCGCGAATATCAGCCCTTGCCGCTCGTCAGTCGGTCGAGGAACGCGCGCGCGCCGTGGAGTCCGCTCTTCTTCAGGAGCTGGTTGCGCGCCGCGACCTCGAGGAGAACGCCCATGTCGCGTCCCTCTCGCACGGGGATGCGCAGCGTCGGGATCGGCACGCCGAGGATCTCGCGGGTGTGATCGTCGAGGCCGAGGCGATCGTCTTCGTCCGCGCTGTCGAAGCGCGCGAGCTCCACCACGAGATCGACGCCCACCGACTCGCGCACCGCGGTGGCTCCGAAGAGGTCGCGGATGTTCAAGACGCCGAGGCCGCGGATCTCGAGGTGATGCCGCAGCGCGGGGGGCGAGCTCCCCGCGAGCACGCCGTTGTTGGTGCGGACGAGATCCACGGCGTCGTCCGCGACGAAGCGATGGCCGCGCTCCACCAGGAAGAGCGCGCACTCGCTCTTGCCGATCCCGCTCGCGCCCGTCAGCAAGATCCCGAGCCCGTGGACATCGACGAGCACGCCATGCACGCGCAGCCGCGGCGCGAGCAGGCGATCGAGCGTCTCGTGGATCAGCTGGATGGTCGTGGACGATCGAAGGCTGGAGACGATCAGGGGCGTCCCCGTCTCTCGCGACGCGGTGAGGAGCGGCGTGGGCACGTCGACGCCGCGCGTGACGAGCACGCAGGAGAGATCGAGCGCGAACATCTCCCGCGCGCGTGCGAGCTGCGTCGCGTCATCGAGCTTCGCGAGATACGAGAGCTCCGTCTCGCCGAGCACCTGCACGCGCGTCGAGACGATCCCGTGCGCGTGACCGGCGAGCACGAGGCCCGACTTCTGGATGCGTGCCTGCGTGATCGCGCGATCGAGGCCGCGCTCTCCTTCGACGACGCGGACGTGAGGCGCGATCTCGGGCTGCGCGAGCAGCGTCCGCGTCAGCGTCGGCGGACCCGGCAATAGCGAGGGGGAGGCGCTCACGAGGCGACTATAACTCGCGACTCGGCCGGACCGTCTTCGCCAGGCGTGACAGGGAGACCCGCCCGGCGGACCGAGGCGCAAGTCACGCGGGCAGCGGGCCCGGGCGGTGTCTCGGATCGAGCGGGCCGCCGGCGCGCTGCCACCCGATCGCGAGAAGCCACGTGCGCGGGGCGAGGACGGGCGGTGCGTGCTCGCGCGTGAGCCGATCCCGCTCGGCGTCCGCATGGCGCCAGCCGTCGAACGCCGCTGCGCTCGAGCACGGATCGAAGACGAGACCTGCCGCGAGCACGCCGTGCTTGCGCGCGTTGTTGAGCACGTAGAGCAAGGCGTTGCGGACCTGGCGCGGCGTCGCGAGCACGCGGTCGTGATAGCGGTCGGCGAAGACCTTGCCGGTGCGCCGCATCATGCGGTTGAGCGCCCGAGCGATTCGCACCGCGAGGCCCTGCATGGTGCGCGCGAGCCGGCGCCGGTCCTTGGTCTCGACGATCAGGTGGAGGTGATCGCGCTGGACCGAGTAGTGCGCAAGCGAAAGCCCGCGCTCCGTCGCGGCGGCGAGCGCCGGGAGCACGCGCTCGATCGCGCGCCGCGCGCGCAGGTTCCACACGTGCCGCAGCACCTTCATCGTCACGAGCACGGGCTCGCGGCCCGAGAGCGCGGCGCGTGCGGCGTGCGCGACCAGCGGGCGCTCACCCTTCGGCTTGCGGCCCGCACCGCGCCGCGCGCCGCCGTGGATGCGAAACACGATCTCCTTCTGTCGTCCCATGCAGAGGAGACGTCGGGCCCACGGCGAGACTGACGCTCCGCGAGAAGAATCGTCATCGCATACATTGATTCGGCACTGTTCTCGCCATGGGTCGGCGTCGAGCGCGATCCTCCGATGCGCATGACCAGCCGCGCGTCCGCCGTCCCGTCCGCAACCACGCCCGAGACGCGCTTCCCCCGAGCGCCCGGCGCGCGCGCTCGGGTCGGTCTTCGAGAAGCTCGACCTCTCGACGTTCCCGCCAAGCCCGCACGTCCGAGGGCGGCGCCGGTGCTGCCCGCGCATGCTTCCGTCAGGCCCCAGGCGGCTGACAGAAGAAGGCACCTCCTCCGCCGACGTATCCGGCGCAGCATCCCGATGCGCACTGCGTCCCCCGGCCGGGAGTGAGAGTGCCGCACACCGTGACCGATCAGCCAAACCGGGATGCGGACGTGTTCGGCGCGTGCCACCGGGGCG
>JAYVCF010000511.1:0-10523 GCA_043750095.1 Deltaproteobacteria bacterium
CGAGGAAGCGCGCCTGGTGAAGGTGGCCGTCGAGAAACGGATTCCACTCGCCGACAAGCGCGCGCTGCTCTGTGATCTCGGAGGCGGCTCTCTCGAGCTGAGCGAGGTGCACCACGACGAGGTGCGCTTCTCCACCTCGCTCGAGATCGGCACGGTGCGCTTGCTCGAGTCGTTCCTCGCTGGGGGAAAGCCCGTCACGAAGAACCAGGAGACGCTGCTCACCGAGTACGTCGATCGGGTGCTCGCCCCCATCGCGCAGAGCTACGGCAAGCGCAGCTACGACGTGGTCGTGGGAACCGGCGGCAGCTTCGATGCGATCGCGGCGCTCGTTCCCATGAAGGGACGCGCCATGGCCACGATCGACGTGAGCGCCGCGCGCAAGCTGCTCATGCGCATGAAGAAGCTGAGCGCGGCCGCGCGGCGAAAGCGCTTCGGCCTCCGCCCCGATCGCGCCGACGTGATCGTGCCGGCGCTCTATGCGTTGGTCGCGGTGGCGGACCTCGCGCGCACGGACGCGATCGTGGCACCGGGGGTGGGATTGAAAGAAGGACTCGCGTCGGAGCTGGTCGAGAAGCACTTTCGCGTCTGGGACCCGAAGCTCGACGAGCACCTCGCCGCGCGCGCCGCCGTGCAGCTGGGACGCCGCTACAACTTCGACGAGACGCACGCGACGCAGGTCGATCGCATCGCTGCGCAGCTCTTCGATCGCCTCTCGGAGCTGCACGGGCTCGGCCCCGAGGACCGCGTGCTCTTGCGGGTCGCGGCCCTCACCCACGACATCGGCGAGTTCGTAGAGTCGTCGGCGCATCACAAGCACACGCAGTACATCCTCGAGCACTCCGACATCATGGGTCTCTCGCCCGAGCTGCGAACGATCGTGGGCTGCATCGCGCGCTACCACCGCCGCGCCGAGCCCTCGCAGAAGCACGAGACGTTCGGCGCGCTCGACGTCGAGGCCCAGCGCAAGGTGCGCAAGCTCTCGGCGATCCTGCGCCTCGCGGACGCGCTCGATCGCGGTCACCGCAGCAAGGTCCAGAGCCTGGAGATCGGCGTCAGCAGCCGGGAGGTCACGCTGAAGGCGACCGGTCGCGAGGATCTCTCGCTCGAGCTCTGGACGACGGCGCGCAAAGCGTCGTTCTTCGAACAGACGTTCAAGCGACCGGTGCGCGTCACCAGCAGCGCGTAGTCGCGCAGCGCGACCTCACATCGTGTGGAGAGTGATCGTGGCGTAGGCCCCGCCCGCCGTCGTCGCCAAGCCCATCCCGAGGCGCGCGCTTCGCGCATCGTGCGGGTCCCCGAACGCATAGATCGGTACCTCGGTATCGTGCGTGTTGGTCAGACCCAGCACGAACATCACGAGGCCGCCGATCTGCAGCAGCTCGGTGAAGATGGGAATCGCCGGGTGCGGGGCCTCGATGCCGAGCTGCACGAGCGGGCCGACGAGCGGCACGATCGACCAGGCCTGCGCATCCTGCTCGGCCGCGTCGGTACGATCGTGCGAGATGGCGTTCGCGCCCGCCGTGATCGCGATGTCGAGCGCCCACCCGGCGAGGAACATGGCCAGGCCGCCGCCCCAGAGCGGGCCATCCGGTCGTTGCTCGTGACGCGTGCCGATCACGAGCCGCGCCCCGCGACCACGGCCGCCGTACTCGTAGGTCTGCGCGTACCTCGGTGCGGTGTAGATCGTCGGCGTCGACGCGGGCGCGACGAGCATCGAATCTTGAGCCGCGGCGGGAGCGGCGAACGCGAGAATCAGAGCAGAGACGATGAGCGAGCGTTGCATGGGGTCCTCCTTGTTCGAGATGACCCCTCCATCGCAACGCGCGTGCCCGATGAATCCGCGCCGTAGCTCGGAGGCTGCGCAACCCGCTGCTCGCCGACGTGCAGTGCGCTGCACGCCCCTCGTACGCTTCACGGCACGCTGCGATCGAGACTCGGCGAGACCACGACCACGTCGCCCCGTCGCGCGCGATCGAGCGCCGCGCGCACTGCCGAAGCCTCGCCCTCGGCGACGGTGATCGCCCTCGGGCCCAGTCCCGCGGCGCGAAGCGCGCGCCTCAGGATGGCCGTCGTCTCGCGAGGCTCGCGGCCGCGCAGGAGGCTCTCGCTCTCCCAGAGGACGGCCGAGTCGATGCGCGACTGGGCGACGGCGCGCGCGAACGACTGCATCGCCCGATCGCTTCGGTCTCCCGGCTGCGTCAGGACCGCGTGCACGCGTCCCTTCGCGCCCGCGAGCGTGCGCGCCCACGCGTAGAGATCGATCGCCGCCGCGGGGTTGTGACCGAAGTCGAGCACGACGCGCACGCCTACCGACGTGGTGATCACCTGTCCGCGACCCGGATTGTCGCCCGCGGCGAGGCCGAACGTCTTCAGCGCGGCGACGACGGCGTCGTCGGGTAGGCCGAGCGCCCAGGCGAGCGCGGCGGCGGCGAGCGCGTTCTTCACGTTGTGCGGAGCCGCGCCTGCGTGCGTCAGCGGAACGTCGTCGAGGGCGGCGAGGACACGACGCTCGTCGCCGCGCACGCGCACGATCGCGCCCTGCTCGATCGTGAACGTGGTCTCGCCGCTCTCGATCGCACGACGCGCGGCTCTCGCTGAGGCTGCGAACCAGACACGCTCGGCCGCGAACGTGGGCGCCAGGCGCACGAGCTCGCGATCGTCGGCGCCGAGCACCACCTTGCCCCCGCGACGAACGGCGTGGCCGACGACGGCCTTCGTCTCCGCCAGGGTCGCCACGTCGAGCACGCCGTGCTCTCCGAGATGATCCGCCGACACGTTCGTGATCAGCGCCGCGTCCACGTCGCGCACGGCGAGGCCGCGGCGCAAGAGGCCTCCCCGTGCGGTCTCGAGGATGGCGATCTCGACGCGCGGATCTCGCAACACCTGGCGCGCCGACTCGCCGCCCGTGCTGTCGCCCGCCTCGACGATCCGCTCGTCGATCGCGACTCCGTCGGACGACGTGTTCCCAGGGATCAGCCCCGCGAGCTTGGCCATACGCGCCACGAGCCGCGTCGTGGTGGTCTTGCCGTTCGTGCCCGTGACGAGCGCGACCGGGATGCGATCGAGAGCGCGCCAACGGACATGCTCGGCGGACGGCAGCGCATCGAGCGGATACGTGACGGCCTTCGCCGCGTGCCCCAGCGTCACCGACTCGTCGTCGAAGAGAAAGGGAACGCCGCGGACCCGTGCGGCGCGCTCGAGAGCCAAGAGGCGAGGCCGTCGCTCCCGCACGAACTCGCGCAGCAGCTCCCGCTCACGGCGTGCGTGCCGCTGCATGTAGAACGGTGTGCCGGCCAGGATCTGCGAGACGGCGTCGACCCCGAGCTCGACGAGATCGAGTGCCGCGTGGAGCGCATCGATCGGGGCGGGAACGTAGAGCGCCAGGCCGCCGCGGAACGTGCGGACGCGCGCGCCCTCGCCCATGGCCTCACGACGCAAGACGCTCGCAACGTAGCGCACCACGTCGCGCCACTTCCTCGCCACGCGCTTGGGATCCTCGCCGCGCGAGAGCGCGACCTCCACGATCGCGCCCGGCCCGTCGGTGCCGAGGCTCGGCCCTCGGAGCCGCCGTGCGTCGACGATGCGCATGGCTCGCGCTCAGTCTTCGGACGGGGTGCTGCGCGCCAGCCGTACGCCGCGCTCGTCCTTCACCACCTGAAGCCCGACGAGCGTGATGGACGCGTCCACCGCTTTCGTCGGCTCCGGCGGCCGATCACTTCCGCGCGCGCGTGCCGAGACCGGCGCGGGCGAGTCGCCCTTGAACTTGGTGATCTGCTTCCATGCCCGGCTGATCTTGTCGGCCAGCACGAGCACGAGATCGCCGCGCTGTGCCGTTCGGAGTGCGTGATCGATGGCCTTCTCTTCTTCGGGAAGGATCTCCACGGCGCTGCTGCTCATGCCGGCGGCGATCAACGCCTTCAACATCAGCTCGGGCACTTCGCCCGACGCGCGACCGCGCGTGTCCTCGTCCTGCTTCACGATCACGCGATCGAAGGCGCGCGCGGCGATCGCGCACATGGCCTCGATGTCCTCGTTGCGTCGATCGCCCGGTGCGGCGAGCACGAGCACACGCTTGCCCGTGACCTCGAGCTTGGCGACGAGGTTCGCCATCGCGTCCATCGCGGCGGGGTTGTGCCCATAGTCGAGGATCACCTTGAAGGGCAGCTGGTCGTACACGTTCAAGCGGCCCGGCGCCTGGAAGTACGTGGTGTCGAACGTGCGCAGGCCCTGGCGGATCGCGTCCGCCTTCACGCCCATCGCGTGCGCCATCACCGCGGCGAACATGGCGTTCTGCACGTTGTGCGCCGCCTTGCCCTCGAGCGTCGCCGGCACGAGGTGCGTCCACAAGAGCGGCTGATGCGCGCCCTTGTCGTAGAGCGTGATCATCTGCCCGTTGATGCCCTCCTCGCAGACGATCGCGAGGCCGCCTCCTTGGATGTGCTGCCGCACCAGCTCGTGGCGCGGGTTCATGGTCACGTAGCCGATGCGCTCGGCCTCGGTGTGATCGGCCATCTGCAGGCAGAGCGGATCGTCGGCGTTCAAGATCGCGGTGTCGCGCGCGACCTCGACCACGATGCGCTTGAGCTGCGCGAGCTGCTCGACGGTGTCGATGCCGTGCAGGCCGAGGTGATCGGCGGTGACGTTGAGCACCGCGCCCACGTCGCAGTGGCGATAGCCCATGCCCGCGCGCAGCAAGCCGCCACGCGCCGTCTCGAGCACCGCGAGATCGACCGTCGGATCGGCGAGCACCATGCGCGCGGCCGTCGGTCCGGTCATGTCGCCCGCGAACGTGCGGTTGCCATCGACGTACACGCCGTCGGTCGTCGTGAGGCCGACGATGGCGCCGTTCATCTTGTGGATGTGCGCGAGCATGCGTGCCGTCGTGGTCTTGCCGTTCGTGCCCGTGAGCGCCGCGATGGGAATGCGAGCGTTGGTGCCGGCAGGGAACAGCATCTCGATCACGGCCGTGCCCACGTCGCGCGGCTTTCCCTCGGTGGGCGCCACGTGCATGCGGAAGCCCGGCGCGGCGTTCACCTCGCAGATGCCGCCGCCGATGTCGCGGTAGCTCTGCGTGATGTCGGGCGTGATGAAGTCCACACCGATCACGTCGAGGCCGATCGCGCGCGCCGCACGCACGGCCATCTCGCGGTTGTCGGGGTGGACGACGTCGGTGAGATCGATCGCGGTGCCGCCCGTCGACAGGTTGCCGGTGCCGCGCAGGAACACGAGCTCGTCTTTCGCCGGGACCGAGGCCGCGGTCTTGCCCGCGCGCTCGAGCATCCGCTCCGCCTCGTGATCGAGCTCGAGCCGCGTGAGCACGTTCTCGTGCCCGATGCCGCGCCGCGGATCCTGGTTCACGATCGTGACGAGCTCCGCGACCGTGTGCTTGCCGTCGCCGACGACGTGACCCGGCACGCGCTTGGCGACCGCGATCAGCTCGCCCCCGATGACGAGCATCCGGTGATCGAAGCCCTCGAGGAACGTCTCGACGAGCACGCTGCGCGAGTGCTCGCGCGCCTTGCCGAACGCGACCTTGATGGCCTCGGGATCGCGGATGTCGGTGGTGACGCCGCGTCCGTGGTTCGCATCCAGCGGCTTCACCACGACCGGGTACTTGAGCTTCTCGGCCGCGCGCACGGCCTCGTTCTCGTTTCGCACCCAGCGCTGACGCGGCACGGGCAGTCCGAGATCCCCGAGCAGCCGATTCGTCTCTTCCTTGTCGGACGCGAGCTCGACGCCGATGTGACTCGTCTGGCTGGTGATGGTCGCTTGGATGCGCTTCTGCCACTTGCCGTGGCCGAGCTGGATCAGCGATCGGCTGTTCAGGCGGAACCAGGGGATGCCGCGATCCTCGCAGGCGCGCACGAGCGACGCGGTCGAGGGGCCGAGCTGCTTCTTCTGCGCATACTCGACCAGCGCTCGGATCTCGGCGCCCGCGTCGAACCCTTCCGGGAGCACGCCCGTCGAGCGCAGCTTCGACGGCAAGAGCGACTCGAGCAGCTGCTGCGCGAGATCGACCGCGGCGAGGCCCACGTTCTCTTCTTCGTACTCGAACACCACGTGGTACTCGCCGACCTTGCCGGTGCCGCGCGTCTTGCCGAAGCTGACCCGCGCGCCCGTGAGCACCTGCAGCTCGATGGCGACGTGCTCGAGCACGTGGCCCATCCACGTTCCGCCGTCCTCGCGAAGGCGACGGATGAACCCGCCGTGCGCGCCGTACGAGCAGCCATGCTTCTCGAGGCCCGGCAGTGTTTTCACGAGGCTGTCGACGAATCCCTCGATGCGCCCGCTCGGGTGATCCTCCAGCGACTCCAGATCGACCAGGAGGCGCACGACGGGGAAGTGCGCATAGAAGTTCGGTCCGACGTAGACGCGACGCTCGAGGATCTGCATCAGTCAGTCTCACTTGGCGGAGGCGCCGCCTTGCGTGTTTGGAGATCGAAGCTGCCGCCCGAAGGCAGAAGGTGAATGCGGACGCCGGTCATGCAGATCACGTCGCCCAGCTCGGCGTAGGCGACCGACGAGTGCTCCATCGCGGCGGCGTCGACCACGGTGATCGCGCCCGCCCCGAGCACGTGCACGACGTCCTCCGAGTCGATGAACGCGGCGGTGTCCTCGTCGAGGCCGAGGCCGATCGCGAACGGGTTGTACGAGAGCGCGGTCAGCAAGCGGCCGATGCGATCGCGCTGGCGGAAGTGCTGGTCGATCACCACGCGGTTCGTGAGGCCCATGCCCGGCGCGAGCGTGGCCATGCCGGCGCGCGGCGTCGCGCCCTCCGCTCCGAACGCGATCATGTGCTCGCTGAGGATCGCCGCGCCCGCGGACGTGCCGCCGACGGGCACGCCGCGCGCGTTCATCCGACGAATCGTGGTCGCCACCATCGTTCCACCGAGCACGGTGGAGATGCGGAGCTGGTTGCCGCCGGTGAGAAACACGCCCGTGGAGCTCTCGAGGATCTTGAGCCAGTCGTCGCGCTCGGCGTCCTCGCGATTCTTGTACCCGAGCGACGTCGCCTCGGCCGCGCCGAGCTCCTTGAAGAGGACCTCGTACCTGCGACCCGTGCTCTCGAGCTGGCTCGCCGTGGGAATCACAGCGATGCGTGCCTCGGGGCCGCCACAGAGCGCCACGAAGCGCCGCAGAATGTCGGCGCGACCCTCCTTGTCCTCGGCGCCTCCGACGGGAACGATCCAACCACGCTGCTTGTCTGCGTCCACTCTTGCCGGCACTGCTCTCTCCTACCCCACCCGCTCGAACGTTCCTCTTACCGTCGGCGCGCCCGCGCGCACAACCCACCGACCTCGCGCCATCACGTCGCGCACGTCCACTCCGCGATCGAGGATCACGAGGTCCGCGTCGCCGCCGACGACGATCCTTCCTTTGCGGCGTAGCCGAAGCTGCGTCGCGACGTTCGACGTGAAGAACGGGAGCACGTCGGCGAGCTTTCGATCTTCGGCGATGAGCGCGCGCAAGGTCGTGATCAACATCGAGGGCTTGCCGACGTCCATCTTCGTCATGCGTCCGTCGCCGTCGAACACCGGGAGGCATCCGCCGCCATCCGAGCTCACGGTGAGACAGGCGCGCTGGAGGCCCGCGTCGAGCCACTGCTCGATCGCATCTTCCGCGGTGATCGCCGGATCGTCGCCCACGACCGGGAACGCCGTCACGTCCACCGTGAGCCCCCGGGTCCGAGCGAGCGCCTGCGCTTCCTCGAAGAGCGCCGGCTGGCGATTCACGTGCGTCGGATGAAACACGCGCGCTGGAAGCTCGGTCTCCGCGAGCGCGCGCGCCACCATGGACAGGCCACGCGCACCGTCGCCGAGATGGAGATGCAGCACACCGGCCTTGCCGCTCGTGAGGCCCGCGACGTGACACTCCGCGGCGAGCTTGGTGATCTCTTCGAACGTCGGCTGCGACGATCGGTGATCGCTGAGGGCCGTCTCACCGACGCCGATGATGGGATCGACGAAGACGATGTCGCCTCGCACGGATCCGGTGAGCGTCCGCGGCGGCACCGCGTAGCCGCCGGTCCAGCACCACGCCGAGAGTCCTTCTTCTCTCAGTGCGTACGTGCGCGCGACGAGATCCTCCATCGTGCGCGTGGTGGTGTCGGTGCCGAGCAAGGCCACCACGCTCGTCACGCCCGCGCGGGTGATCTCGGACAACATGAGCGCAGGCACGCGCGAGGCGAACCCGTCCTCCCCGCCACCGCCGCCCACGTGAACGTGCGCGTCCACGAGCCCAGGAATCAGCGCGCGCCCCTCGACATCGAGCTCCTCGCAGGCGATCTGCCGCGGCTTCTCGATCGTGGCCTCGAGGGCGACCACGCGGCCCGCACAGAGGAGGACGTCGCACCTTCCGAGTGGCTCGGGCGACAGGACGTCGGCGTTCCGAATCAGCGTCAGCAACGGCAGACGCTTGTACCACGACGCAGCGCGTCGTTGCGCGGATCAGGTGGTGACAGGCGGGAGCGCGCCGAGCTCTTTCTCCGGGTCGTCGAAGATGCGCTTGAGGGTCTTGCTCATCTTCGCCGCGTGCATTCCGTCGAGCACGCGGTGATCGAAGGTGGCGAACGCGCGCAGCATCTTGCCGATGCGGATCTCGCCGTTCTCGACCACGGCCTCGTCCTTCACCGCGCCGAGCGCGATCAAGAGCGGCACGTGGCTGTAGGGTACGAGCGGCACGTACGCCTCTTCGAGGCCGAGCGATCCGATGTTGGTGACCATCACCGAGCCGAAGGGGTCCGAGGGGATCCCGGCCCAGCGCAGATCGAGGTTGAGCTCGAAGCTCAGCCAGCCCATCAGATCGAGCACCGTGTTGAGCCAGCGATAGGGGATCCGCTTGAAGAGGCCCCGCGTGCTCTCGAGCTGCTTGTCGGTTCGCTTCTTGACGCTGCCGACCTTCTCTTCGAACTCGGTGACGATGTCGGGCACCGACTTCTTGTGCGCATCGAAGATGGTCGCGCCGCTGAGATCGATCTCGCCCGTGTCCGGATCTTCGAGCGCGACCTGGAAGAACACGCCGATGTCCTCGCGCAGGTAGATGCGATTGCGGCGCAAGATCGCGTTCGCGTCCGGCATCTCGGAGAGCGTGATCGCGACGGCCTTGGCCATGAGGTGCGAGAGCGTGACGCGCTTGCCGGTGCGACGACGCAGCTCGTCCACGTAGGTCATCACGCGATCGGCGCGCAGCGCGAGCGTACCGTAGACGGTTGGATCGTAGGCCGTGCGCCAGGTCCCGATCGCGATGCGACGAAAGGAGGAGACGTTCTTCTTGTGGCGCAGCTTGAGGTTGGGCATTCGCGCGCCAGCCTACACCCGCGTCAGTGATGCCGCGGCCGCGAGTGCGTTGGGCTCACACCCTCGCTCCCCGCGACCATCGCCGTACCGATGCAACAGCACGAGAGCGCCGCGAGCAGCATCAGGGCGCTGCCGATGCCCAGCATGATCCGAAAGCGATCCTCTCTTTCCTCGGCGTTCATCCGGAAGCTACGCGACGTCGCCCGAGAGCCGCGCCATCGCGCTGAGGATCTTCGTCATGCTGGCGAGCTCGCGCGCGTTCTCGCCCAGGCGCGAGAGCTGGCTCGAGAATCCGGCCCCCGCGCTGTGCCCGTAGAGGCCGGTGAGCACGAGCTCCACGTTCTTGCCGGCGAAGCTGCGCTCGAGCGCGTGGCTCTCCTCGACGGGGATCACGTCGTCTTCACGACCGTGCACCAGCGTCACCGGGCAGGTGATCGCGCCGACATGCGGCGCGGGATCGACCCACGAGAATTGATCGCCCGCGCGCTCGAGGGCCGCCGAGGCCAGCGCTTCGACACCCGGTCGTGCGCGCGCCGCGACGAGGAACACCTCGCGCAGCCGCTCGGGAAGGCCCTCGGCGACGCGCTCCGCGATGGCCACGTGGAGCGCGGGGATCTTGCTTTCTTCACGGCCCCAGCTCGCGCGGCAGTACGCACGAAACGCGTCCTCGAGCGTCGCGCGATCGTCGCTCTCGACGCCCTCGACGAACGGAAGCAGGTTGAGGATCACGACGGGTGAGTTGAGCGGATCGTTCTTTCGCTCGCCGTCACCCGAGAGCGCGAACGCGAGCGTGTTGCGGAAAGAATGAAAGCCGCCGAACACCACGAGGCGACCGACGTCGTCGGGCCTGCGCGCGGTGACGCGAAGCGCGGGCATCGATCCGAACGAGATGCTGAACACGCCCGGCTTGGGCTTGGGTCGCTCGGGGAGCGCGAGCAGCGCATCGAGCGCGGCCTCTACGTCGTCCACCACGTCGGGGCTCACGCGCAGATCGCGGTAGTCACGAAGAAACGGCGCGAGCACCACGAACCCGGCCGAGGCGAGCACGCGCGAGAGCCGATCGAAGCGCGGATCGGCCGGCCCCGAGAAATGGAGCCCAGGGACGACGAGCACCGAGCCCTGCGGCCGACGCGCCGAGTCCACGTACACCCAGGCCTCGAACTCGCGGCCCTCGCGCCGCACGCGAATGGGACGCCGCTCGATCCCCGCAGGCGCCACGTCCCCCCG
>JAYVCF010000512.1:0-5782 GCA_043750095.1 Deltaproteobacteria bacterium
CAGATCGGTCCCTTCTTGGGGAGTCTCGGCGCCCACGATCGCCACCAGCGCTTCGGCCGGAAGCGGCTCGTCTTGCGCGCAGACCGACGTCGACGTGCAGCAGAGGGCGGTCACGAGCCACGCGATCTCCACCGGAGTCGTCCGCGCCGCGGACGCGACACGATGGTGCGGGCCCGGCTGCCCGAGCACTCCGGTCGAGATCGCGCGCACGCTCAGGCGTCGGCCTTGTGCGTCTCGACGACGCGAACCGGATCGGGCGCGAGCGCCACGTCCGGCGTCTCACCCTCACCCTCGCGGTGCTTGCCGCGCGGCACGTGCTTGCGCTCGCGAAGGAACTCGAGGAACGCGACGGCCGCGTCGAGCTCGCGCGCCGGGAGCGCCTCCACCAGCTCGGCGGCGCGCACGCGCAGCGACTCGGCCGCCTGCGCGCGCGTCTTCTTCGCGGGCTTGTCACTCGCGGCGGGCTCGGCCGACCCTTCCGGCTTCTGCACTTCGTCGGCTGTCGGAACGTGCCACTCCGCGCGCGCGACGGCTTCGATGCCATGCGTCGCGAGCCACGTCTCCATGCACGCGCGGAGCCGCTCGGTGCGGAACGTGAACCAGCGCTCCCGATCGATCGGGAAGGTCATCAGCACGTCCTTGAAGCGGCGGAACGCGCCCTTGCCGTCGATCGCCTGCACGAGCTTGTCGCGCAGCTCGCCCTCGTCGACGGTCGCGATGAAGCGCTCCATCCATCGGTACTGCTCGCGCGAGCTGACGGGCTCGACGCGGAGGTACTGCGTGTCGCCCATCACGCGCTGGTGCATTCCCGGGTCGGCGATGCCGTCCACGATGCGGATGACCTCGCCGTTCTCGAGATGAAGGTAGCTGTGCACCTCGGGGGCGTTGTTCTCGAAACCGTCCTCGAGCGCCTCCCAGGCGACGGGCACCGGCCGCAACGGCTTGCCGCTCGCGTTGCCGCTCGCGGAGGAATCGCTCTTTTCGTCGTCGCGTGTCATCGGCCCCTGGGTTCTCGACATCGTAGTACGCGCCGGTGTTCCCGGAAACGGGCATCTCCGCCGAATGGGGAGGTGCCGTTTTGGTCAGATCACGGCGCCGCGCGTCCGCTCGACGGCGTTTCTCCAGCGCGACAGGTGCAGAGCGCGCGTCTCGGCCGACATCAGGGGCGCGAACGAGCGCGCGATTCGATGCGCTTTCTTCACCGCGTCGAGATCCGGAAACACGCCGACTGCGAGGCCCGCGAGATACGCCGCGCCGAGCGCGGTGGTCTCCACGTTCGCGGGTCGATCGATGCCGACGTCGAGGACGTCCGCTTGGTACTGCATGAGCAGCGCGTTCTCGGAGGCGCCTCCGTCCACGCGAAGGCGCGTCATGCGCGCGCCGAGATCGGCCTCCATCGCGCGACCGAGATCCGCGACCGAGAGCGCGATGCCTTCGAGCGTAGCGCGCGCGAGATGCGCGGCGGTCGTCCCACGCGTCAGTCCGCAGACGAGGCCACGCGCGTCGGGATCCCAGTGCGGCGCGCCGAGACCCGCGAGCGCGGGCACGAACACCACGCCCTCGGACGACTCGACCTTTCGCGCGAGCTCCTCGATGTCCGCCGAGCGCCGGATGAGCCCCAGCCCATCGCGCAGCCACTGCACCGCCGCGCCGGCGATGAACGAGCTGCCCTCGAGCGCGTAGTCCGTCTTTCCCGCGCGCGTCCACGCGACGGTCGTGACCAGCCCGTTCTTCGATGCGACCGGCTTCTCCCCCGTGTTGAGAAGAAGGAACGCGCCCGTTCCGTACGTGCACTTCGCGTCGCCCGGCGAGAAGCACGTCTGGCCGAAGAGCGCCGACTGCTGATCGCCAGCGATGCCCGCGATCGGAATCCCGTCGGGCAGCCCGGGAACGCCCTTGGTGCGCGCCACGATCTCCGAGCTCGCGTGGACTTCGGGGAGCATGCTCATCGGCACGTTCAGGATCTCGGCGAGCTCGGGGTCCCAGGCGAGCTTGCCCAGGCCGAAGAGCAGCGTGCGCGACGCGTTGCTGGTGTCGGTTACGTGCGCCGCGCCCGCCGAGAGACGGTTCACGAGGAACGAGTCGATCGTTCCGAAAGCGAGCTCACCTTTCTCCGCGCGCGCGCGCGCCGAGGGAACCTGATCGAGGATCCACTCGACCTTGGTGCCGCTGAAGTAAGGATCGAGCACGAGCCCGGTGCGCGAGCGAAAGAGCGCCTCGTGCCCTGCGCTCTTCAGCGCACGACAGCGCTCGGCCGTGCGCCGATCCTGCCAGACGATCGCGCGATGGATGGGCTTGCCGCTGCTGCGCTCCCAGACGACGGTGGTCTCGCGCTGGTTGGTGATGCCGATGCCGACGCACTCCTTCGGATCGACGCCCGCCGCCGCGTACGCACCGACGAGCGAGTCGACCACGCTCTTCCAGATCTCGTCGGGCTCGTGCTCGACCCATCCGGGCTGCGGGAAATGCTGCGCGAAGTCCGTCGTCTTGCGCCCGAGCACGCGCGCATCGGCGCCGACGACGAGAACCGTCGAGCCCGTCGTGCCCTGATCGATCGCGAGCAGGTGCGTCACCTTGTTTCCAGTCATGGCGCGGTCGTTCTACACCGATCGGGACCTCAGCGGCAGAGCGCGCGCTGGTGATGCGCCGCGTCCTCGGTCAGGTCCAAGCGCAAGGGCAGCTCCACGTCCACCGCGCCGCCGGTCGGAGCGGGAAACGACATCGTCTCGAGCGCAGCCACCAGGCAGGCACGCAGCGTCGCGTCTCCCGTGCCGTCCTCGATCACGCACGCCTCTCGCACGTGGCCGTCGGCGGCGATCCGGAACGCGACGCGGACCAGGCCACCGAGACCACTCGCGCTGGTCGCGACGCACGCTTGCGCCGCAGGTCGAAGAGAATCGAGAGAGCCGCGGAGCGCGGACGGATCGAGATCGCCGATGGCCGCGTCGTCGGCAAGCGTGGGCAAGCCCTCGCAGAGCGCCGCGCCCGGAGCGCTCGCGGACTCGCCTTCGACGGGTGCGTGCGCGTCCTCGGGGAGGATCACAGCGATGGCCACGCGACCCTCGAGCGCGGGTGACGAGAGCGCCGCGAGGAGGCGCGCGAAGTCGGTGAGCGAGACGCTCGCATCGGCCGTGACGAAGACGGACGCGACGTCGATCGACGCGACGCTCGCGACCGCCGCCTCGAGATCGACGGGATGCGCGTCGCCCGCGGTGTCGGTGCGAAGCACGACCACACCTCGGGAGGTCATCACGACCAGCGCGGCCGTTCGCTCGGGCACACCCGCGATCGTGGTGAGCGCGACCGCGACGAGCGGAGCTGGCGCGCCGTAGCCACCGAGGCGAGTGAGCACACGCGCGCGGCCGCCGCTCGTCTCGGCGCGCGCAGCGAGATCACGCGGCGCATCCGGGAGCCCGCGAACGGCGACCGAGAGGTCCGCCTCGAGGACGAATCCGCCAGCATCGGCGACGCGGAGAAGGCAGCCCGCCTCCGAGTCTGACGCCCGTCGATCGTCTTGATGAACCGCGGCGGCGACGAGATCGCCGAACGTCGCCGTCGCATCGAGCCCGCGATCGGTCGGCAGCGGCGGGGGATCCACGTGTGCGGACCAGAGGCCGGCATCTTGCGCGCCCGTCGCCGGATGTTGCGCACCGCCGCACGCGATCAGGAGCACCGAGATCGAGACGAGCCTTCGCATTCCGCACCCGAGGCTAGTCGCTCCGTCGATTTCTTGCCGCGAACCTTCGCCTCGGGCTCTCTCGCGGCATGCTGCGCGCTCGCTCGCTGATGCCGATGCTCGCGGGCCTCGTGCTCTTGAGCGCGCTGAGCCCAGCCGCGGCGACGCCCGGCGAGACGGCGACGCACCCGCGTGCGCGGCGAGCAGGGCCGAGCACACCTTCTTCTCAGTCCGTCGGACTTCCGTTTCGCGGGACCCTTCGACACGGCGTGCTCCTGCAGGAGTCGGAGCACATCCGCTATGCGGGCGAGTACGCACCGGGGGGCCACTTCTACGGGACGAGCGAGCTGGTGAACCTGCTCGAGCGCGCGGCGGCGTTCGTCGAGCGACGGGCTCCCGGCGGGCGCTTGTCGACGGGCGAGCTCTCCGGTCAGCGTGGCGGCCCGCTCGCGGGCCATCGCTCCCATCGCAACGGCCGCGACGTGGACGTCTCTTTCTACATGCTCGACGCCGCCGGCGAGCCCTACGACCCGTTCGCGTTCGCCAACTTCGATCGCAACGGGCACGGCCTGCCGCCCAACGAGTCGCTGCGCTTCGACGACGTCCGCAACTGGGAGCTCGTCTCGCGCCTCGTGACCGATCCCGACGCGCGCGTGCAGTACATCTTCGTGGCGAGCTCGCTGCGTTCGCGCCTGATCGCCACCGCGCATCGCCGACATGCCTCGGCGCGCGCGATTCACCGCGCCGAGACCGTGCTGATCCAGCCTTCGCACGGGCACCCGCATCGCAATCACTTCCACGTGCGGATCTACTGCGCGCCAGCAGACCGCCCCGCGTGCGAAGATCGCGAGCCTTTTCACGCTTGGTATCCGGGCACGCCGCCGACGGTGCCCCTCGACGCGAGCGAGCCCGACGGGACGTGATCGCGTGTTCTGCACCGGACGGGGAGCGCTCCGGCCGAGTTCGGACCAAACTAGGAGCAGTGCTGGGTCGTCGTTCCGCTTCCGTGCTGGTTCTTGCCGCTCTCGGTCTCTGTACCGTCGCGATCGGCGCCCCGCACGTCCTCGGACAGGAGGGCGAGTTCACCAGCAACGAGCGCGATGCCCTCGGCCGTGGCGAGCTCGTCACCAGGCCGCGCCGCGAGACGCGCGAAGACCGCGTCTGGGTGGGCGGAACGAGCTACCAGCAGGTCGAGCGGCCCCGCTCGGAAGTGTGGCGTGGCGTGCGCGACGTGGGTCGCTGGCACGACATGCTCCCCGAGACCTCGGAGACGCGCGCAGAGCAGGCCGAAGGCGACGCGCAGCTGGTGGGCGTGCGCCATAGCTACGGCCCGATCGACGCGCGCTACACGCTCCGCGTGGAGTTCGACGATCCCTCGCATCGCGCCACGTTCCACGTCGAACAAGGCCGTCCGCACGACGTCCGCGCGGCGCACGGATTCCTCGAGGTCCACGCGTGGCCGGGCGACACGACGCGCTCGCTGCTGGTCTGGGCCGTGCTCGCGGATCCGGGCGACAACCCGCTGGTCTCGATGGTCGTGGGCGACATCCAGTACTGGTCGCTGCGCGTGCCGAGCACGATGCGGGGGTTCCTCCAGGGTCGTGGCGCCTCGCTCTACCGCGAGTAGCTGATCTCAGCTCCACGCCTCATCTCAAGTCGACCAGATGCCACTCGCCGGACTCGCGCACGAGCTCGAGCTGCTCCCCCGTCGGCGTTCGAACGCTCGCCTGCTCGCCTCGCACGTCGATCTGCAGCGCGTCGGGATCGGCGGTGCCGTCGAGCCAGCGCGCGAGCTGCGACTCGATCTCGGCGCGCGGCGTACGGGCGAGGAGCGCGAGAACGGCCTGGATCCGCGAGCGCGCGAGCGCATCGTGCAGAGCGAGGACCGCGTCGACGGGCCGGCCGAGCGCGGGTCGGCCCAGGACGCCACGATCGACCCGCCACGACTCACCGTCCCGCACGAGCACGATCGTCCCGCCGTCGGCCAGGGCCACACGCGCCGAACGCTCGACGGGAGTCTGCTCCAGGGTCTGACCGAGCGCGTGGAGCTCCGCTCGGCTGCCCTCGACCGCGGCGCTGACCTCGGGCAGCGAGCGCGCGGCGGCC
>JAYVCF010000513.1:0-12607 GCA_043750095.1 Deltaproteobacteria bacterium
CCGCCGCCGACGCGGGCAATCGATCAAGATCCCAGTGGCGAGGGACTAGCACTCGCCCATCAGCCCGTCTTGGCGCTCGGTCCTCGTGCGAGCAGAGCGAGCGCGTAGAACGCGGCGGCGAGCAGCAAGAGCGCGCGGAACCCCGTGATCATCGAGAGGTACTCGGCGAGCCCGCCGGCGAGCGCGCCGAGCAGGTTCGATGCAGCGGCGCGATCCGCCGCGCCCTCTCGCGCGATGCTCGACGCGTAGACGAGCCCGCTCGCGAAGAGGGGCGACGCGATGAGGAGCGCGCCGAGCACCGCTCGGAGCAACAACGGGAGCGCTTCGAACGTCGAGACCGGGATCGCGTATCCCAGCGCCAGCAGCGCAAACAGCAACAGAAAGACCCATCGTTCGTCGAGGTGTGTGCCTCGCGCGTCGAGGCGCTGCACCACGAGCGTGGACGCGAGTGCCATGAGCAGAATTCCGGCGAAGACGGCGCTGGAAACGATCCAGGTCGATCCGATCAAGAGCGCCAGCACCGCGAGACCGCGTGCCTCGACGAGCAAGAAGCCGGCGCCCAGCGCGAAGAAGTGCGTGCTGAAGCCATCCCACTTCGGCCCGGACGCGACCCGAACGAACGCGAGCGACGCCAAGACGATGAGCAGCATCGCCTTCAGGTACTCGGTGGGGATGCTGCGCGACTCGGCGTACACGAAGGGCCAGTCGTCCACGAGCGGCTCGACAGAGGGCGAGACGGCCTCGCCCTCGGGCAGCGGCTCACCCTCCGCGTAGATCACACCGAGCGGATGGCGCACGGCCTGGCTCACGATGAACGGCGGCCGACCGAACGCGGCGTCGAGGCTCGCTCGCATGCGTTCGACGAACCATGGCTGGCCCACCGCGTGGCTCACCACCAGCACGCCGCGTGGCTCGAGGTGCTCGCGCGCCGTCGCGAATGCCTCGCGCGTGAACACGTACGAATCGATGCGGACGTTGACCCCGTGGCTCAAGAGGATGTGCGAGTCGAGGAGGCCGAACACGATCTGATCGAAATGCAGAGTCGTGTTGGCGAGAAACGAGCGAGCGTCGTCGAGATGGACGTGGACGCGCGTGTCCGTGTAGGGGTGCTCGGGATGTCGCGCGCCGAGCGCGAGGATGGCGGGGTCGATCTCGACCGCATCGACACGCGTGGCGCCGGCGCGGAGCGCAGCGGCGACGTCGTTGCCAGTGCCCGCGCCGACGATCAGCACCGAGCCCACGCGGCGGCGAACGCGAAACGCAGCGTCGTATTGCGCGCGCAACGCCTGGAGCTCGGGGTTCGCCAGGATGGACGCGTCGCTGAGGTCGACGGGTGTCTGGTAGGAATCGTCGTTCACGCGCACGGTGAAGCCCACGTCCTCGCTGAGCACGCGGGCTCGCGCACGCTCCTCAGGCGAGAGGCGCGCGAGCCGCCACTCCTGCACCACGCCGTAGGCCGGATGGACGCGGAGCGGGGCGATCGAGATCTTCTGGTACGGAGACCACTCCGCACCGCGCTGAGACCAGGCTGCGAGCCCACCTACACCGAGGACCGCGACGACCCCGAGCGCGCGGACGAACTTCGGCGCCTTCTGGCTGGGCACCGGCGCGAGAAAGAGCGGGACGCAAGCGAGCGCGCCCGCAGCGCCCATCCAGAGCCAAGGAGGTGCGCCCGCCGCAGAGAGCACGACGAAGAGCGCGATCCCCGCGAGACTGCCGACGATGTTCCAGGCGTAGCGCTCGATCGGTCGATCCCCTTGGAGCGTGAGCCCCACGTGGATCCCGAGCGGGACCAGGCTCGCAGCCAGCAGCACGAACGCGAATGAGAGAAACACGAACAGGCCGATCTCGAAGCCAGGCTGCTGGTACTCGAGAAAGAGAAACTCCTCCGTGGAGGGGACCACCCGGAGCTCGCGCCCGACCGAAGACGCGACGAGGATGAGCGCGAGCGCGAACGGCGAGGCGTAAGCGAGCGGGCGGGCGCGCGGAAGCCGCGAGGCGGCCATCATCCCCGTGCCGAGGCCCAGGAAGGCCGCGAGCAGGACGAAGTTCGTGAAGTAGCCGATGACCCGAATCTCGGCGGGCACGTAGCGCACGAGCGCGAGCTCGACGAAGAGGGTGGCGGCGCCGGCCGCGAGAAGGGGTGATCGCACACGTGACTCTACCCAGAATCGGGCGGCCGCGATCAGAGAGCGTCCGTGCCCGACGTCAGTCGACGCGCTCGATGCGAATCGACGCGAGCGCCTCGCGATGCGCCTGCTCGAAGGCCGCGCGCTCGACGGAGAGCGTGAGCTCGTCCTCGTCGTCGACGAGCGTGCGCGCCGCGGGCGAAAGATCCTCGCGGTAGCCGAGCTTCGCGAACAGGCGCTGCGACGCGGTGTTGCCCGGCAGGATCGACACGTAGAGCCGATCGAGCTCGAGCACGCGGAACGCGAACGCGTGCAGCATGAGCGCGAAGCGCGTGCCGAGTCCGCGGCCCTGGGTGCTCTGCGTCGCGAGCATGATCGCCAGCTCCGCCGTCCGCCCCGCGCGATCGACGCCGCGGAGATCGCCGTCGCCGACGAGCGCGCCGTCCACGTGGAGAAGAAAGGCGTGACCGCCCTCGGCCAGGAGCTCCTCGTAGTGCTCGACGACCTCCTCCGGCGTGAAGGCCTCGAAGTGGCCCATCATCGTCGCGTTGTGCGGCTCGCCGTAGGCGCCCGCGAGCGTCGGCGCGGCCCCTCGCAGCGCGTCGTCGCTCGGCTCGACCGCGCTCAGCAAGCCGACCTCCGTCGCGTTCTCGATCCGGTGACGCACGACCTCGACACTACACGAGCCGCGGACGTGAGCACGCCGAGCTCGCTCGCTCTAAGCTCGCGCGGATGAGCGAGACGCCTTGGTCGCAGATCGAGCGCGAAGCGAAGCGCGCTTTCCTCGGGGCCGGGCGCTTCCCGCTGCGCGCGTACTCGGAGTTCATGCCGCCGCCCTACGTGGGCCTCAAGCCCTACGCGCCGAGCCTCGGCGCCCGCGCGGCGACCGCGCACGCGAGCGAGGGGGACGCATTCTGGATCAGCGAGCACGAGCAAGCGCAGGAGCTCGACGAGGGGCTGCCGCGGATCGGCGCACACGTGGTGCACGAGCTCGGCCGCTTGATCGCGGGCAATGCACACGCGCTCTCGCGGACTCTGCTCACGGACAACCCCGCCTGGCCCCGGGAGCTCGCCGAAGCTGCGGCGGAAGGACGCCTGAAGGACGACCCGTTGGTGCTGCTGCTCGCGATCGCGCTCTCGCGCACACAGGACGATCTCGGCAACGTGCGCTGGACGCTCTTCGGCAGCAGTCACGAGGGCGCGGCCTCGCCGTTCTGGCGGAGCTTGGCGGCGCCGAGCGAGCGAGCGCGCGATCGACTCGACGAGATCCTCACCTGGGCCGGGCTCGATCGCCATGCGCGCATCCTCGAGGGCGAAGCGGGGCTGCCCGCCGCGCTCGCGTCGCTCTGCATCGACGGGTCCTCGCTCGCCGGCGTGCGGACGCTGCTCACGTTTCGTCCCTTCGCCGAGCTGCCCCGATCGGTCCAGAGCGCCTACCTCGCGCGCGATCTCACGCTCGTGCCCTGCCCCGCGAGCCTCGTCTTCTTTCACCATCCCCGCTACGCCGAGCTCGCGAAGTCGCTGCCGCATGCGACCCAGATCCCGCTCCTGCATCTCTTTCCGCGCGTCGAGCAGAGCTGCACCATCCGCATCGCGCAGTCGGGCTGGATCGACGAGATCGATCCGAGCCAGCCCGATCGCCACCACCGCATCGCGAACCATGTCCGACGCACGCACCGCTGGGAGCGCGTGACGCGTCACGAGCGAGACGTGCACGCGGAGCCCGACGGCAAGTACACGGACAAGATCTCGGTCGCGCTCTTCTCGACCGACCCCGACGTGCTCGAGCTCTACGGCAAGCCGATGGCGCGCAACGCGCAGATCTGGACGCGCGACTACGCACTCTTGCTCGACGGTCCGCGCGCGGATCACGACGCGATCGCCCGTGCGGCGCACGCGGCCGATGCGGGCGGGCATTTCGGCTACCGCTTCGTGTACCCGGCGATGCGCGCGGGCGTGCGCGAGCTCTACTGGCACCTACCGATCATCGCGCGTCGCACGGGACCCGACGGCGCCGACGTGATGCGGGGCGGGCCTCTCGGGTACGTGACCGCGGAGCGCGACGGAGAGGCACCTCTCATTCTCACGCCCCAGCTCCTCAATCGACCGGAGCATCGCGCGTGTGCGAGATGCCGGGCGCACGAGCCGGGGCGCCGGCGCTTCACCACGAGCGACAACGCGCGGAAGATCCTCGACATGCGCGAGCTGCTCGACGTCGCGCTGCCGCCCTCGTTCGCGCGCTCCCTCTTGCGGATCGCGAAGGCGACCACGCTCGATGCATGGCTCGCACACCTGCCGGACGTCGCGGGCGATCGCGTCGAGGGTGCACGGCTCTCGACGTCGCTGCGGCACTGCATCGCCGAGGACGACGAGCCCGGCCCCGCCCTCACGCTGGCGGCCGCGGGCACCCGGGCGTTCGAGGAGAGCATCTGGCGCACCATCGCGATGCTCTCCGACGACGAGCACCGACAGCGAGAGAACGCCGACGGCATCAGCGTCAACGAGGGCAAGCACGGCGGTCCCGCCGCGAAGGCCGCGCACCTGCACGTCGCGCTGCGCCGCGATCTCGAGCCCATGGGTGAGCTCCTGCACGCACGCTATCGTGCGCTCGTCGCGGCGCACGGCATGGAGGGACGCGCCGAGATCGTCGATCACGTCTTTCGCTGGGAGACCGACTTCGACTACCCGTGGATGTTGGGGTGGGCGAAGAACCAGGCGGCACCCGCGGAGCGCAACGTGATCTGCATCGTCCCCGGACGCGATCGCAGCGAGGCCGTGATCATGGCCGACCACTACGACACGGCATACATGGAGGACGTGTACGACGCCGATCGCGGCGGCGACGGCCTGCGTGCGGCGGCCGCGGGTGCCGACGACAACGGCTCGGCCACGAGCGCGCTCTTGATGGCAGCCGAGGCGCTCTTGCCGCTCTCGCGCGAAGGCAAGCTCGAGCGCGACGTCTGGCTCGTGCACCTCACCGGCGAAGAGTTTCCCGCCGACTCGCTCGGTGCACGCGCGCTCGCGCAGGCGCTCGTCGAAGGGCGGCTCGCGTTCACGAACGAGGACGGCAGCGAGCGCGACGCTCACGACGTGCGGGTGGTGGGCGCGTACGTCCTCGACATGATCGGGCACAACAGTGATCGCGATCGCGACGTGTTCCAGATCGCGCCAGGAGAAGGCGCGGCGTCGGCGAGGCTCGCGCTGCGGGCCCATCGAGCCAATCAGCGATGGAATCGTGCGGCCACCGAGTGGAATCGGCAGCCGGAACGCGCGAGCGCGGGCCGAGCGCAGCGCATGCCCGATGGCTCGATGATCCCGCCGCTCTTCGCTCACTTACCGCTGAGCGGGGAGGTGCGCGTCGAGTGGGAGCCGCGCTCAGCGCTCTACAACACCGACGGCCAGGCGTTCTCGGACGTGGGCGTGCCCGTCGTTCTCTTCATGGAGAACTACGACATCAACCGGACTGGCTATCACGACACGCTCGACACGATGGCCAACATCGATCTCGACTACTGCGCCGCCATGACGGCCATCGCCATCGAGACGGTCGCGGACGCGGCCTGCGCGACGAACGTGTAGCGGCGCCCTCCTCCCCGTGCTCGCGTCGCGGCCAACTCGACGCGTCGACGACACGTGGCACGATCGTGCGATCGATGGGCACCTCGTCGGCGGTTGGGCCCGCGCACGATGTGCCTCGGAGACGCTGATGCGACACGCCTTTCTTCTCTCCTTGTTCGCGAGCGCCGGGTGCTCGGCCAGCCACGCCACGCCACCGGAGGACGCCGCGCGCGCGACGGATACGGCGATGTCCACCGATGCATCGGCGTCGGACGGAGGCGGAGCGCGGTTCGACACGGGCGCAGGACCGATCGACGCGGCCGTGATCGCCGATGTCGGCACCGACGCCGCAACGAGGACCGACACCGGCACCGGCCTGGTGCCCGGACGGATCACGTGCGGCGTTTCGGAGTGCAGCGTCGGCAACGGCTGCCTCGCGAGCTGCCTCGACGCGTCCGACGTGCGGACGCCCGCGTGCGTCGCCATCATGACCGGCGGGATGTTTCCCGCCGGCAACTGCCCGAGCGGTCACGAGATGTTCCCGCGCTACTGGCTGCTCTGCGACGGGGCCGAGGACTGCGCCGCGGGCGAGTCGTGCCACGTCGTCTACGGCAGCAGCGGTCAGTTCGCTTGGTGCGGCGCGTGCGCTTCGCCGTGCGACCACGCTGCGTTCCACTTGATCTGCCGCACCAGCGCCGACTGCCCCTCCGACGCACCGCGCTGCGCGCCGACGACCGACCTGCCCGGCTACTCGACCTGCCAGCCATGACGCTCTCGGTCTAGGGCTCCCACACGAGATCCGCGCCCCAGCTCGAGGGCGGCACGTACGCTCCGCTGAGGACGCCGTTGAAGGGCAGCTGCAGCTCGAGGCTAGCGCCACCGCCGACACCGCTGGAGCTGCCGCCTTGTTGCTGCTGCTGCGCGGTCGTCGTGCTGCCGAAGAATCCTTCGAGGTATGCGTCGAGCACGATGTCGCGCAGGAAGTCCGGGATGATCCAGTCGGCATTGAAGCCGACGCGCACGCCCACGGCGCCCGTGCCTCCCGCTTCGATGGCGACGTTGGGGACGAAGTCGCCGCCGAACTGCTGCTGAAGGCCGAGCGTGAGGATGCCCGCCGTCAGGCCCGCGACGAAGTTCGCCGTCTGATCGCCGGCCTGTTGTGCGCTCGACGCATCCTGCGGTCGGCTCGTACGGCCGCTCACAAGGAGCGCGAGGATCTCTCCCGTATCGCTGCTCTCGGTCGACGAGAAGTCGATCGACAAGCTCGAGAGACGTCCGCTCACCGTGATGGTGATCGTGGCGCCGCGCCTTCCAGGAAGTGCATACACGGCGACCACGGAGATGTCGGGATCGAGCTCGGGGCTCGCGTCGAACACGATCGCGCCGTGCTGCACCGTGAAGCGCTTGCCGAGCACCTCGAACGTGCCGCTGGTGATCTCCGCGAAGCCACCGATACGCAGCTCGGGATCGTCGAAGGTGACGTCGAGGGACGCGTGAACGTGCGCGTCGAAGTCGTTGCGGGTGACGGTGAACGAGGGAGCGGCCACGTGAATGTGATACGGAAAGCTCGTGTGCCCGCCGTCGGCGAGCTCGGGCGCATCGTCGCCCACGATCAACACGTCGCGCCGGCGATCGATCGACTGAACCGACCCGACGAGCGACTGCGGGAGCGCGACCTCGAGCTGGTCGGTCGCGATCTGCGCGTCCACGCCCGCGGTCGCGATGGTGGCGTGTGCGTGCGCGCGGCCGCTCAGCGTCGCGAGCGTCGCACCCTCGCGACGGACCGGGAACCGATCGATGTTCAACAAGAGCGACACCGACGTGGGGGCGAGCCCCTCGAAGTCGATCTCGCCCGTCACCTCCGTGGTTCCGTCGCCGTCGTGAACGAGGAGCGGACGATCGTCGGGCAGCGTCATCCGTCCGGGCTCCATGCGCAGCACGCCCTCGATGCCGTGGAGGTGCTGACCGAGGCTCGCCACGCGCGCGTGGCCCTCGCGCAGATCGAGGCCGCCATGGAGCACGGCGGTGTCGAAGGGCCCGCGCGCGGTCACGGTGCCGTTGGCGATGACGTCGGCGTCCACGAAGCCGGGGACGAACGCGAGCGCGGGCGCGAGATGCGCGTTCTCGAAATCGCCCCAGACGAACATCGGCGCTTCCCACACGACCGTCGGCACGGAGAGACGGCCTTCGAAGCGCAGCGGGACCGCGAGCACCATCGCCACCTCGCCCTCCTCGGCGACGAGCGCGTGATCGTCGGCCTGCAGCGCCTCGACCGTCGGGCACTGCGCGATCGACGTGCGTGTTCCGTTCTCGTCCGAGACGATCAGACAGAGCGCGGCACGCGTGCCCTCGTGCTCTTCGGTGGCGAACGAGAGCGCCGCGTGAACCGGCGCGCCACGCGAGACGCCGTCCTCGGGATCGCGCACCACCAAATTGCTGACGTCGAGCGTTCCGTCGAGCGCGGGCTGGTCCGTGCCGAGCGTCATCACCAGATCACCGTCGGCGCTGCCGGTCGCGTACTGGCAGCTCCACGGCAGGCCCGCGAGCGGGAGCTGATGCAGATGCACGTCGAGCGCCGTGGGCGGAAGCTCGGCGTACGACGCGGCGAGCCACTGATGAATGTGCGTGGGCGCATCCGCCGACGCCTGCAGCACGTCCACGCCGTCGAGGAAGCCGTCGACGCGGATGTGCGTGACGTCGTTGTCGGTGAGCGCGTGGATCTGCAGGTTCGGTCGCAGATCCGCCGCGCACGGTGCGCTCGTCGCGGCCTCGTCCCAGCGCACGATCGCCTCGAGGCTGCCCGACGTGCCGCGCGCATCGCCCATCAACGTCACGCTGCCGCCCACGACGATGCCGCGCGGCAGTGTCTTGCCGAGCGGACGCGGCCATCCGTCGAGGCGACGCGGCTCGAAGCGCGCGGCCACCCACCAAGGAGCCTCCGCCAGGCGCGCGAGCCAGCCCGCGAGGTCGCCCGGCGGATCGACGATCGAGAGGTCCGTGCCGGCTTCCGCCAAGAGCAGCTCGCCGATGGGGTCGGCGATCCAGATGCGCTCGATGCGCAGGCGGTCGGTGACGTACGAGAACCGCGCCTTGGCACGAATGGGCGTCCACCCTTCGGGGCCGAAGTTGTCGAGGATCACGATGGCGCGCATCACGTCGATGTCCGTGGGATGCCCCGCGAGCACGACGGCCATCGTGACGCGGCCCCCGATGTTGTAGTCGACGACGTTCTGCCCGAGGAACGGCGTCAGGAACGCGATGTTCGCGCGATCGACGTCCAGCTCGAACCCCTCGAGGACCGCTTCGGCCAACAGGCGCCGGGGATTGGTGAGCACCGCGAAGGGCGCGTGGACGAGCCCGTCGATGTGCACGCCACCGCGCGCGCCGAGGTCCCCGTCGAGCTCGACGTGCGTCGTCCCGCTCGCGTAGTGCACGTCGTAGTGGGTGATGGCGAGGTTCCTCTGACCGTCGAAGCTCGCGTCGTGCACGTTGCCCATCACGTCGAGATCCGGATCCGCGAGGCGGCCGCGCAAGGTTCCGTCGGCGTCGAGGCGGCCGGTGAGCTGCGCGAACGTCGGCGGCAAGAGCGGCGCGATCGTCGCGAGATCGAAGTCGCGCAGATGGATCACGAGGTCCGACTCGCCGTTCGGAGCGAAGAGCCCGCTGAGCCCCGTGCCGCCGCCGTTGGCGGTGCGCAGATCGAGACCGTCGACCTGGAAGCGGCCGTCTCGGATGACGATGCGCGGATGCGTGCCCGGTGCGGCCGTGTACTCGCCCAGCCCGACGTCGACGTTGGTGGAGTCGAGCACGATGGTGATCGTCCCGTTCGCCGTGCGCGTCACGGTCGCGTCCACCGCGGCCGCGCGAACGTCGCGACCTCCGCTCGAGCGCACCTGGAGATGCAGCGGTCGCGCGCCGCCGCCCGCGCCCGAGATCGTCGCGTGACCGAGCACCACGCCGGAGACGCTCACGCCCTCGCCTGTGAGCCCGAGGGAGAGCTCGGGGAGCGGCTGGCCCTCGTCGCGCGCCCAGACGCGGCCGCGAAGGGACTCTGCGCGCAGCGGTCCGTATCGAAAACCGTGCGCTTCGAGGGTGCCGTCGATGGTGAGGTGCGACGCGGCCGGCCCCGACTCGATCAGCACGTGAGCGCGCAGTGCGCCGTGGGCACCGGGGACGAGGCGCGCGACGTTCGGATCGCGTCCGATGTCGACGACGTCGATGTCGGCTCGAAGGTGCAACGTCCCGTCGAATCCCACGCGCCCGCTCACGTCGACCTGCCCCTCGAGGTAGTGCGAGTCCACGCGCTCGAGCAAGAGCGCATCGTCGGTCACCGCCGCCGACGCGGCGAAGCCGGGGATGGCCCAGCCGTTCACCACGAACGCGTCGGACGAGAGCGTGACGAGCGCGCGGGCGGAGTCGTTCGGGTGATCGACGAGCGTCACCGTGCCGCTGCCGGCGATGTGCATCTCGGGCGCCACGGGGATGAGCGTGCGCAGATCGAGCCCGGGCGTCGTGAGCGTGAACGACATCTCGTCGTCGGACGGAAGGTGACCCTCGACCGTGACGAGCCCGGCGTCGGTGGCGAGCGTCGTCGTGAGCACGAGCGCAGTCGCGGGTCCATCGAGGTGGCCCCAGCCGCGCGCGCATCCCGCGAACGAGTCGAGGCCCGGAAAGCCCATCGAGCGCAGCGTCTCGGCGCACATGGGATCGGCGTGCGCGACGATGGTCACGCGCGGTGCGTCCTCGGTCCAGCCATCCGGGCGGTCGACGCGCACGTCGGCGGTCGCGCGCGCCTCGCCGCGATGCGCGCGAATGTAGCCGGTGAGTCCGTCGTGCCAGTCGGTCGAGAAGCGCACCACGACGTTGTCGATCTCGGTCGTGCCCGGGTACGGCCCGATCATGTGGCCGGCGCCGCGGTACGCGTTCACGACCACGCCGTCCTGCACCTCGATGCGCAGGACCGTGTCGAGGCCATCCACGTCGAGGCCCCGGTAGCGGGGCACGTCGCCGTGCGCGTGGATGTTCGTCAGCACGAGGTCGTCGATCACCAGATGGATCGAGCTCCCGCCGGCCGGCCCAGGATGCGCGGGCTCGAACGCGCGGATGAACGACATCTCGAGACCTTCGTCGCCGACGACGTAGAGCGAGAGCTCCGCGTCCGTGACGTGGCCCGCGCCGATGTGGATCGTTCCGTCGCGGAACAGGGCGCCGAGATCGATGCGTGCCGTGACGTGCGGCGCGGAGATCACCACACGCCCTTCGGCATCGAGGAGACGCACGTCGCTCGCCACGACCTCCGAGACGGTCACCTCGTCGAGCGAGCCGATGTCGAGGTCGCCGCGCAGCGCATCGCTCGCGACCGTGTTCACGAGCTCGCGGAGCTGATCGCGCGTCTCGCGCAGCTGGATGTGGTACGCGATGCTGAAGACCAGCGCGACCGCGACGACGATCGTCCAGATCAGCACCTCGACGACGAGGCGCAGCGCCTTCTTCATCAGAAGGCCTCCCCGATCGTGAGGTGGATCGCGCCCGGGATCACCACGAAGCCGAGGTTGATGTCCGAGACCGGGCGGCACGCGGTCTGCGCGGCGCTCTGGCACTGGACCGCGCGCGTGTCGGGGCCGAACGCGACGAGGGCCTCGGGACGAAAGCCCCAGTCGAAGCGGATCGTGCCCACGACGGTGTGCAGGCGCAGGCCGAAGCCGGGCGAGATCTGCGGGATGTCGAAGCGCAGCTGGCGCAGACGCGTGACGTCGCCTGCATCGGCGAAGAGCACGAAGCCGATGTCGGGCGTGATGGGGATGCGGAGCTCGAGCGACGCCTCCCAGCGCCGGATGCCGCCGCTGATCAGGACCGGCGTGTGTACCGTCTCGGTTCCGTCGGGCAGCGGGCGCGACTCGATCGCACGGCGCTCGACGTCGCCGAGATAGCCGGCCGGATAGCCGCGGTTGGAGACCGCGCCACCGCCGACGAGCTGCTCCGAGAAGGGTCCGAGGAGCGCGAGGTCGTACACGTTGGCCGGATCGAGCCCGTACGCGGCGAGCACCTCGGTGAGGCCGATCGCGAATCGGCCCGCGAGCACCACGCCGCCGCCGAGCGGGATGTAACCGCGCGCGTCCGCGGTGAAGCGGAGGTAGTCCCACGAGGAGGTGCCGCCGAAGCCGCCGCCCTGAAAGTCGATCCCGATGTACCCACCCGTGGTCGGCGAGCGCGGGTCGTCGCGCAGATCGAGATAGCTCGTCGCTTGGAGAATCAGTGCCTGCGTGCGCTCGCGCTGCGAGGTGACGCGCACTCCCTGGTCCTGATCGGGGAAGAAGAAGTTCCCGCGGATCGCACCCGAGAGATAGAGGTGTCCGTCGAGGAAGGTGCGCTCGAGGCCGAGCCGACCGTCGAGCTCGTGGCGGAAGAAGTTCACGATGGGCGCGGGGCCGTAGTCGTGCTGGATCGACGCGAAGAGCACCGTCCGCGCCTCGAGGAATCCCGGCCAGCGGAAGCCGAGCACCACCTGGTTGCCGGGATGCGCGCTGCCGCCGGGGAACTGCTCGGTGAAGATGATGCGCGGTCGCTCTTCGAGACGCGCTCGCAGCATCTGTCCGAAGAGGTTGCGGTCCTCGAGCACGAGGAGCCCGTGGAAGTCCCACTGGTTCAGCGACTGTGTGTTCACCGTGGTCGCGGACGAGCCGCCGCCACCGAACTGGAGCGTGTTGCCAACCTGGATGCCCACCCCGACACCAACGCGCTGCAAGCGGCCCGGCGAGACGCGGATCTCGAGGTCGACCGCGCGATGACCGACGGCCGGAGGCTGATCCGGAGAGACGCAGAGCGTGGGCGCGTTGTCGGCCGCCGCTTGCAGGTCGCTCGGGCTCTCGTGCCCGCTGTCGGGATCGTCGGTGTGCGTGGGATCGACCACCGGCGCCGGG
>JAYVCF010000514.1:0-7545 GCA_043750095.1 Deltaproteobacteria bacterium
GGGACGAGATGTTCTTCGGCAACGACCGCATCGCGCACCTCGAGCGTCTCGTCACCTCCATGAAAAATACCTGAGAGCCATGCGATATCTCTGTCTCAACTGCGAGGAGCGCTTCGAGAACGACGGCGAAGGCAAAGGCAAGCTTCGCTGCCCGAAGTGTCTGCGGGTCACCGGCCTCGAGAAGGTCGGCGATCCGAAGAAGACCAAGCCGCCGCAGAGCCCTTGGCTCGTGCCGGGCATCGTCGCGGGCGTGCTCGCCGTCGCGATCACCGGCTGGGCCGTCTGGCGCGCGCGCGGTCCGGTGACCGTCGGCAGCGAGGTCGCCGACGCACCGCTCGAGCAGGAAGTGCTCGAAGCGCACCTCCATCATCACCACGTGGATGCTCGCCCGCTCACGCGCTTCCTCGCCGCGGACGACGGGCTCGAAGCGCTAGGGACCGCGGCGCACGGCAGCGGCTCGCAAGCGCTGGCGCAGAGCGTCTACGAAGCGATCCGTGCACGCGCGGCGGCCGGCGCCATGAGCGCGTGGTCGATGGGCGTCCCGCGCGAGACACCGATCGAGGATGCGTCGGCCGCGTGGGGCTGGCTCGCAGAGGACGGGACGCATCGCAGGCTCTACCCGCTCGAGGTCGCCGCGATCATGGCGTCGGCGCTGCGCACGCGCGGTGTGAACGCGATGATCGCCGAGGCGTTCGCGTTCCCCGGGGACGAGTCGCCGCCGGACACGTCGGGCCACTTCGGATACTTCGTCGTCGCGGTGTTCGACGGCGAGGCAGGCGAGGGCGATCCTCACTACTACGATCCTTTCGGCGGTCACGACGAAGCACCTGACGACCACGACGTGGTGCTCCTGAACGACCTTCAGGTGATCGGCGCCGGGCTGAGCCTTCGCGCGATCCACATGCTCGTTCGTGAGAGCGACGCGGAGCGCGCGCTCAGCATCTCGGAGGACGCCATCGGCCTCTACGCACGCTCGCCGACCACGCGCTCGGTCCGCGGCGCGATCCTGCTCGCGGCAGGCAACGCGCCCGAGGCGCTGCAAGAGTTCCGCGCCGCCGCCGACATCCGTGAGGACGCACCGCGCCGCAACCTGCTCGCGAGCATGTACCTCGCGCAGGGCGAGATGGACGACGCGAACCGCGAGGTCTCGGCCGCGCTCGAGGAGGCGCCCGACTTCGCGGCGGCCCACGGCACGCTCGCGGCGATTCATCTCTCGAGCGCCGAGCCCGACGAGGCGCTGCACGAGCTCGAGACCGCGCAGCGGCTCGATCCCGATCTCCACCTTCTCCCTGCGCTCTGGGCGAACTACTACGCGAGCACCGGCGAGCTCGATCGCGCGGTCGAGTACGCGCGGCAGGCCGTCGATGCGAGCGCGGGCGATCCGCAGACGCGCCTGATGGCGGCGCGCATCTACCGGATGGCGGGCCGCTACGACGACATGCGTCGCGAAGCGCGCGCGGTGCTCGACGCGACGCCGAGCGGTCGGCAGGACCAGATGAGCCAGCTGATCCGTCAGCTCCTCGGTCCCTCGGCGCTCGACGCCCCGATGGACGAAGAAGAGCTCGACGACGAGGCGCTCGACGACGAAGGCGAGGGCGGCGACCTCACGCTCGACGGCACGGGCTTCCAGCTCGGCGCACCCTCCGCCCTCGGCGGCGGTGGTCACGACCTCACGCTGCACGACGACGAGGGTGCGGCCGAAGGCGACGATGCTCCGGAGGGCGCGGACGAGGGCCCCGGGTTGATGCTGGGCGATCGCAGCCACTTCCACCTCGGCGGCGGCGGCACGACGACCGGCGGCGGCGACGGCCTGCACCTCGATCTCGGCGGCGGTCACTGATCGGCTGAGTCGCGGCGCTCGAGCAGGAAGCGCGTGATGGCCGCGCGGACATCTGCGTGTTGCTCGAGCAGCACGAAGTGGGTGCCCTCGAGCTCGACGTAGCGGACGCGCGACCGATACCGATCGCGGTAGGCGCGCGCGTCGCCCGCGGGTGTCATGTGGTCATGGTCGCCTTGTACGACGAGGGTCGGGACGCCCGGATCCGCCGCGATGGGATCCGCGCCGGAGAGCAGCACGAGGCCATCGATCTCCCCCGCGAGATCGGGCGCCAAGCGGCTCGCGCCGATCCCGCCCGCCGAGAGACCCGCGAGGATGGTGGCGCCGCCGCGCCGCGCGTACACGAGCGCGGCGCGCGCGATGCGCTCACCGTGTCCGTCGGACCAGTGCCCAGAGAACTCGGTCGATGGACAGACCGTGCGCATGTCCGCCGCCCGCGCAGCGACCGCGACCTGCCAGCACTGCAGGACGAAGTTGCCTGCGTAGCCGTGAAGAAACACGACGCTGCCCCTCGGCTCGCCGTCGGGCTCGACGACGTACGCGGCGAACGCGTCTGCGGTGTCGTGACCGAACACCGTCGAGAGCACGACGCTTCCCATCCGATGGCCGAGCTCCGTCTCCATGTCGTCGTACGAGCTCGCGAGCAGCGCGGGGAGCATCGGAAACTCCGGCGCGCGCATGACGCCGCTCCACGCGACGAGACGGGCTCCGAGGATCGCCGCGTCCCGCTCCTCGAAGAGCCGATCGAGCAGACGCGCCTCGTGCGCGGCCGGCAGAACGAGCAGGCGCGCGTGCGGCGAGACACCACCGGCGATCGCGCGCGCGAGGAACAGGAGCGAGAGCAGCGCCGCTCCCGTGCGCGAGGGACCCCAGGCGCGTAGCGCGCGGAACGGCGCGCTGACGAGCCCGACACCGAGGAGCGTGGTGCCGAGCCACTCGAAGAGGCCCCAAGAGGAGAGAACGTCGAGCGCGAGCGCGGCCACCAGCGCGGGGACGAGAACGAGCACGCCGAGGACGATGAAGAACCGCGACGGGCGAGGATTCGGCGGGGCGGGCACGCGAGGAGTGTACGAGAACGAGAACGAGAACGAGAGCGAGAGCGAGAGCGAGAGCGATAACGAAAACGAAAACGAAAACGAAAACGAGTGCGCTCAGCTCAGCTCGGCCTTCGCCTCCTCGGCGATCCCGTTCGCCAGGACGATGATCCGTGCCTCGTTCTCTCCCTCGATCATCACGCGCAGCTTCGGCTCGGTTCCCGACCAGCGGACCACGACGCGCCCAGCGCGCCCGAGCTCCGTCTCCGCCGCGCGAATCGCGCGCCCGGTAGCCTCGAGCTCTTCGAGGGGCTTTCGCCGCGGCAGCGTCGCGTTGACGAGCACCTGGGGCACACGCGTCATCGCGCCGGCTGCGATCTCTCCGAGAGGCCGACCGGCACGCAGCATCACCGCGAGCACCTGCAGCGCCGCGACGAGGCCATCGCCCGTGGAGGCGTGATCGAGGAACACCATGTGGCCGGACTGCTCGCCGCCGAAGTTGTACCCGCCGCGCCGCATCTCTTCGACGACGTAGCGGTCGCCCACGGCCGTGCGCACCAGCTTTCCGCCCGCGAGCTCGATCGCGCGCTCGAGCCCGAGGTTGCTCATCACCGTCGCGACGAGCGCGCCGCCGCGCAGCTTTCCTTCGCGCAGCATGCGCGTCGCGCAGAGCGCCATCACGACGTCGCCGTCGACCTCGCGGCCCTTCTCGTCGATCACGATCACGCGATCCGCATCGCCGTCGAGCGCGACGCCGAGGTTCGCCCCTACCCGCAGCACCTCGTTCGCGCATGCGTTCGGATGCACCGCGCCGCAGGCGGCGTTGATGTTTCGTCCATCGGGCGAGACGCCGATCGTGTGCACGGTGGCACCGAGCTCACGGAACACCGCGGGCGCGACGCGATACGCCGCGCCGTGCGCCGCATCGAGCACGATCGTGAGCCCCTCGAGCGTCAGGTCGCTCGGGAACGTCTGCTTCACGAACGCGACGTAGCGCCCGCCCGCGTCGTCGAGCCGCTCTGCCGCGCCCACGTCTCCGCCCGTCGGCCGATCCTTGTCGAGCGCGTCGCTCTCGATCAGTCGCTCGAGCTCTTCTTCGGCTTCGTCCGGGAGCTTGAAGCCGTCGCTCGCGAAGATCTTGATGCCGTTGTCGGGATACGGGTTGTGGGACGCGCTGATCACCACGCCGGCGTCCGCGCGCATGCTGGTCGTGAGGTGCGCGATGGCCGGCGTCGGCATCGGCCCGCTCAGCATCACGCGCCCACCCCAGGCGCACACGCCCGACGCGAGCGCGGTCTCCAGCAAGTAGCCCGAGAGGCGCGTGTCCTTGCCGATCACCACGCGCGGCGGGTGCTTCACGCGCTGCTTCAGCTGATGGACGATCGCCGCGCCGATCCGGAACGCGATCTCCGGCGTCATCGCGCCCTGGTTCGCGACGCCACGAATTCCATCGGTCCCGAAGAGCTTGCGCGCCATGTTCGCGGGACGGTCTACCTCTGGCGCGCGATGCCGTCGACCGTGCCATAACAGCGCCCATGACGACGCCGAGCCGCGATTGGAAAGAGGTCATTGCACCCGGGGAGGAGGCCGAGTTCGAGAAGATCGGTGCCGAGCTCGCGGCGATGGCGGCAGAGCGCGATGGCGGCACGGCGAAGCATCGCGCGCTGCATCCGAAGCGCCATGTCGGTGTACGCGCCACGCTGGAAGTGCGCAGCGATCTTCCCGAGCACGCCAAGCAGGGCCTGTTCGCCAAGCCGGGCGCGCATCACGCGTACGTGCGCTTCTCCAACGGCGCGGCCCGCTTCCAGCGAGATCGCGAGCCTGACCTTCGCGGCTTCGCGCTCAAGGTCCTCGATGTCGACGGAAAGAAGGTGCTCGGTGAGGCGCGCACGCAGGATTTCTTGCTCATCGACGTCAGCAAGCTCGCGTTCCGAAGCGTGGACGAGTTCATGGCCGTCGTGCGCGCGGGCAAGGACCCGAAGAAGCTCCCGCAGAAGCTCATCGGTGCGCTCGGCTTCTTCTCGGCGCTCGGCCTCATCGCTCGCGTGCTGAAGATGGTGACGGGCAAGCGCGGCACGCTGCTCGATCTCTCGTACTTCACGTGCGCGGCGATCGCGTTCGGTCCGTATGCGGCTCGGCTCTCGCTCGCGCCTCTGCACGAGCACGACGCCGGCGCGCGCGCGGGCACAGACAAGGACTATCTGCGCGACGAGGCGCTCGCGCGGAATGCCAAGCACGCGCTGCGCTTCGAGCTGCGTGCGCAGTTCTTCACGAGCGAGGCGGAGACGCCCATCGAGCGCTCCGACGTGGAGTGGGCCACGCCATGGGTACCGCTCGGGACGCTCACGTTCGAGCCGGCGAGCGCCGATCCGAACAAGCGCGATGCGCTCGACGCGTTCATCGAGGCGGCCTCGTTCGATCCCTGGCACGCGCTGGTCGAGCACCGCCCGCTCGGCGCAGTGATGCGAGCGCGCAAGCCCGCGTACTTCGCGAGCACGCAGGCGCGGAAGGCGGCGGCGGAGCCGGACGGGACGGAGTGGACGAGCTGGGGATGATCGCGACCGCAAGAACGTTTGACGCGACGCGTCAAGCGTGCCATCTCTCGCTCAGGAGGACCGAAAATCATGGCCACCCTGATCGACCGAATCGACGATACCCGGACTCACCTCAGCCGCGAGAGCCTCGCGCTCGTCACCCGCACCCGTCGGGCGTTCGTCTCCGAGGCGAACGACTGGCAGAGCTACATCGTCAGCCAACGTGACGCCGTTCGCGCCGAGGTCACTCGCCTCAGCTCGCCGCGCGGCATCGAGCGCGCCGCCCTCAAGCTCGCCGATGAAGCGCTCGCGCGCGCCCACGAGACCGTGCACGCGCGCCTCAGCCGGATCGAGCGCGAGCTCTCGCGCGCCAGCATGGCGGCGAAGGCCGGGGCGAAGGCCAAGAAGGCGCGACCGGCCGCCAAGCGCGCTCGCGGGACGTCGCGCAGGCTCGTCACCGAGCCCAGCCAGGCGAGCTGACAACCGAGGGATGAAACCGGGCCGCGCCGTGCGTTGAGACGCGGCGCGGCCACGGCCTTCTCTCTTGGGCTTTCCTCTTGGGCTTTTCTCCCCGCCCCGCACGGTGGTATGCGTTCGGCTCACGTGGCGACCGGGCGTTCGAAGGGCGAGGCGGCATTCTGGCCCGAGACGCCCGAGCGCGCGCTGCCCGAGATGGTTCTCGGCTGCGTGCTCGGGGCCGTGCTCGCGGGGCTCTACGACATCGCCCGCGCGGCGTCCCTCGGCAGCGCCGTTCGCGTCTCACCGGGCGAGCTCTTCGTCTCCGCGCTCGATCTCCTCGCGTTCGTCGCGCCCGTGGGCCTCGCGCTCGGGGTGGTGCTGGGCCTCGTGCTCGCGCTCCTGCGCGCGTCGCCGTTCCTCTCCGGGGTCCGCGCCTTCTACGGCTCGCCCTCACGATGGATTCGCGCCGATGCCGAGCGCTTCACGCAGCCGCTCGCGTGGGTCGGCACGCTGAGCTTTTCGTTCTACGTCGTGGTGCGCGCGTACGGCGACTTCGCGACGCGCTTTCACCGCCAGGACCTGGCGGGCTACGCGCTCGCGGGGCTCGTCCTCGCGCTGATCGCGATCTCGTTCGTCGTGTATGCGCTCTTGCGCCTCCTTCTCTTGCCGCTCGCGGCGCTGCTCGGGCGCTTCGCGACGTTCGCCACCTTGCTCGCATGCATCGTACCCACCGGGATCGTCGTGCTCGTCGTGCTCGCGCGCACGGATGTGCTCGCGGGTGTCGATGACGATCTCTTCGTGGCGATCCCGATCGCGGTCGTCTGCTTCGTCGCGAGCATCGGGCTGGTCCTCGGCACCGCGCGCCGACGCACGACCCGCGGGCTCGCCCTCGTCGCGACCCTCGTCGTGCTCGCGATCCTCGCCGCGTTCTTCCTCGCCGCCGCGACGTACGGCACGGGCGCCGGCGCGTGGACCGGCAACCGTGTTCGCAGCGTGGTCGAGCAGCGCTCGCTGATCGGTGGGCGACTCGTTCGCTTCTACGCGTCGCGCGCCGATCGCGATCACGACGGCTTCACCGCGACCTTCGGGGGTGGCGACTGCGACGATCACGACGCACGCGTGTATCCGGGGGCGCCCGACGCGCCGGGCGATGGGCTCGACGCGGACTGCTTCGCCGGCGACGGATCACCCGACGTGGTGCCGCGCGGCGACGGACACTTCGGGACGCGCCCGCAGTCGATTCCGCAGCCGAACATCATCGTCGTCACCATCGACGCCCTTCGGCGCGATCACCTCGGCATCAACGGCTACGAGCGCGCGACCTCTCCGCACATCGATGCGTTCGCGGCCACGGCGGTCGAGCTCACGGGCGCGATCCCCTCGTCGTCACGATCGCTGCGATCGATCCCGGGCATGTGGACGGGCCTCTATCCGTCGGAGATCGCCTGGGGCCCCGAGTACCTCTGGCCATCCCTGATGCCGGTGAACCAGACCGTCGCCGAGATCCTCGGCGGGATCGGCTACCGCAGCGCCGCGGTGATGGCCACGAACTACTTCCAGCGCGTCGACGGCTTCTTTCAAGGCTTCGATACCGTGCGGCAGTTCGAGATCTACGATCCTCCACGCGAGCGAGCCGTGGACGAAGCGCTCCCGATCCTCACCGAGCTCGTCGGCACGGGCG
>JAYVCF010000515.1:0-24607 GCA_043750095.1 Deltaproteobacteria bacterium
CGAGCGCGAGGATCGCGGCCGCAAGAAGGACATCTACGCGCGGGTGTGGCGCCTGCCGGAGTACTTCGTGTTCGAGCCGTTCACGGCGACGCTGGAGGGCTGGGAGCTCGATCGCGCGACGCAGAGCTACATCCCGAAACAACCCGACGCGCGCGGCGACCTACCCGCGCACCAGATGAACATGGCTCTCGGCGTGCGCCCGCTTCCCCTCTACGGCCTGCCCGCGCCGTCGCTGCGTTGGATCCTTCCCGACGGGACGCCGCTACCGACCAGCGAGGAGTCACTCGAGGTCGCCGAGGCCGAGATCGCTCGACTGCGCGCCGAGCTCGCACGGCGCTGAACCGTCCACGATCGTCGCGTGGTAATCGCGTCTTCGACGCCTCTGGCCGCGTGGTACCTTTCGGCATGAACCCATCGACAAGGAAGCGTTCATGGCGATGAAAGAGGACAGCCTCGTCGCGCGCATCGGGGCCCTGCAGGACTACGCGAGCTACCGCGATCTCTCGTGGGAAGGCTCGTTCGAGGAGTACCTGCGGATCGTTCGCGAGAAGCCGCAGATCACACGCAACGCCTTCCAGCGCCTGCACGACATGATCGTGTCGTACGGCGAAGAAGAGTACATCGACAACAAGAAGCGCCTCGTGCGCTACCCGTTCTTCCAAGACCCGCTCGAAGGCGGCAAGGACGCGATCTTCGGGCTCGACATCCCGCTGATGCGTCTGGTGAACACGCTGGAAGCCGCGGCGCTCGGCTACGGCCCCGAGAAGCGGATCATTCTGCTCCACGGCCCCGTCGGCTCGAGCAAGAGCACCATCGCGCGGCTCTTGAAGAAGGGCGCCGAGCGCTACTCGCGCCTGCCCGAGGGCGCCCTCTACACGTACAAGTGGGTGAACCTCAAGGACACGGGCCTGGCCGCGGACGCAGACGAGATGCCCTGCCCGATGAACGAGGAGCCGCTCAAGCTCATCCCCGAGGAGTGGCGCGAGAAGGCCATCAAGGATCTCGGACTCGGCAACGATCGCTTCACGGTGAAGGTCGACGGCACGATCAATCCGTCGTGTCGCTTCATCTTCAAGAACCTGCTCGACAAGTACGGCGGCGACTGGGCCCAGCTCATCCAGAAGCACATCCGCGTGCGCCGCTTGCTCTTGAGCGAGAAGGATCGCGTGGGCATCGGCACGTTCCAGCCCAAGGACGAGAAGAACCAGGACTCGACCGAGCTCACGGGCGACATCAACTACCGAAAGATCGCCGAGTACGGATCGGACAGCGACCCGCGCGCGTTCAACTTCGACGGCGAGTTCAACGTCGCCAACCGCGGCATCATCGAGTTCGTCGAGATCCTCAAGCTCGACGTGGCCTTCTTGTACGACCTGCTCGGCGCCACCCAAGAGCGCAAGATCAAGCCGAAGAAGTTCGCGCAGACCGACATCGACGAGGTGATCCTCGGCCACACCAACGAGGCCGAGTACCAGAAGCTCCTCGAGAACGAGTTCATGGAGGCGCTGCGCGATCGAACGATCAAGATCGACGTGCCCTACATCACGAAGGTCGGCGAGGAAGTCCGCATCTACAAGAAGGAGTTCGGCGGCGATCGCCTGCGCGGCAAGCACGTGGCGCCGCACACGCTGGAGGTCGCTTCCATGTGGGCCGTGCTGACGCGGCTCAGCGAGCCCAAGAAGCACCAGCTCTCGCTCTTGCAGAAGATGAAGCTCTATGACGGCAAGACGCTGCCCGGCTTCACGCAGGACAACGTGAAGGAGCTCAGGAAGGAGTCGGCGCGCGAGGGCCTCGATGGCATCTCGCCGCGCTACATCCAGGACAAGATCTCCAACGCGCTCGTGAAGGACGGCGTCGAGGGCTACATCAACCCGTTCATGGTGATGAACGAGTTGGAGAAGGGCCTCGCGCACCACTCGCTCATCGCCGACGGTGACACGCGCAAGCGCTACCAAGAGCTCATCGGCATCGTGAAGAACGAGTACGAAGAGATCGTGAAGAACGAGGTGCAGCGCGCCATCTCGGCCGACGAGGAGGCCATCTCGCGGCTCAGCGCGAACTACATCGACAACGTCCGCGCCTACACGCTCAAGGAGAAGGTCAAGAACCGCTACACGGGGCGCGACGAGGAGCCGGACGATCGGCTCATGCGATCGATCGAAGAGAAGATCGACATCCCCGAGTCGCGCAAGGAAGACTTCCGGCGCGAGATCATGAACTACATCGGTGCGCTGGCGATCGAGGGGAAGAAGTTCACCTACGACTCCAACGACCGGCTGCGTCGTGCGCTCGAGATGAAGCTCTTCGAGGACCAGAAGGACTCGATCAAGCTCTCGAGCTTCGTGTCGAACGTGATCGACAAGGAGACGCAGGACAAGATCGACGTCATCAAGGATCGCCTCATCAAGTACTACGGGTACAACGAGGCGAGCGCGAAGGACGTGCTGAGCTTCGTCGCGAGCATCTTCGCGCGCGGCGACGTGAAAAAATGACGGCTCGGCGCTGCCGAGCACTTTCCCTCGTGAAAAAGTAGAGAGGGGGATGCGTACGCTCGCGGTCGCGGCGCTCGCGCTGGCCGCGTGCGCATCGTCTCCGTTCTCTCCGTCCTCAATCGGCGTCCGCTTCGAGCCGCGCGAGGGCGACGCGGCGCGCTACGTGCATCGCGACAGCGGCGTCGGCTTCGTGATGCCCGTGCGCGCCGACGAGGGCGAGCGCGAGGAGGACGAAGCAGGCTTCGAGCGCGTGGTCGTGCGCGCGACGAGCGCCGCGGGCCTCTATCGCGTGGTGATCTACCGGCCGATCGACGGCACCGAGGTCGAGCCCTCTTCCGCGGTGAACCGGCTCGCGGACGGCCTGATCCGAGGCCAGACGGTGCTGCGCGATCGACCCGTGGCGATGGGTGATCACGTGGCACGGCGCCTCGCGATCACGCGCGCGGATTCCGACGGCGACGAGGTCGCGTTCCTGGTCGCGGCCGACACGCACGCGCTGGTGCTCATGGAAGTGGTCGCCGCGCACGGCACCGCGGCGGTCGCGGATCCGTTCTTCGCGAGCCTCGAGCTCGGCTGCGAACGCTGACGGGCCCTCCGGGCTGGTGCCGTGGCCGATTCCCGCTCATCCTCCGGGCCATGACGCGCTCGACTCTCCTCGCCGCCATCTTCGCGCTCACGTCACTCGCCGTCGGCTGCACGGACGGAAGCGGCATGCACACCACGGACACCGGTCCGGGCCCGATCGACTCGGGACGCGGAGACGCGGGCTCGTTCGACGCGGGAGCTGGCGACGCGAATCGCCCCGACACCGGCATCACGCCCGTCGACAGCGGCGGCATGGACGCCGCGACCGGTCTCGACGCATTCGTCGCGACCGATGCCTTCGTCCCGCCCGATGCGTTCGTCGCGGTGGATGCCTTCGCCCCGCCTGACGGCGGCACGAGCGGCTGCGAGCTCACCAGCTACCCGACGCTGCGCCTCGTGGCTGTCTCGGGCACCTTCCGCGGCCCGGTGGCCGTCGTCGCCGTTCCCGGATCGACGGACCTCTACGTCGTCGAGCACCGCGCACGGATCCAGATCATGCACGCCGACGGATCGAACGGAGGCGTCTTCCTCGACCTCACGTCCGTCGCGGGCGGCGCCACGGGATCGAGCGAGCAGGGGCTCTTGGGCCTCGCGTTCCATCCCGGCTACGCGACCAACGGTCTCTTCTACGTCTACTACGCGCCGGTCGGCGGGAGCACCAACGTCGTCGCGGTGGGTCACCGATCCGCGGCCAACCCGAACGCCGCCGATCCAACCGTCACTCCGATCCTCACGCTCACCGGCGACCTCTATCCGAACCACAACGGCGGCAACCTCGTGTTCGGACCGGACGGCCTGCTCTACATCGGCACCGGCGACGGGGGCAGCGGCGGTGACCCGCAGATGCACGGCCAGGACACCTCGACGCTCTACGGGAAGATCCTCCGCATTCGCGTGGACCCGACCATCACGACCTACCAGTCGCCCGCCACCAACCCGTTCGCCGCCGGCGGCGGCCTTCCCGAGATCTACGCGTACGGGCTGCGCAACCCCTGGCGCTTCTCGTTCGATCGCCTCACGGGCGCGCTCTTCATCGGCGACGTGGGGCAGAACCTCTGGGAAGAGGTGAGCGTCGACACCGACGCGATGGGTGGCGACAACTACGGCTGGAACGTCTGCGAGGGCACGCACAACTACGGCGGCGGCAACTGCGCAGCGCTCACGCCGCGGCACGCACCGATCTTCGAGTACTCCCACTCGGGCAGCTTCTTCGCGACGGGCGGCAGCGCCTCGATCAGCGGCGGCGTGGTGTACCGAGGAAGCGCGATCCCCGCGCTCTGGGGGACCTACCTCTTCGCCGAAGAAGTGACTTCGCAGATCGGTGGCTTCCGCTACTGCGGCGGCATCGCGCGCGACCCACACGTGTTCACCGAGGTCGACGGGACCTGCGCGAACCCCGCATCGTTCGGCGAAGACGCGGCCGGCAACGTCTACGTCGCGTGCGTGTTCGGCAACGTGATGCGGATCGTCAGTCCCTGATCCGCGCGCGCGTCAGTTGACGGATTGCGCTTCGCGGTACGCGTCCATCGCGAGGCCGAGCTTGAGCACGACCAGGCCGCCGAGAAGGAAAGGCCAGATCGTCGGCGCGAGGTTGTAGACGGGCGGCGAGATCAAGATCTCGGCGACCTGCGCGACCGTGCCGCCCAGCGTCATGATCAGACCGACGCCGACGCGCTTTCCGACGTAGACGGTGCCTCCGCCGAAGAGCAGGAAGTTCAGGACTGCGGCCAGGATCGGGTTCTTCTTCATGGGTCCTCCTCGCGCCGCCCATGGTACGGGCAATCCACCCCGAGGCATCGCGAAGAAGCGCTACGTCACGCGAATCGCGCGCTCTCGGGCCAGGGAACGCGACGCGCGAACGGCGACGAACGCGACCGCGGCCGCGACGAGAACGCCGACGGCACAAGCTCCCACGGCGATCCACGCGATCGGCTGCATCTGCGCGTACCAGTCGAGGTCGTAGCCTCGGCTCGATGCACGGTCACCGAGCTCGTCGGCGATCATGGCGATGAGAACCGTGCCGACCGAGAGCAGGAGCGCGAGCAGGATCGTGGAGCCCGCGATTCGCTGCGTCGCGACGAGCAGTGCGGCATGGTCGCGCGGCGGCTCACGCACGGAGAGGATGCAGGCCGCGAGCGCGACACCGACGAGCGCGACCAGGACACCGAGCGCGACCGACAACGGACGATCGTTCGGAGCGTAGGCGGTCGCGAGAGCCGAGCCGCCCGCGAGCGCGAAGGCGAGCACGGCGGCCGCAGCGGAGTTGATCCGCGTCGTCGGCGCGCCCGACCCGAGCCGCCGCGCGACCACGACGAGCGCCGGCCCGACGACGAGCGCAACGACCGCGGCGAGGAGGTCGAACGCGCTCGCGGTCTCGTCGCCCGGTCCCGCGAGCGACATCGCCGAGAACAACATCAGCGCGAGCTCGATCGGCACCGAGAGAATGAGCCCCACCGCGGCCAGCCCGACCAACGGCGCGACGAGCCGCGCCGAGCGCGAGCGAGCGACCGATGCGGGCGGCGCGGCGCGATAGGGATCGCCCGGCCTTGCGTTCACGGCGGCTGGCCGCGTCATCCAGCTGGCGACGGGCGCGAGCGACACCAGCGCGACGACGACGATCAGCGCGATGGCGAGCCCGCAGGAGATCTCACGGTCCGAGCCGAGCATCACTTCCTCTGGGCGAGCGCCATCACGCGATCGAAGTGCTTCTTCTCCACGGGCTGCACGCTCAGACGCTGGCCCTTCTGCACCACGAGCATCTGCTTGAGAGCCTTGTCCTTCTTCAGCGCTTCGAGCGAGACGAAGGTCGCGAACTTCTCGACGAAGGCGACCTCGACCATGACCCAGCGCGGATCGTCCTTCTTCGCAGTCGGATCGTAGTACTCGCTCTTCTTATCGAACTGGGTAGCGTCGGCGTACGCGAGCTTGTGGACTCGGGCGACGCCCGCGATGCCCGAGGGCTCCGCGTTCGAGTGGTAGTAGAGGACGAGGTCGCCGACCAACATTGCGTCGCGCATGAAGTTGCGCGCGGTGAAGTTGCGGACGCCCTCCCACGTCGTGTGCCCGTCGCGAGAGAGATCGTCGATCGAGTAGACGTCCGGCTCGCTCTTCATCAACCAGTGGCGGGTCTTCATGGCGTGACGCTCGTGAGCACGACGTGCTGGAAGCGCATCTTGCGCTCGCGCTGGTAGGTGCCGGTGTAGCGGAGTGCGATCTCGTCGAAGCTGCGCACGTCCACCGAGCGGAAGCCACACTCGTAGAGGAGCGGCAGCGGATCGTCGATCCCGAACCGGATGGGCTCGCCCATCTCGGAGACGAGCTCGTGCGCACGCTGGTCGTCGGGATCGCGCATCTCACCGCGCGCGAAGCGCTTGCCGAGGATGTCCAGCGCCAGGCGTGTCGCGGGATGGCACCCGCGCGCGATGCGTGTGCACGTCGCGCGTACGGCGGCTTCCGTCAGATAATAGACCACGCCTTCCCAGATCACGAGCGAGGGCTCGCTCGCGCGATGACCGGCGAGCGCGAGCCGATCGAGGAAGTCCTCGCGCTCGAAGTCGCACGAGACATAGCTCGCCGCGTCGACCGGATAGCCGGCGATCTGCGCGAGGCGCGCGCGCTTGTCGTTCTGCGTCGCGGCGAAGTCCACCTCGAAGAATCGAACGCCCGACGCGGCGAGCCGTGCCGCGCGCGTGTCGAGCCCCGCGCCGAGGATCACGATCTGGGTGATGCCGTCGCGGATCGCGCGGCGTACCTCGTCGTCGAAGGTCGCCGTGCGCAGCGCCATGTAGAGCGTGCTGAACGGGTGCACCTCGATGTAGCGATCGGCGTCGGCGATGGCGACCTCGTCGGCGAAGGAGGCGGCCCAGGGATCCGAGAAGAACGCGCGATGCTGCTCGGCTCCCAGCGCTCGGAAACGCGCGACCATCCGAGCCGTCCGACTTCCGCGATCGTCCATGGCAGCGGGAGACTCGCATCCCCGTGCGTCGGCGTCTCGCGCGAAACGCCCCTCGGCCGTACCATGGGGCATCCCTCGAGGAGCTCGTCATGAACGACCCGCACTACGTCCGCTTCGCGCGCGCGCTCGCGCTCCTCGGCACGCTCGGTGGCCCGATCGGTTGCGGCACCGCGACGGGTCCAGCGAACGACACGGGGGCGACGCCCCCGGACGCGGCGGCTGCGGACGCGGCGAGGGCGATCGACTCCGCGACGCCCCTCGCGGATGCCGGCGGTGACATCGACGCGTTCTTCGACTGCACGACGTGCACGTGTGGGCTCACCGCGGGCGACGCCGGCCTGCCCTTCTGCCCCGGCGATCGTGTCGTGACGTGCGGCTGCGCGGCGGTCGGCCCGCTCTTCCCGCCGGATCTTCCGGCACGCGCGTGAGCACGCTGACGGTCGTCTCCTCGGGCACGCCGCTGGCGGCCGAGCATGCCGCGATCGATCAGGCGCTGCAGCGCATCCCGCGCGGAGGGCACACGTTCGATGCAGCGAAGTGGGACCCCGCGGCAATCGCGTCGCTCCAGACGCAGTGGTCGCAGCGCATGGCCTTCGAGCACCGGTCGAGCATGGTGTTCTCGCAGCTCGCGCAGCAGCTCTTCGAGGCCAACGCGACGCTCGACGCCAAGGTCGTGATGATGCGCATGGCGCAAGACGAGCTGCGCCACACGGCGACGTGCGCCGAGGTCCTCAGCGCCATCGGTGCTGCACCTGAAGTCGAAGCCGTGTTCGACGTCGAGCCGCTCGCCCGACACGAAGGCGTGAGCCGGCAGGAGCGCGCGCTCCGCAACGTGATCTACACGACGTGCATGTCGGAGATGGTCGCGTGCGCGCGCTTCGTCGCGGCCCTCGATCGCACGACCGATCCCTTCATGCGCGACGTGGCGCGCCGCCTCCTCGCCGACGAGGTGCTGCACGGACAGTTCGGCTTCCACTACGTCGCGGCGTGGCGTTCCTGGCTCGATGCGCATCCCGAGGCGCAGGCCGGGATCGAGCGCTACCTCGTGCACGGGTTCGCGGTGATCGAGGAAGAGCTCGCGCCCAAGCCTCCGTTCCGCGCGCTCTCCGACGACGAGAAGGCGCTCGGCGTGGACGACGCGGCGCTCGCGCGCGAAGTGTTCTACGGGACGATGGAGGGCGCGATCGCGCCAGGGCTCGAGCAGCTGGGGCTCGCCGCGGGCAAGGCCTGGCGCGAGCGTCGACGGCTGGCGTGACGCGCACGTCGGCGGCGACGGCGATCGTCGCGTTCCGCCGAGCGTCAGTTCTCTACTGCCTCCGACGTCCTACGGTCGGAGGCGGCGATGCCGTACAATCCCAATGCGATGTCCCGAGCGCGCTCACGACGCGAGAGCCCCGCGATCGACGACCGGATGGTCATGCCCGAGTCGGGGGTCGAGATCCTCGAGGGCCAGGTCCTGATGGTCCCGGGCGCCGATCCACCCCACGCGCGCCGGCATGCCGCGCTCGCCTACGTCCTCGGAGCGCACACGGCACCTGGCTTCGTCGCGACCGTGGACATGCTCACCCGCACGAGCTTGGACAGTGACTTCGCACCGGACGTCAGCGTGTACCCCGAGGGGCCCGATCCCGACACGGGAGGGCGCCGCCTCGAGCTGATCGCGTTCGAGGTCGTCAGCAAGCAGGCGCTCGCAGTGCCTACGAGGAAGGCGCGCGAGCTCTCGCGGCGGGGCGTTCGGCGCGTGTTCGCGCTCGTCGTGAAGCGTGAGCGCGTGCTCGAGTGGGACCGCCGCATGGGTCGCTGGCGCCCGATGCACAACGACGAGGTGATCGAGGAGGCGTGCCTGTCGCCCGCGCTTGCGGTTCGCACCCTGCTCGACGCGACGCTCGCCGATCAAGCGGTGCTCGCCGCGATCGAGCATCGGCGCCCCGACCTCGTCGCGCGGCTCGAGGCCAAAGCGGAGGCGCGAGGCGAAGCGCGAGGCGAAGCGCGAGGGGAGGCGCGAGGCGAGCGCAGGGGCGAAGCGTCCGGCATCGAGGCTGCGCGCGAGGCGCTGCGCGAGGTCTGCGCGGCACTCGGGATCGAGCTGGACCTGGTGCGTGATCGGCAGATCGAGGGTGCCTCGCTCGCCGAACTGCGCGCGCTCGTCCGGAACGTCGCGCGACGCCGCACCTGGGCCTCGTCGAACGAGGAATAACTCGCCGCGAAGAGAGCTCGCGCGGGCCGCGACGGCTGGGCCGACACTGCGGTTCGAGCCCCGTCATGCGAAACCGGCCCACGCGACCCTGCGTCCCGTGATGATCCGGCGCGACGCGCGGCGCCAGCTCAGTGCCGCGCGCCGTGCGCCGCGTGCGCCGGATGCGCGTCGAGGAACGAGACCGCGCTTGCTCGCTGCGCGTCCACGCGTGCCGCGCAGAGCGTGATCGCTTCGAGCGCGACGCGGAGGTTCCGCGGCGAGCCTGGAAGCGCGGACAAGCGCGGCGTGAAGAACGCCTCCACCGCATCGCGATGCGTGGTGTCGCAGAAGCCGGCGAACAAGAGCGGCATGTAGCCGCCACGCGTCGTCGCCACGCGCGCGAGGATCGCGTCGAGCCCCGTGTCGGCCCAGGTCCACGCTCGCTCGCGGCCCTCGGGTGTCTCGATCTGCCCACCGAGCGGCGCCATCACCTCGTTCACGCGAAGGCGTGGATCGGCGCCGAGCGCGAGCGCGCGCGCAGCGAGCCCCGGATCTTCCACCGAGCCGATCGCTGCGAGCAGGTTCGCGCGCAAGATCGCGTCGCTCGTTGCGACCAGTCGCTCGACGAGCGCGTCGAAGAAGGGCGTGTTCGCCGCGCCGTCGTGGGGCTCGTTCACCGCGGCGATCAGCGCCGTCGCCACCAGCGTCGGCTCGAGCGCGTCGGCGTGGATCTCGCCGTTTCCTCCGAACCCGAGATAGGTCCTGCCCAGCGCCGCAGCGCGCGTTCGCGTCGCGGGGTCGCGTCCGACCCGCACCATGAAGCTCGCGAGATCCCGACGCAGCAGGCGCGTGTCGCCATCGTCGTGTGCGCGCGCAGTCCATCCGAGGCGCGTGAGGCGTGACGCGTACACGGAGCGAACGAAGGCGCGCGCATCATCCTGACGGTCACTCGGGGCGAGGTCGTCCACGAGCGCCATGAAGAGGCCCATCGGCTCGATCGCCACCAGCCGTGTGTCGTCGGCCGCGAGCGTCTGACTCGCCGTGAGAACGTCCGCGGCCGGCAGCGCGCCCGACACATACGCCGCGCGCAGGTTGTTCGCGAGGCTGAGCCGCTCGGCGGGCGTCAGCGAGCGAAGCCCGTGCGCCATCAACGCGCTCAGATCTTCGGGCGCGAGCGAGTACCGGTAGTAGCCGGCGGCGTCCGCGTTCGGGAAGATCCAGTCGGGACAGGCGTCACCGGGGATCGGCAGCCGCGCCGACGCACCGTTGAGGAGCGTGCAGACCTCGGCCGTCGTGCGACCCCGCCCGTAGCGGATGCAGACCGGGATCGACCAGAGCGTTCCCTCCGACGCGATCTCGGATCCGGTCGGCGTGAAGCGACGCTGCGTGAGATCGACGAACTGACCGCCCTCCCCGCACGACAGGTTCGCGCCCACGAGCGGAAGCCCCGGCTGCTCGAGGAAGGAGAGGAAGGGCGTGCCCACGTCGCGCCCCGAGGTCTGGGCGAGCGCGGCCATCAGGTCTTCGCTGCGCGCCGTGCCGAAGCGGTGATCGCGCAAGTACGCGCGGATTCCATCGCGGAAGGTGTCGGCTCCGATCCAGCGCTCGAACATCGCGAGGACGGCGCCGCCCTTCTGGTAGGTGATCGAGTCGAACGCGTTGCGGATGTCGTCTTCCGTCTCGACCGGCTGACGGATCTGGCGCGCTGCCGCGAGCGAGTCCGCACCCATCGCGCCATGGACGCCCGTGAGCGCCGAGAGCTCCGCGTGCTGCTCGGGCGCGACCTCACGCACCACGCGCGTCGCCATCCACGTCGCGAACGCCTCGTTCAACCAGATGTCGTCCCACCAGGGCATGGTGACGAGATCACCGAACCAATGATGGGCGAGCTCGTGCGCCATCACGTTCGTGAACGCGCGCACCTGGTCCTCGGGCGCGTGCGCGCCGAGCAAGAGCAACGTCTCGCGAAAGGTGATCGCGCCCGCGTTCTCCATCGCGCCCGAGGCGAAGTCGGGGACGGCGATGATGTCGAGCTTCTCGTACGGATACTCGATGCCGAAGTAGCGCTCGAGCGAGGCGACGATCTCGGGCGTGTGCTCGAGCGCGTACGCGAGCTCGGGGCCACGACCGCGCGCGGCCACACCACGAAGCGGGAGCGCATGCGTGCGCACGTCGTTGGGCGGGATCGCCGGTGCTTCCACGATGTCGAGCGGGCCGACCGCGATCGCGAGCAGATAGGTCGGCAAGGCCGCGGTCGTGTTGAACGTGATGCGCTGCATGCCGCCGTCGAGCGGGGCCGTGCCCAGGATGCTGCCGTTGCTGACGGCGTGATCGCTCGCGAGCACGTCGAGCGACACGTCGAAGGGCGTCTTGAAGCGCGGCTCGTCGAAGCCGGGGAATGCGTAGCGCGCGCTCGTCGCCTCGAACTGGGTGAAGGCGTAGTGATCGTCTCCGACGTCCACACGATAGAGGCCCTTGAGCTGCCGATCGAAGGGTGCGTCGTACTCGATGTGGATGGTCGCGTTGCCCGGCCCGACCGCGGTGTCGAAGCGGAGCGCGTCCACTCCCTCGTGATCCGAGGGCTCCCAGCGCGCATCGATCGCCGTGTCGGCGGCCGCAGCCTCCATGCCTGGCGAGATCGTCGCGCGCGCGACGTGGAGCGACGTGCCGTGCATCCAGATCCGCGTCGTCGGCTGATCGAGCGTCACGCGGATGTCGATCGATCCGGAGAAGCGCTCCTCGCTCGGCACGAGGCGCAGCGCGAGCGCGTAGTGCGTGGGCGTTACGCCCGCGGGCAAGGGGCCGGTCGGCGCCTCGTCGACGGGAGGCGCCTCGGCGACCGCGTCGTCACCCGTGGTGTCGTCCGAAACGCGCTGGTCGTCGTCCGGCGGAGGCCCGCCGCAGGCAATTCCGACGACGAGAGAGAGCAGAAAGGGCGCAAAGGTCCGGAAACGCATGCGCGGGACCTTGGCACGGGGCCGCGCACACGGGAAGATCGGCAGCGATGGGCCTCCGAACCTCTCTGCTCCTTCTCTCTTGCACCGCTTTCTCTTCGTTCCTCGTTGGCTGCCAGAGTGGCACCGGCATGATCACGGTCTGCGAGGTGAACAGCGACTGTGCTCCTCCGCTCGTTTGCATGTCCCAGCGCTGCCAGGCCGAGTGCGTCAGTCAGCGCGACTGCCTCCGCGGGCTCCACTGCGCGACCACTCAGACGAGCGGCGAGTGCTTCATCGATCAGCCGCTCGATCACACGAGCTCGCCCTGTGGCGACGGCCGCCTGTGTGCCGACCCCACGCAGACGTGCCGCGACTTCACCTGCTGGGACCCCTGCACGACGGCCGCCGACTGCGTGGCCGACTCGATCTGTCGCCACGGTGTCTGCGCCAATCCCGCCTCGCCCTCGACCGCCTACGGCCTTCGCACCCAGTGCACCTCCGTTAGCCAGTGCGCGAGCGGAGAGATCTGCGCGACCGATCGCGGCTCCGACAGCGTGTGTCGTCGCCCCTGCACGGCCAACGGCGACTGCACCGACATCGAGGCCACGCCGCTCTGCGCGGCGATCGACGATCCCCACCAGCCGGCCGGCACCATGGCGTGCGTGATCGGATGCAACCCGGTGCGTCAGCTAGGCTGCACCAACCGCGACCGCTGCGAGGTGAACATCACGAGGGCGCCCGGCGGCGCGATGGCGACGTTCTTCGAGTGCGTCGCCCCGACCGGAATGGGCATCCAGGGTGTGGCATGCGGTACCACCTCCCCGATGCTCGGCACGTGCGGCCCCAGCCTGGGCTGCGCCCCGGCGATGGCGGACATGACGGGCGGCTATCAATGCCGACGCTTCTGCGTGGCGGACGGCGACTGCCACGCCGCGACGTTGCACTGCACGGGCACACCGATCCCCGGCATCGAGAATATCGACGTCGTCCCCGGCGTCCTTCACATGTGCGAGCCCCTATGACGATGAACTGGAAGAGTCTTCGTTGGCCGACGCTCGTGCTCGCGTCGTGCGTCGCGCTCGCGGCGGGCACCGCGCTCGGACAAGGCACGGCCGTCGGAGATCGACCCGACTGCGTGAGCGCCGCGGGTCAGGCCGTGTACACGGGCTTCGGCTACCACCACACCGTCCACGTCGCGAACGGCTGCGCGTTCGCGGTGGACTGTCACGTGTTCACCGACGTGAGCCCCGAGGTCCAGAACGTCCACGTCGCGGCCGGCGCATCGACCGACGTCGCGACGTTCCTCAGCTCACCGAGCCGCGTGTTCGTCGCCCACGTGGACTGCCCCTACGAGCACACCCGCGTGCCGACCCCGAGCGATCCGAGCGAGTAGGCCTCATCCGGGCGCGACGAGGCGGCGCTTGCCGTCCTTGCTGCGCTGGGCGATGGGCACCGTGTCGAGCGCGTCGCGATCCCAGCGCTGGCAGGTCACTTCCTTGTGCGCCTGATCGAGCGCCTCGCAGTAGTTCGTGAAGAGGCAGCGGCGGATCGTGTCGCCTGATCCTCGGCGGATTTTCTCGAGCCAGTCGGGATCGGCGAGCGACTGACGCGCGCTCGCGACGATGTCGGCATCGCCGCGCGCGAGGATCGACTCGGCCTGATCGAACGTCGCGATGCCACCCGCCGTCACCACGGGTGTGTCGAAGCCTGCGCTGCGAACGCGCGCGCGGATCGCCGCGGCGAGCGGCACGTTGCGTGAGAAGGGCCCCGGCGGATCGATGTGGACCGTCGGCATGCACTCGTCGCCGCTCGGGCCCGTGTAGGGGTACGCGGCCTCGCCGACCTTCGGTTGCTTCGCGTCCTCGAACCGACCGCCCTTGCTGACGGAGAGAAAGTCCATCCCCGCGCGCGCGAACGCCTCGGCGAAGAAGCACGCATCGTCGATGCGGCTTCCGCCTTCGACGACGTCGTCACCGAGGAAGCGCGCGCCGACCACGTAGTCCGTGCCCACACGCTGCCGGACTGCGGCGAAGACCTCGAGGGGCAGTCGGACGCGACCTTGCCGATCGCCGCCGTAGCCGTCGTCGCGCGTGTTCAGTCGGCTCAGGAACGAGCTCATCGTGTAGGCGTGCGCGTAGTGGAGCTCGACGCCGTCGAAGCCTGCGTCGCGAACGCGCAGCGCCGCGTCGGCGAAGAGCGGCGGGAGCGCGCGCGGAAGATCGCGGACGTGTGGAAGCTGGAGATCGGTCACGCGCTCACGGTAGCCCTGCTGCATCGACTCGAGCTCGCGCGCCGAGAGGACCTTCGCCAGCGCAGCGTCGTCGAGCGCGACGAGGTGCGCGCGAACGTCGGCCTCGCGCGTGTCGAGCCGGGCACGCAGCGCGTCGTCCACGACCAGAAACCGCTCGATGAACTTGTCGCGCGGCGGGCGGCGCTTGATCGCGAGGAAGTCGATCAGCTGGACGAACACGCGCGTCGCGCCCTCGCTCGCCTCGTGCACCGTTCGCGCGAGCCGCGAGAGACCTTCCACGTAGCGATCGTGCCCCGCGCGGAGCAGCGGCCCGCTCGGCACGTCGCGAATCCCCGTCGCCTCGACGACGATCACGCCCGGCTTGCCGCGCGCGAAGCGCCGATACCAATCGATCACGTGGTCCGTGACGAAGCCATCGTCCGTCGCGCGCCAGGGCACCATCGCCGGCACCCAGGTCCGATCGCGCGCCTCGATGGGACCGATGCGAACGGGCGAGAACCAGCGCGAGCGCGCGGCCTCTTCACGCGTCGGCCAGCGCTCGACGGGCAAGAGCTTGAGCAGTCGCTTGTCGAAGCGCTCGGTCACGAGGGCGCAGAGTGTACCGTGCAGCGTCCCAGCGTGACCGCGCCGATCTCAGAGCTCGACGAACGCGATCGTGACCAAGATCGCGAGGTGAGCCGACGCGCGCCGTGTCGCTCCTCAGCTCGAGAGCAGTGTCGTGATCCACGCCCCGATCGCCGCCCCCACGGTGAGCGGCAAGATGATCGAGAGCGCGATCAGAGCGAACCCGACGCCGACGAGCACCTTGTCCGTGCGCGTAGGCTCGGCCTTGGGATCGGACTTGTAGCGCTTGATGATGTCGAGGTTCTGCCGGTTCGACCGATAGAAGAAGTCGAACGCGTCGCCGACGATGGGGATGGCGCCGACGAGCGTGTCGATGCCGATGTTGATGACCATCCGGAGCAGCGCGATCGTGGGGACGCGTTCCTTGAGCGCGAGGAGCAAGAGCGCCGCCGAGCTGCCGCCGGTGACGAGATCACCGACGCCCGGAATCAGTCCGAGGATCGGATCGAGTCCGATCTTGATGTTCGTCCCCGGGATGCGGAGGAAGTCGTCGAGGATCGACACCAGGCGCTCGGCCCAGGGCGCGAGCTGGACCGAGAGCGCCCGCTTCACCTCGTCGGAGGCCTCGTCGCCGAGCGCTCGCTCCACGGCGCGCGCGGAGATCGCCTTGCCGATCTCTTGGGTGCGATCGAGCGGCTCGAGCTCGACGGCCTCGCGTCGCGGAACGATCGCCGTGTCGGGGTCGGCCATGGCTAGAGCGATGCTGCCATGCGCATGGGCTCGGCGCGCTCGTCGAGCCAGGTCAGTACGCAGGGCCAGACCGTCGTGGTCGCCTCGCGGCCGATCACGATGTCGATGTGGCCGCAGGGAAACGCGCGGTAGGTCTTGTCGCTCGAGCGGCTCGCGTCGTAGGCGGGCTTCACCGACTTGGGCGGCGCGAGGTGATCTTCGGTACCGGCGATGACGAGCAATGGACGATCCAGCATCTCGAACGCCATGCCGTAGTCGATCATTCCGTCCATGCTCTTCCAGCCCTGCTCGCGGCCGGCGCGGAAAATGTCGAGCGCGACCTTGAGGCTCGTGTGCTCGAAGGTGCGCGCGAGGTACTCGTCGAGCACTTCACGCTCCACGCCGCCCGGACGCCAGCCTCGGATGGGAATCGGCAAGAGCCGTGAGTCCCAGAACGCCGCGCGCTTCTTGAAGTGGTTGCCGACGGCGCGCACGGGCAGCGCCAGGTTCTCGTCGAACGCGCCCGTGAAGCCGACCAGGCCCGCCATCTCGCGCAACAGGAGAAGGAGCGCGGAGCCCTGACCGAATCGATAGGGCGATCCGATCGTGACGACGCCCTGCGTGTGCGCCTTGAGCGAACTGCCGGCGACGCTGTAGCTGATGAGCCCGCCCATCGAGTGGCCGACCAAGAAGAAGGAGCGCTCGCCCGAGAGCCGCATCGCTTCTTCGGCGAAGGCGGGGAGATCCTCGCGGATGTACTCGTCGAGCATGCGCGGCCGCGGCGCACCGAAGCGGCGGCTGCGTCCGTGGCCGCGCAGATCGACGTTGAACACGTCCCATCCGTCGCTGGCGAGGTAGTTCACGAACGAGCGCTTGGTGCTGTGCCACGTGTAGCGGTTCTGCCCGAACCCGTGCACGAGCATCACGACGCCGCGGCTCGGCTTCTTTCCCACGCGGCGCTTGCGGACCATGCCGAGCGGGTGCGGTCCTGGCGTCATGATGACGTCCTTCACGAACACGCCGCGCTCGTCGCCGTCGATGGACTGCTCGACGGTCTCCGTCCGGAGGATCACGCGCGGAGCATAGCGCGCTCGTGTGTTAGGCTCATCCGTCCGATGCGGTCCTCTCTCTTCGTCGTTCTCGCCTCGCTCGTGCTGGTGCTGCCGTCGAGCGTGATCGCGCAGGCGACGCCCAGCCGCGACGCGATGCTGGCCATGCTCTCGGGCTTCGAGGACACGCCGACGCTCGCGCAGATCCGAGCCCTCGGCGAGGGCGCCGTTCCGATCCTCATCGCGCTACACGACGACCCGCAGGTCATCCAGCCCGTGCGCCTGCGCGCGGTCGAGGCGATGGGCGCGTTCTCGACGAGCGACGCGCGTACCTTTCTTCTCCGCGTGATCCGCGACCCGGCGGAGTCGCCCATCGTCGTGCGCGAAGCGATCGAAGCCCTCGGGCAGAGCCAGGGCGCGAGCGCCGTCCCGCAGATCGGGCGCATGCTCTCGAGCCCGACGCGCGCCATCCGCGAAGGCGCCATCGAGGCACTGGGCACGATCGGCAACGCCGCCGCACGCCAGCAGCTGACGCAACACCAAGCCCACGAGCGCGACACCACGCTGCGCGAGCGCATCGGCGTGCTGACCGCGCACTGACGCGAGCTCGCTGGCAAGAGGAACGAGAGCACCATGAACACGCGCGGCCTTCTCACGTCCATGCTTCTTTCTCTCTGCAGTGCCGCGACGGTGACGGCCTGTGACACGCCGGTCCAACCCGGGAACGATGCCGGCCCCACCGGCGACGCCGCGATGACCGACGCGGGACCGCCGAACGACGCGAACACGGACAGCGGGCCGCCGACCACGCCCTCGATCACGTACATGCCGGAGGGCTGCACGTACATGGTCACGACGCCGCACGTGATCGATGCACGACGAAGCAGCGACGTCTTCGGCGCCACGCCGACCTACGATCACGTTCACGTGGGGTGGTCGGGCCCGGCGTCGACGACGGTCACGGTGATCTGGCGCTCCGATGCCGACACGCTCGCGTCGTCGGTGCTCATCGGTACGGACCAGGCTGCCGTGATGGCCGCCGACGGCGCGACCACCGGCGTCACGCGCCACGATGGGCACACCGTCTCGTACAGCAGCGCGGCCTCGGGCGCGGGCGCCGAGCGCGTACACGAGGTCCACATCTGCGGGCTCACGCCCGACACGACCTACCACTATCGCGTCGGCGGCCCCGGACACTGGAGCAACACCTTCGACATCGCGACCGCACCGACGACGGGGTCGAGCGCGCCATGGAGCTTCGGCGTCACGGGCGACAGCCGCGGCAGCGGCCTCACCGACGGGCCCGGAGACAACGCGTGGGCGATCGCGCAGCACCACCTCGGCGATCGCGGCGTGGACTTCGAAGTCTTCACGGGCGACGGCGTGTTCGTCGGCACGAGCCAGCCGCTCTGGAACACCTGGTTCGAAGGCAGGGACGGCACCTTCGGCGTACAGGACTTCCTCGCGCACCACGCGCTCATGATGAGCAACGGCAACCACGACCTGCTCACGGTCAACTACCTCGTGCAGTTCGCCATGCCGCAGGAGGCCTCGACGGGCGAGCTCGCCGACGGCGAGGAGTGGTACTCGTTCGACTACGCCAACGCGCACTTCGTCGTCCTGAACGACACCACCACGAGCCCGGGAACGCTCGCGGGCGCCGAGGCCACCTGGCTCGACGCCGATCTCACGGCCGTGAACCGCGCGACCACGCCGTGGATCTTCGTCATCCACCACCAGACGATGTACACGTGCGGCAGCGGCGGCGCGCATGGGTCGGACACCAACGCGCGCATGGCGTGGCAGCCCATCCTCGACGCGCACCACGTCGACTTCGTGCTCGCTGGTCACAATCACTTCTATCAGCGCTCGTTCCCGATGTTCGGCCTCGACATGGTCGCCGCGCACGACGCGAGCACCGGCGCCCCGACGATCACGGGCGGCGTTCCCTCCGGCACGGTCTACGTCGTCGCAGGCGGCGCCGGTGCGCCCTTCTATGGCGTCGCCAGCTGCCCCGAGATCCAGAACGGCATGTCGGTGCGCAACTACATGACCTTCGACATCACCGGTCGCTCCATCCACATGCGGACCTACGAGTCGCTCGGTGACACGGTGATCGACGAGATCACGTACACGAAGTAGCCGGTCTTCCGCCGAGCGGATGTGCACGAAGTGATCGCGACCGGAGTCGTCTGCTTCGCAGACGCGACACAATTGTGTCGACCCGGCGAGCCGGGCACTCCTGTCGGGCTCGAGCGCGAGTAGGATCGCCGTCCTCGATGAGAGCGGCGCTCGTCCCCCTCGGTCTCGTGCTCGTCTTCGTGGCATCGGCGCATGCGCAGGATGCGGGCGTCACCGCGCCCGAGTGGCTGGCGCGCGCGCAGGCCGCCGAGGATCGCGCGGAGCCAGCGGAGGCGCTCGAAGCGTGGCGTCAGCTGATCGAGGTGGCGCCCGCCTCGCGGCTGGCGGGTCGTGCGCGAGCCCGCATCGCGTGGATGCAAGCGCGCAGCGAGGGCGACTACGCACCTCTGCGCGCGATGATGGCGTTCCTCGCGCTCGCACCCGCAGCGCGGGGCGAAGCGGTGGTCGCGGCGTTCGATCGCGTGACGAACGAGATGCCCGAGGGCCGTGTCCGCGCCGAGTCACGCCTCGCCGTCGGAGGCGAGTGGGCGCGCCTGGGAGAGACCGAACGCGCGCTCGCGGCCTGGCAGCTCGCGCTCGACGATCCGCGCCTCGCGCCGGACGAGCGGGATCTGGTGCGCGAGTCGATGGCCCGCGCCCGCATGGACGCGGGTGATCTCGCGGGAGCGATCGACGGGCTCGACGACGCCAACCTCGGCGGCCTCTCGATCCACGAGACCGCCACACGCCGACTGCGCGCGGCGACCTGGGTGCCCATCGCGTACGGCCTCTTCGGCACGTTCGTGCTCTTGGTGCTCGGTCTCGTGATCCAGAGCGGCCGGGTGCGAGAGATCGCGCTGACGCTAGAGGAGTCGCCGCTCCGCATCGTGATCGCGCTCGCGGTCGGGCTCGGTCCGCTCGCGATCGTCTGGTGGTGGGGCGATGACTCGCTCGGCGCGTTCGAGGCCTTCGCGCCCTGCTCGTTCGCGATCGTCTTGCTCTCGTTCCTCGCGGGCGAGGCCACCGAACGAGCCGACGCGCGCGTCGCCGTCGGCGTGATGGCGATCGTCGCGGCGCTCGCGACGGCGTATGCATCCGTCGCTCTCTGTGGAGAGGCGCTTCCGTTCGCATGACTCGCCTCCGCACGAAGCACGATGCTCACGCACGCACGCCGAGCTCGGCGATGCTGGTGCAGATGCTCTTCGTGATCGGCGCGATCGGAACGGGTGCCGTCGGCGCGCTCGTCACGTGGCTCGGCCCCCGGCGAGAGAAGACCCCAGTGGCGCCGATCTCGCCGGAGACGAAGCCCGAGGAGAGCCATGAAGAGTGAGCTCCCGGCGCGTCGCTTCGCCGCGGCGGGCTATGTCGCAGCGATCGTGGGCGCGCTCGGCTACGTATGCGGCCGCGCGTACTTCTACGTGGTGATCGGCTCGCACGGACCGATGATCATCCTGCGCGAGGCGCGCGTGAACTTTCACCTCGCGCTCGTGATCGCAGCGTTCCTCGCGCTCGTCGGTGGGCTGCTCGCCGCGGAGCTCGCGCGCACCGAGTCGCGGGTGGCGCGCCTCGAGCGCTTGGCCGAACGTGCCGTGCTCCCCATCCTCGCGATCGCGATGGCGCTGATGTTCGTCTGGCCATGACGCTGCTCGAAGCCATTCACGGTCACGTCGGCGTCCTCGCGATGGTCGCGCTCTTTCATCCGGCGCTCATGCTCTGGAGCGGCAAGCCGCTCTCGCGCAACGGCAGGCTCGCGCTGCTCGCGTCGCTGGCGCTGGTCGTGCTCACGTTCGCGCTCGGGCTCACGATCTATCCGGCGTACCGCGAGGAAGTGAAGCCCGAGCTCTTCGCGACCAACGTGCGCGCCGGGCTCTCGTTCGAGACGAAGGAGCATCTCGCGTGGATCGCGCTGATCGGGTCGCTCGGCGCGGGCATCGCAGCGCTCGCCGCACCACCGAAGGCGGCCCAGGTCCGCCGCATCGCCGGCCGTGTGTTTCTCGGCGCCGCGATCGCCTGCACGCTGGCGGCTTGCCTGGGGACCTGGATCGCGTCCGTCCGTTCGTTCTGACACGGCATGTTCAATTGGCCGGGCGCATGGGGCACGCTGTGCCGTCGGTTGCACACCGTGGACGCAGAAGCCGCAGATATGCGAGGGCACGTGGCTTGCTCCACGTCGCGGATGGCTCGCGCATTGTCTCTATTTGCCCTCGCGATGGGCGTCGTGCTCGCGGTGAGCGCCGTGGCGCGCGCGCAGGATCGCTTCGACGACCCGCCGATCGCGCCGGCGGGATCGCGCGCGGTGGCGCCGTCGGTGGATGGCCACGAGCTGCTCTGGCCCGCGACGACCCCGCCGACCGCGCTGCCACACCCGGTCCTGCGACGCGGTCACGACATGGGGCTCATCAGCGCTGGCATCGTCGGCCTGAGCCTCGGGATGATCGTGGGCGTGATCATCGCCAGCTTCGACCTCGCGTTCGGAAACTGCGAGCGGTTCACGGGGAGCTTCGCCTCGACGCGCGTCCAGTGCGGCACGGCGGCGTTGTCGCTGATTCCATTCGCCGGATCGGTGATCGTCGGCTCGGTCTCGTTGGGCAGCGGCTCCGTGACGGCCGAGACGATCATCCCCGGCGGCCTCGCGATCGCGCCGCAGATCGTCGGGCTCGTGCTCTTGCTGATGGGAATGCACGGGTACACGGAAGATCTCGTGCCCGAGGCCGACTTCGGAGATGTCGTGGTTCGCGTCACGCCGATCCTGTCGAGCTCGGTGCTGGGCGGATCGTTGAGCCTCTCGCTATGAGGTCGCTCGCCGCCATCCTGCTGCTCACCGCTCTGTGCTGCACGAGCGCGTGCAACCCGCTGCGCAATACGCTCCCGCCGCTCGCCATTCGTCTCCGCGAGGGCCCGACGAGAGAGAGCTTCGAGGAGCTGCTGCTCGTGGCGCGAGCGCAGAACTATCTCATCGAGTTCGCCGATCCCGAGTTCGGCGTGTTCGGAGTTCTTTCGCGCGTGCCGCCGAGCCGCGGCACGCCAGCACTCACCTTCCTCGTGCAGTGTTACGCCGACGGCGGGGCCACGCTCACGGTGGTCGGGGGCGCTCGTGCGGGAGCAGGCGATCTCGTACGGGTGCCGGATCGCGTGCGACGCGAAGCCGTCGCCCTCGCCCAAGCGCTGGAAGGGCGCTACTCGGAATGACGCGCGGCGCTGCGCTCGGGATCGTCGTCGTGTGCGTGCTCGCATCGGCTGGGTGCCATCGCGGTGCGCGGGGCCGAACCCTGGCGCCCACCATTCCACGCACGCTCGTCGCCGCCGCACGCGGCGCGCAAGAAGATTTCGTCTGCGAGCGCGTCGACCAGGTGCTCTACATCGCGCCTTCGGTCGTCCAGGTGCGCGGATGCGGACGACGGCGCGAGTACATGCTGGTCGGCCGCCGGCTGACGCCAACGCAGATCGCGCCTGTCGAGGCCCTCGCGGCTGGCGAGATGGCGTGTGCGATTCAGGAGCTCGCGGTCGAGTCGCCCGCGCCCTCGGTCCGCTCCGTGAGCGGATGCGATCGGCGGGCGCGCTACGATCTGCGTTGCGTGGCGAGCGGCACGAGCTGCGCGTGGACGATGACCGCGCACACGGGACGCTGGGCAGGCATCATCGCGCCCGCGTCGCCCGCCTCGATCGAGACGCCCGCCGTGCCCGATCAGTTCGAGGTGGGTTGGGCTTTGCCGCCCGGGGTCGCGCCCTCGGGCAACACCGCCGGGCCCACGAGCCGCGCGGACGATCTATCGACGGTGACGCTTCCGCCTCCGCCCGACGATACGGTCTTCATCCCGCCTCCTCCTTCGCCGTGATCCCGACTGGAGTGCCCGCTCATTCTTGGCGCGGCCAGAGCCAGGCGGCACCGCGGACGCCGCTCGAGTCTCCGTGCATCGGAGGAACCAGGCGCGTGGTGACGCGATCGCTGAACACCCAGCGCGGCCAGAGGCGCGGCACCGCGTCGTAGAGGGCGCGGATGTTCGACACGCCGCCGCCGAGCACGATCACATCCGGGTCGAGCACGTTGATCACGGTCGCGAGCCCGCGCGCCATCCGATCGGCGAGCCGGGCGATGGTCTCGATCGCGGCCGCATCCGTTCGCTGGGCGATCTCGCGCGCGGCGAGGCGCTCCCCCGTTCGCGCTTCGTGATCGCGCGCTACGCCCGGTCCGCTCAGCCACGTCTCGAGGCAACCTCGCTTGCCGCAGTAGCAGTCGGGGCCGGGAAGCTCGTGTGCCTCGGCCCAGGGCAGCGGGTTGTGACCCCACTCGCCCGCGATGGCGTGATGTCCCCTCAGCGCGCGGCCCGCGATCACCACCCCGGCGCCGCAGCCCGTGCCCACGATCACGCCGAGCACGACGTCGGCTCCTCGGCCCGCGCCGTCGCTCGCCTCGGAGAGCGCGAAGCAGTTCGCGTCGTTCGCGATGCGCACCGGGCGATCGAGCACGCGCGCGAGATCGCGGTCGAGCGGCTTACCGTTCAGCATCACGGTGTTCGATCCGCGCAAGAGGCCGGTCTCGGGTGAGAGCGATCCCGGCGTGCCGATGCCGACCGTCAGGCGCTCGATCCCGTCCTCGAGCTGCGTCACGAGCCGAGCGATCGCACCGAGCACGGCGTCGTAGCTCTCGCGCGGGGTCTCGATGCGCTCACGGCGCACGATCACTCCGTCGTCCCCGAGGACGATGCCTTCGATCTTCGTACCTCCGAGGTCGATGCCGATCCGCACCGCGCGATTCCTCGAGCGCTACTTCTTCTCGTCGAGCTCGTCGGCGAGGTAGCTCAAGATCACTTCGTCGAGCGATTTGTCGCTCAGGAGATCTTGCCCGAAGAGCGAGTCACTGCGCGGCTTGGGCGGCTCCTTCGAGGGCGAGGACGCACGCGGCGTGACCGGCGCGGTGGCGGTGTACTTGCCCGAGCCGGGGCGCGTGCCCGGCGGCGTCGCCTGGGGCCGCGGAAACGTCGCCGACGAGCTGCGCGCATGTCCCGGTGACGACGAGCCCGGAGACGAGGAGATGCCCGGGCTCGAGTCGAGACCGACGCCGGTGATCCCGGCCGCCGGCGTGGGCGCATCGGGCACCTTGTCCTCGAAGCCGCCGCCATCGAAGGTGGCCGCCGCGCGCTCGAGCGCGTCGATGTCCAGCGCCGCCGAGGCGGGTTCCTTCTCGAGAGGCTTCGCCTCGTCCTCGACGGTGATCTCGCGCGCTTCGAACTCGCGCGCGCCCGCCGTCTCGTCCTCGTCGAAGAGGCCATCGCGCAGCGCGATGAACATCGCCTTGTGCTGCGCCTGCATCAGCTTCTTCGCGATGTTCGGGAAGCGATCGGTGCCGAGGTGCTGCTGGTAGCTCGTCTTCTTCGTCGCGACGATGCGGCCGCCGTCGGCGAACAAGTGCGTGAAGATGTGCGCCTTCTGCACGCCCGAGTCTTCCGTCTGGATGTGGAAGACCTTCCCGTGGTGGCGGACGTTGTTGTTGTAGCCGACGAGCGGAGAGGGCATGGAGCCTTCTCGACACTAGCACTCTCCGGGATTTCTTTTCAGCGCTTCCGCTGACGCTGTTTCACGAGGACAGGCCCGCCGCGAGGGCGCGTGCGCCGGCGTCGACGACCTCCGCGGCGCGCCGCAGCACACCGCCCATGGTGAAGAAGCCGTGGATCAACGAGGGCGCGTACGCGACGTCCACGCGCACCCCGCTCGCGCGCAGCTTGTCTGCGTACGCTTCGCCTTCGTCACG
>JAYVCF010000516.1:0-8578 GCA_043750095.1 Deltaproteobacteria bacterium
CGAGTTCGACGTGATCGACGCGTTGTTCTGGATGAGCTCGATGCGCGACGTGCACGCGTTCGTGTCGCTCGACGCCGCGTTGATGCGGTAGTTGCCGGGGGCCGTGATGGTGAGCGCGACCTCCGAGCTCGAGGGGCGATCCCAGTCGGCGGCCGGCGTGGTGACCGTGGTCGGCGGGGCGCCGGGCGCGAGGGTCGCCACGGGCGTCATCGGCGCGAGCTGCGTCGCCGAGACGCGGACCGTCGCCGCGACGTGGTTGTACTCGTTGACGCGAACGGTGAACGTCCCGGCCGGGAGGAACACGGCGAGGCGCGCGTCGGTGGAGTCACCGCTGTCGCCGTCCGACGCGACGGTCCAGCCGTTCGAGTCGAGGACGGTGAGCTGCGCGTCTTGCGGCGCGCCCATGGCATCGAACTGGTACTCGCCGGGCGCCGCGACGACGAAGCTCCAGCGCGGAGCCTCCGCCACGGTGATGGCCACGGCGGGCGCGCCGACGGTGAGCGTGGTCGGGTTCGCGGTGGCCGCGCCCGTGGTGGGAGGCGCCTCGCCCGTGGCAGGCGGCGTGACGACTTCGGTGCTTCCGCCCATGCAGCAGCCAGCGAGGACGAGCATCGCGCCCGCGGTGATCGAGAGGTACGTGGTGAGCTTGGACATGTCTGTGTTCTCCTTCGTCGGCTTCACGGCGCCGCGGCGACGGTGAGAGTCATGTTGCAGGTGTGTCCCCACCAGTTGCGGATGCGGAGCGTGTAGCCACCCGCGACGAGCGGACGCACGGCCGTGGCCGGCGTGCCCGAGCCCGTGCCCGAGATGGTGTAGCCGTCGACCGCCATGTCGTGGATGACCATGATCTCCGGCGAGCACTGGGCATCGCCGGGCGTCACGGTGAGCGTGTAGTTGCCGGGCGTCGCGACCGCGAGCGCGACCTCGACGCTCGCCGCGCGCTGCCAGTCGCCTTCCGGCGTGGAGATGGCCGTCGCGGGGGCGCCCGGCGCGATGGTGGCCACGGGCGTGAACGCCGGCGCGGCGCTCACCGCGACCGTCGCCGTCATCGCGCGGTACTGGTACTCCCAGACGACGACCTGATAGGTGCCGGGGGCGAGGAACTGCGCGAGCCGCGCGTTCGTGCCGTCGCCCGAGTCGCTGTCGTCGGCGACGTACGCGCCGTCGTGCATCAAGCGAATCTGCGCGTCGGTGTTGTTCGTCGACACGGCGTCGATGATCACTTCCTGCGCCGTCGCGATGGTGAGCGTCATGCTCGGATCGGCCGCCGCCGTTCCCGAGAGCGCGGGCGCGCCCGCGATGAGCGCCGGGTACGTCTGCGCGAGAGCGGTCCCCCCCAGTCCGATCAGAGCGATTGCAATGAGCGGCATCCAATGTCGTCGCATCCTGTGTCCTCCTCGTCCCCTGCCAGACCACCCGGCCCAGCGGCTGCGGCTCTACCACGTCGCAGCCCAGTTGACGCCCGCCCCCGGCGCGATCCGTGTGCGCCTCGCTCGGTGCGGCCTGCGGCGCCGGGGATCCGAATCGACTCGGCGGCAGACGCTCCGGGCGTCGTCCGCTATCCTGACGGAGATGAACGAGCCTGCACGCAAGCTCGACGAGCCGAACTCGGACGAGGTCGAGGCCGCGTACGCCGCGCTCCCCGAGGGCACGGCCGCCGCGATCCTCGACGGCGAGCTCCATCTCATGGGCCGGCCCAAGCCGCCTCACGTGCGCGTCGCGTCGAGCCTCGGAGGCGAGCTCTACGGCCCCTACGATCGCGGACGCGGCGGCCCCGGCGGCTGGATCATCCTCGACGAGCCGGAGCTGCACCTCGGCCATCGGCCCGACAAGCTCGCGCCCGACCTCGCGGGATGGCGACGCGAGCGCTTGCCCGCGCTGCCCGAGACGGCCGCGTTCACGCTCGCGCCCGACTGGATCTGCGAGGTGCTCTCGGACAGCACCGAGCGCCTCGATCGGATCAAGAAGGCGCGCATCTACGCGCGAGAGGGCATACGCCACTACTGGCTGCTGCACCCTGTGCTCGCGACCCTCGAGGTGATGCGCAACGAGAGCGGTCGATGGCTGACGGTCTCGAGCTTCGCGGTCGAGGAGGGAGACACGTCGATCCGTGCCGAGCCGTTCGACGCCATCGAGATCGATCTCGTCGCGCTTTTCCGCAGCTGATGCGCCGGCGCGCGTCGCTTCGGCGTGCTCGCGGCCGGCGGCGGCGAGAACGCGCGCACCATCCCGGGCGCCCGCCTGCTCCAGACGACTGCACCACGACGCTGGTATCCTGGCGCGTATGGGCTTTCGCGACGACGCCGAGGCAACGCGCGCGCGGATCGGGACCCTCGAGCAGCGCCTCGAGGAGACCCAGCGGGCGCTGGAGACGGCGCGCACCGAGCTCGAGACCGAGCGCGCTTCGCGGCGGGACGTGCCGGACGCGCTCGGAGAGCATCGTGCGGAGATCCAGGGGCTCAAGGCGCGGCTCAGGGCTGCGGGTGTCGAGCGAGAGCAGCTCCCGCGGGGCCGCCGACTCTTGAGGCTGATGATGGTGACGATCGGATTCCCCTTCGTCTTCCTGCTCGCGCTCCGCTACACCGTGGGCCCAGTCCTCGTCTCGGTCCGCGAGGAGCACGAGGGAGCGCTGCGCGAGCTGGCCACGTGTCGCGACAACATGCGGCGCGTGGCGGAGGGTACGGCGCAGGGGGTCCCGCCCGAGACTCTGTTCAGCAGCGGCAGGCCGTAGAGCACCCGCGGCACGCGCGATGGGGCCGCGCGCCGCCGCGAGCACGAGCGCCGCGATCCACCTCGCCGGGATCACGACGAGGCAGGCGCGTGAGCTCAGCTCTTCGGCGTGCTCGCGGCCGGCGTCGGGGGCGCGGGCTTCTTTTCTCGCTTGGTCACCGGCTTCTCCATCGCGCTCGGCGGCGCGAAGAACGCGCGCACCATCTCGGGCTCGTCGGCCCAGGCGCCGATGGCCTTGCGCTCGAGCCGAGTGCGCTGGACCGACCAGTCCGGCAGGAGCGCGTCGCGCTTGCCGAGCGCCGATGCATACGCCCGCTGCGGGACGTTGACGCCGCGGATGGCCGCGAGCAGCGCCTTGCTCCCGGCCGTCACGTCGTCGCACGCCGCGACGACGTCCTTGTGCGGCTTGGTCTTCTTGATGGCGCTCGCGATGCGCACCGCCTCGGCGGCTTCCTTCGCGTACGCGAGCCCGATGAGATCCGAAGCGGTGTGCTCCGAGTAGGCCGCGAGGGGGTTGCGACGATCGCCGAGACCGTGCGCAGGGATCAACGACACGAGGCGCACGAGCAGGCGATCGAGCTTCGTGTCCGTCTGCGTCACGAGCGCGAGCGCATCGTCGCGCTCCGCCTCTGCCGCGGAGACGACCCCGTGCGCCGCCACGAGCGCGTGATGCGCGCTCTTGAACGCCGCCGTCGGCGCGCGAAGGTCGGTGGGCAGCTTCCCCTCGGCCAGCCGCTCCAGGATCGTGTCGCCCTCGATGATCTGTGACGTCTTGAACTGGCTCATGCAGCGTCCCTCCCCTTCGGCGGCAAAGTCTCAGAGGGGACGCCGTAGATCAAGCGCGCTGTCGCGTTCGGCTCGGCGGAACGCCATCGCGCGAGCCAACGACGGCGCTCCGTTCAGCCGAACGCCATAGCGCGGCCGAAATACGGCGTTCCGGTGAGCCGAACGCCGTAGCCGAGCCCGAATACGGCGTTCCGTTCGACCGAACGCCATGCTGCGGCCGAACTACGGCGTTCCGCTCGACCTCTCCGAGAGCACCGCCGCCATCGAGACGGCCCATGCTTGCTCCTGACGCCTACGCTCCACTCCTACGGTAGGCTGCGCCCATGGGGACGCTCGGAGTGCTGCGCGGCGTGGGCGCGGTGATCGTCTCGGCGGGGATCGGTCTTGCGTCCCTCGGTTGCGGCGGGCCCTGCGGGCTCGAGATCTGTGGTTCCGGTCAGGACGCCGCGCCCGGGCTCATCGATGCGCACGTCGCATGCTCTGGACGCTGCGCGGCTCCCGTACCGTCGTGTCTGCTGCCAGAGGAGATGTGCGTCGGCTGTCAGTTCAACTCGGACTGCTCCACTTCACGCTGCGACGTACGGCGCCACGTCTGCGTGGAGTGCGTCAACGAGTTCGACTGCAGACCCGCGCACCCGGTCTGCGATCGAGTCACGGGCGCTTGCGTGGGCTGCACGGACGACGCGCAGTGCCCGCAGCACTCGGGGATCCCATTCTGCGACACCATCGGAGGCGCGTGCGTCGAGTGCGTGACGGACACGACGTGCACCAATCCCACCGTAGGACACTGCGGACCGGACCACACGTGCCAGCGATGCACCGCGGACGCGCAGTGCGTACATCTCGGGGACCGCTACCGCGCATGCGGCGAGGGTGAGTGCGGACGCTGCTCGGCCACCGATGAGTCCGCGTGCGGCGCGACGAGCTGCGACCCGCACTACCGCGAGTGCACCCTCACGCCGCATGCGTCGATCGCGACGCTGGGTCGATGCGTCTCGGACAGCGAGTGCATGAGCGCGACCGACCGCTGCGTGACGGTCTACCTGACCGGCACCGCGCTCGGTGGCTACTGCCTGACGCCAGCGAGCGCCGGGTGCACGCCGCCCTACGCCGTACGGAGCCCGGCTCGCGCGAGCGCGTCGGGGGCGGCGCCCGACGTCTACTGCAGTGTTACCGAGACGCGCACCACGATCGAAGCGGTGGGCGATCTCGTCGCCGGTCGCGCGTGCACCACGGATTCGGAATGCGGCCTCCCGATGCTGAGCGATGGTCTGTGCCGAACCGTCGCTGGCGTCGCCGACCGCTGCACGTATGCCTGTGCATCGAACGCGGAGTGCCCGTCAGGGATGAGCTGCGGAGCGGCGGGCTGCGGAGCGGTTCCCTGATGCCGTGCGCGACCTGCGGCGTCTGCGTTCCAAAGGGGCGCCCTCACTCGCCGGCACGGCGAAACTCCCAGGGGGGAGAGAACTTCGACCGTCGCCCGGTAGGTGTCGGTCCACGGGAACCTGACCACGACCGCACCGTCGACGAGCAGCCGAGCCCGGGCCGCTCCTCGGGTCTACGGCGAGGCCCAGGGCTCTCTCACCCTCGGAGCGCAGGAACTACGAACGCCATGTTCCTCCGGCCCGACACGTTCGCGCTGCCGTGATGCGAGCCGTACGCTGGAGGCGATGCGCGGCCACGTCGCGGTGATGCTCTCGTGTGTCGTGCTGCTCGCGGGCTGCGCCATCGATACGGTTTCGAGCGACGGCGGCCTCGACATCGGCCCGTCGGCGAGCGGCAGCTGCGGCGTCGGGATGGCGGCGCTCGTGGAAGCACGTCGCAGCTGCGCGACTCTGGGCTGCACGACGAGCATCCCGTGCGGACCGAGCTTCGGCCATTGCAGCGAGTGCTTCTTCGAATACAGCTGCGAGATGGGCGTGGTGGTCGTGCGCGCCAACGGCGTGGCGTGCGACACCGGCACCGCGCCGCGCGACGCCGGGCAAGACACTCCATAGCGGCGCTCGTCCATGAGCGATGACTCGTGAGCGCGTCGACCCGGAGCTAGAGCGCCGCACGGAGAAGCCGGCACCCCGAGAGGGCACCGCCTGGCACAGCCGACCGTGGCATGCGCGATGCGTGTGGTGGCTCGTGCGTACGCTCTGCTTCGTCGTCCTGCTCGCCATCGCCGCTCCGGCTGCCGCTCAGGGCCGCACGCGAGCGGTCGGGGCCGTCGACGACGACTTCGCGAGCGAGCGGGCGGACGCGCGGGCCCTCGCCGATGCGCGATACCTGCGCGACCTCGGCGCGGGGCTCACGCTCGGCGGTATCGCCGTCACCGGGCTCGGTGCCGGGCTCATGTTCGGGATCACCGGGTTCGAGAACGTCGAGGGCATCATCGCGGGCGGACTGTTCGAGGGCCTCGGGGGCCTCGCGGGGCTCATCGGCATCCCGATGTGGATCGTCGGCGCCGTGCGTGCCGAGGCCTTCGCGCACGGCGGCTCCGATCGGTCGCGCGTCGGAGCGAGCTACGAGCTCGCCGGGCTCATCACCACGCTCACCGCGCTCGGCGTCGGCCTCGTGGGCGGCGCGCTCGTCGCCATCGGCATCGGGCTCGACGCTACGTGGCCCCGAGACGAGCGCGCGCTCGAGGCGATGCGCGGTTGGGGCGCGTTCGTCGTCGTCCCCGTGTCGGCGTTCGTCGCGCTCTTTCTCGGGATGCCGCTCTCCGCCGCCGGCGCGCAGTTCTGAGCGTACGACGCGCCACTGACGGAGCTGCCCGGAGCGTAGGAACGACGAACGCCATGTTCCTCCGGCCACGCCTGCCTCCGCACACCACATCGCGGGCGAATCATGTCGAGTCATCGCGACGAGCTAAAGAGGCGGACAATCCCACCGGGATCGGCGTCGCGCCGTTCGGTAACCTCCTCCAAGGCGTAACCCGCTTCGGGGTCATTCGTGGCGCGCACGAAGATGTGACGTATGGGCTCGTGCTTCTTGATGGGAAGCGCTTTCCAGTCGATCTCGGTTCGAAGTCGGCAGCGAACGACGAAGTATGTGGAGGGCGTGGGATCGGGCGGCGGGTGCTGTCGTCGCTGGACCGCGGATAGACGTCGCACGTCGGCCTGAGCCTCTGCGTCCGTCGCAAAGGCCCTCAACCAGGTGGGTGCCTGCGACCACGGATCGACGCGCGCGGTGACAAACGCGTTGGGCTCGTCACCGCCACTCAACCTAGCCGCCCTCCGTCAGGGAGCCGAGCCCTTCACCCGTAATCGCGTCGTACACGTCGGAGCGTCGGAATGACGAACGCCATGTTCCTCCGGCCACGCCTGCCACAATACATGGTGGACTGAGCCCCGGCGCGGCAGCAAGAGCCGGCTGCCCCGCGTTGGCGCCGGGCGAAGCGCCGCACCTGCGATCGCGATCACGATGGCACCAGTGCGGGCCACCAGCGTCACGGCCCGCACGTCACGCAGCGTGGCTGCCCCGCGACGAGCATGCACGCGGCGCCTGAGCCGCATTCCGGCCCACCGAGGACGACGACAAGCGCTTCGCGTGGCCCCGCTACGTCGCCAGCGAGCATGCGCTGCGGCGCTGCCCGACGTGGATCGTCGTCATCGCGACGAGCGAGCGCGTGGCTCGATGGGCGCGCCGGCCGATCGAAACCTTCCAGCCCGGCTCGGGGTTCGCGCCCGTCGTGATCGGCCCGCGCGACGTTCCGCGCGTCACCGACCTCGCGACGGCGCTCGCCGATCCCGAGCTCGCTGTGCTCTCGGCCGTGATGCACCGCGACGATGGCCTCGTGGCCGCGCCGGCCATCGACGCGGCCCGCAGGCTCGACAGCGAGCGGCGCCTTGTGTACACGGATCTGATCCGCGGTTCGTTGAGCGCGCTCGCCCGAGCCGCAGTGGAGGCGATGATGATTCCGAAGAACTGGGAGCCGCTGACCCCCGAGATCCGCGACGCGCTCCACAAAGGTCGCGCCGAGGGCGAGGCCAAGGGCAAGGCCGAGGGCGTCCTCGCCGGCCGCCGCACTACGCTGCGACGCCAGCTCCGGCTGAAGTTCCGGGCTGCCGCGACCGCGCGCATCCTCGCTCGCGTGGAAGCCGCGGACGCCGCGACGCTCGAGCGCTGGGAAGAGCGCATCCTCGTCGCCACCTCGATCGGCGACGCGCTCGGCTGAGCCGGCGCGAGCGGCTTCGTTCGACTGAGCTGCGGGGGGAAGCGGACCAACTGCCACCGCGGCGGCGGGATGACCCCGGCAAGCCGCGCGATGAGGTCGAGCGGCTCGAGCACGACGGCGTGCGTGCCGTCCCATCGCTCATGCAGCGTCCCGTCTTTTGTCGCGCGTAGGTCTCACACGGAACGCCGCAGATCGAGCGCGCCGCGGCGTCCGGCGTTCCGCCCAACCGAACGCCAGATCCGCCGCCAGTCCGCCGTCAGCCCGCCGATCGCGGGCGAGAAACACCGCGACGCGCGCGCGTCTCGTCCGGAACGCCGCGTGCGATGCCGTCGCGCGTGAGCAGCCACCGTGGCAACCTCGGAGCGATGGACGTCCTACGCGACCCCCACCCTCCCGAGGTGCCTCCCGGACAGGACGAGCTGCCCTCGGAAGATGGGGTCCCGATGGACACGCCGCGCCACCGCGCGCAGATGGAGCTGCTGATCGGCACGCTCGAGGACGCGTGGGACGAGCGCCGCGACTTCTACGTCGGCGGCAACATGTTCGTGTACTTCTCCGAGCTGCAGTCGCGACAGAACGCCTCTTCCCGAGAATGGGGTCGTGGGCCGGATTTCTTCGTCGTGCTCGACACCGACAGACACAAGGTCCGCAAGAGCTGGGTCGCCTGGCAAGAAGACGGAAAGCTCCCCGACGTCGTGGTCGAGCTCCTCTCCGAGCGCACCGCCGACGTCGACCGCGGAGAGAAGAAGCGCATCTACGAGCGCGTCTGGCGCACGGCGTACTACGTCATGTACGACGTCGAGACCCAAGAGCTCGAGGGCCTGGCGCTGGTCGACGGCCGCTACGTCCCCATCACGCCCGACGCGCGCGGCGATCTTCCCATCGGCAACCTCGGTCTCG
>JAYVCF010000517.1:0-13867 GCA_043750095.1 Deltaproteobacteria bacterium
GTCGACTCTTCGAAAGGAGTGCCGACGAAGTCGGCCGATTACTCTCCTCGCGATCGGGGCGGCGGGATTCGAACCCACGACTCCCAGACCCCCAGTCTGGTGCGCTAACCAGGCTGCGCTACGCCCCGGAAGAAACCGGACTCGATCACTCCAGCGAACCGGAGCCCCCGGCGAACCGGAGGCGGCGACCTTACCCATAATTGTCGGCGCGGCAAGCGCCTATTCCTCGGATTGAGTCGCCGAAGGCGCGATTGTTATTCTTCCGCGCGACGCTCTCGCCCGGCGATCGCGATGACCGGTCGCGCAGGCGTGATGGAGCGCTCGTCCAGCACCACCACCGGTGCGCGCCGTGCTCCGAGCCCGTCGAGCCGCGCGAGCAGCGACGAGAGGTCGCCGCGCAGCGTGACCAGCTCCCCGCGCAGGGTGACGTCTCGCTCTTCGGGCCGCGCGACGCTGGCCTCCACCTCGACGTGACCGAGGTCGCGCAGCTTTCGGCGCGCACCCGCGATCGTGAAGCCTTCGTCTTGGAGCAGGCGCTTGATGACCAGCGCGAGCTCGACGTCGCGCCGTCGAAACTGACGATGCGCGCCGCGCGTCTTCATCGGCTTGAGGATCCCGAACTCCTCTTCCCAGTAGCGCAGCACGTGCGGGCGCACGCCCACGATCTCTGCGACCTCGCCGATGCGGAAGAACAGCTTGTCCGGCAATGCGGGTCGCACGGTCATCGTCGCCTTGGCTGGGGAGGTTCGGAGCGCGGGAGAGGTCGGGAACGCCGTCAGCCGCTCGCGCCGGCGGTACCGCTGGTGATCTTGTGCGGGTTGAGCGCGTGCTTGAGCTTGTCGGACGGATGGAACTTGAGGACGCGGCGCGCCGTGATGGGGATCGGCGCGCCGGTCTGCGGGTTGCGGCCGACGCGCTGCTTCTTGGCGCGCACGACGAAGTTACCGAAGCGGGCGATCTTGATCTTCCGACCGGTCTCGAGCACCTCCTTCATGGCGTCGAAGACGGCCTCGACCACCTCGCTCGCTTCCTTCTTCGAAAAGCCGCCTACGCGCTCGTAGATGGCGTCGATGATCTCTGCCTTCGTCATCGATCGATCCTCCCAAAGACGAGACCGAGGGAAACACGATGGACGATCGGTTTCAAGCGACGCGCGCGTCTTGCGCTCGCCGCCGCGAGCGATCACGAGCCCGATTGTCAAGCGTTGCTCTCGGTCGCGCGAGCAGAGACCGAGCAGAGGATCGCTATCCGCGCAAGCGCGCGCCGAAGCGAGACTCGGCGGCGGCCAGAACGGCGGCGTGCGTGCTCTCGACGCGGGCGTCGGTCAGCGTCGCCTCGCGGTCGCGGTACGAGATGCGGAACGCCAAGCTCTTCTGGCCCTCGGCGATGGGCTTGCCGCGATAGACGTCGAAGACGACGACGTCCTCCGCGAGGCCCGACGCTGCAGCGCGCAGCACGTCGGCCACCTGAGCGACTTCGACCGACTCGGCGACGATGACGGCGAGGTCGCGCTGCACCTTCGGGAATTTCGGGAGCTCCGAGACCGGGCTCGGACCGCGCGCTTCGGCCAAACGTACGAGCGCGTCCGCGTCGAGCTCCGCATACACCGGCCGTGACGTGAGCCCGTGCGCGTCTTGCACGTCGGGGTGAAGCTCGCCGAGCACGCCGACCGGCTCGCCGTGGACGATCACGCGGGCCGACGCTCGCGGGTGCAACGCTGGTGCGTCGGCTGCGAGGTGATCGTCGCGCTGCGTCGTGAGCGAGAGTCCAAGCGTGGCGAGCGCGAGCTCGAGCGCACCCTTGCCGTCGAAGAAGTCGACCGCGGCACTTTTTTTGATCCACTGGTCGCGAGGCCCCGAGAGCAGGATCGCGAGCCGTGTCTTCTCCTTCACCGGTACGCCGTGGGCGGCCTCCGCCTTGGCGGGCGCGTAGACGCGCGCGAGCTCGAAGAGACGAACGCGGCCGCTCTGGTGACGTTCCGATCGGCTGGCCGCGGCGAGCAGCCCGGGCAGGAGCGACGTGCGCATCACGCTGCGCTCCTCGGAGAGCGGGTTGGCGATCGCGATCGCATCGCCGCTCGCGCGCGCCTTCTCGAGATCGAGCGGCGCGACGAACGTGAACGAGACGGCTTCGTAGAGACCTGCGGCCATGGCGCCGCGTCGCAGCGCGCGCAGGAGCGCGGGGCGCTTCGGTCGAGGGCGCCCGTCCGGGAGCGGCGCGAAGAGCTCGCTCGGGATCCGGTCGTACCCGCGGACGCGCGCGATCTCTTCCGCGAGATCTTCGGGACGCGCGAGATCGGGGCGGTGCATCGGCACCGTGACGCGCCATCCATCGCGCTCGCCAGGCGAGACCGCGCAGCCCAGCGCTTCGAGGATGCGTCGCGCTTCGTTGTCGGGAACCTCGTCCCCGAGGAGCTGACTGAAGAACAGAGGGCGGACGTCGATCCGGGTGGAGGAGACCTTGCGCGGGTGGGCATCGACGATGCACGGCGAGGGCGCCGCGTCGGTGACCTGCGCGAGCATGGTCGCCGCGCGCCGCGCGACGTGTGGCAGCGCGCTCAGATCCACCCCGCGCTCGAAGCGATGGCTCGCCTCCGTGTGCAGGCCGTGTCGACGCGATGTGCGGCGCACCGAGCGCGGATCGAACCACGCGGCTTCCAAGAGGATGTGCTCGGTCGATTCCGACACGGCGCTCTCGGCCCCGCCCATCACGCCGGCGAGCGCGATGGGGCCCACGACGTCGGCGATCACGAGGTCGTCGGCCGAGAGCGTGCGCAGAACGCCATCGAGCGTGCGCAGTTGCTCGCCGTCTTGCGCGAGGCGCACCAGCACGCGCCCGCCGCGGACCTTCGCGACGTCGAACGCGTGAATCGGATGTCCGGTCTCGAGGAGCACCCAGTTCGTCGCATCGACGACCGCGTCGATCGAGCGCTGCCCCAAGACGAAGAGCCGATGGCGCATCCAGAAAGGCGCGACCCTCGTGCGCGCGCGCTGCAGGACGAGCCCGAGGTAGCGCGAGCAGCGCACGGCATCGTGGATCTCGATCGGCAGCGTGAGCGGTGCGCCCGCGGCGGGTGCGACCATGCTGATGGTCTCGCCGGGAGATCCACTCGATCCGAGCAGCGGCAGCCCCTCGTTTCCCGGCGGCGGCGGCGGAAGCTCCGCGAGCATGCGGCTCGGGACCTCACGCAGGCGCGGCGCGAAGGGCACGTCGAAGAGCACGGAGAGCTCACGCGCGATGCCGAGGTGCCCGAGCGCGTCCGGTCGGTTCGGCGTGACGTTGATCTCGAGAACCGTGTCGCGCAGGCCGAGCGCGTTGGCGAGCGTGGCGCCCACCTTCGGCGTTCCCTCGAGGACGAGGATCCCCTCGCCGTCGTGGCCGATGCCGAGCTCCTTCTCGCTCGCGAGCATGCCCTGCGAGACGACGCCGGCGACCGCGCGCGATGCGATCGACATCCCATCGGGCAGCGTGGTGCCGACCTTCACGAGCGCGACGCGTCCACCCGCGGCCGGAACGTTCGACGCGCCGCAGACGACCTCGACCTCGGCCGTGCCGTCGAAGACGCGCACGAGCGTGAGCTTGTCCTTGGTCGGATGCGGCTTCCGCTCGCGCACCTCGGCAACCACGACTCCCTCGAGGCCCTCGCCGAAGCGATGCGAGCCTTCGACCTCGAGCCCCGCGCGCGTGAGCCGCTCGGCCATCTCGCTCGCGCTCGCTTCGATGCCCGAGATTTCCGTCAGCCAGTTCGTGGAGGCCTTCATCGGCCGACCGGAGGCGTCGAAGACGCGACACAATCCATCATCGTTCGCATCCCCTCACAGCTGCGTCAGGAAGCGCATGTCGTTCTCGTAGAGCATGCGGATGTCGCGGATGCCGTGGCGGAGCATGGCGATGCGATCGATCCCCATCCCCCACGCGAAGCCGGTGAGGCCCTTGTCGGTGATGCCGCAGCGCTCGAAGACGACGGGATGGATCATCCCGCAGCCGAGGACCTCGATGTATCCGGTGGCCTTGCACGTGCGGCAGGCATTCGTGCGATCGATCTGTTCCTTCGACCCGGCGCCGATCCACGGGCGACAGAAGGTGCAGCCGATGTCGAGCTCGCCTCCGGGCTCGACGAACGGGAAGTAGCTCGGTCGAAAGCGCACCGGCACTTCGGCGCCGAACGTGCGCCGCACGAACGCGGTGAGCACGCCCTTGAGATGCGCGAACGTGACCCCGCGATCGACGAGGAAGCCGTCGATCTGGTGGAACATGGGTGAGTGGGTCGCATCGTCGTCGCGACGATAGACGGTGCCAGCCGTGACGACCGCCATCGGAGGCTTGCGGCGCAGCATCTCGTGCACTTGGATCGACGTGCTGTGCGTGCGCAGCACGAGCGTGTCGTCCACCGAGCCATCGGGGCGCTTCACGAAGAAGCTGTCCTGCATGTCGGTCGCCGGGTGATCGGGCGGAAACCCGAGGCGCGCGAAGTTGAAGTCCGTGAGCTCGATCTCGCGGCTCTCGGCGATCTCGAACCCGAGCGAAGCGAAGCCGTCGAGGAGCTCTTCGATGGTCGCGGTGATGGGATGCGGGCGTCCCGGCTTCTGGCCGCGCCCGGGAAGCGACACGTCGATCGGCGGTCCGTTGAGGTCCGCTTCACGCGCCACGCGCGCGAGGCCCACGATGCGCGCGTCGAACGCCGCCGCGATCGCCGACTTCACTTGGTTCGCCTTCTGGCCGAGCTCTTTCCTGCGATCGCCTGGCAGCGAGGGCATGAGCTTCAAGAGCGCGGTCAGCTCGCCGTTCGCGCCCGCAAAGCGTGCGTTGGCGGCGCGCAGCGTCTCTTCGTCGGAGCTCGCGGCGAACGCGCGCTCGAACTCGCCCGAGATGCGGACGAGCCCTTCCTCGAAACTGCGGACGGCGTCGCTCATGTCGCTCGTCTACCCGAGACGGCGCCAGCGCATGGACTCAACGCGCGGCGTCGACGACGGCCTTGAAGCCGCCCGGGTCACTGAGCGCGAGCTCGGCGAGGATCTTTCGATCGAGGCCGATCTGGGCGCCCTTCAGCTTCGCGACGAGCTTGGAGTAGCTCACGCCCAGCTGGCGCGCGCCTGCGTTGATGCGGGCGATCCAGAGGCGACGGAAGTCGCGCTTCTTCTCGCGACGATTGCGGAAGGCGTCGATCCAGCCGCTGCGGACCTGCTCCTGCGCATCCGTGAAGATGCGACCGCGCGCGCCGTAGTAGCCCTTGGCGAGCTTGAGGATCTTGTTGCGGCGACGACGCGCCTTGAAACCACGTTTTGCTCTCGGCATCGGAGTACCTCTGTTTCAGCCGTAAGGGAGGAGGCGGCGGATCTGGTGCGCGTGCGACTCGTGGAGAATCGCGTTCTTGCGCAGGCGGCGGAGGCGGTTCGAGCTCTTGCCACGCATCATGTGGCTCAGCCCGGCGCTACCCATCCGCACCTTTCCGGTGCCCGTCAGCCACATGCGCTTCTTCGTGCCGCTGTGGGTCTTCATCTTCGGCATGTTCGGTATCTCCGCTTGGACTCACGGTGCCAGCGCGTACGCGGCTCCGCGGGGGAGGCGGGTTGTACCAGCGGGCCGCAACGCGTCAAGGGGGTGTGCAGCGGCTCAATCGAAGATTTTCCCTGGATTCAGCAGCCCGGCCGGGTCGAGGGCGGTCTTCAGGGCCCGGAGCAGCGCCAGCTCGGCCGGACTGCGCGTGTAAGAGAGGTATGGCTTCTTGAGCAGGCCGATGCCGTGCTCGGCCGAGATGCTCCCGTGGTGCGCGCGGACGAGGTCGAACATCGCGCGGTCGCCGGCCTTGGCGTGCTCGAGGAACTCGGGGACGCCCATCGCGTCGGGCTTCATGACGTTGACGTGCAGGTTGCCGTCGCCGATGTGGCCGAAGACGCAGACCTCGAAGCCCGGCCACTCGCGCGCGAAGAGCGCGTCGAGCGCGGTGCAGAACCCCGGCAGCTCGGCGATGGGCAACGCGATGTCGTTCTTGTGCGGAAGGCCCGTCGCGGAGAGCGACTCGCTGATTCCTTCGCGCAGCTCCCAGAGTGAGCGCGCCTGCGCCGCGTTCTCCGCGAGCGTGCCGTCCATCACGAGGTCCTTGTCCATCAGCTGGGCGAGCCAGTCTTCGATCGTCGCTCGGGCGCTCGCCTCGACCTCCACCAGCACGTAGTGCGTGTCGTGCTTGGCGTGCGTTGCGATCGGCATCACCACGGATCGGTGGCGCGAGAGCCGCGCGAAGCAGCGCTCGGTGAACATCTCGAACGCGCTGAGCACGAAGGGCCCGGCCCGCGCCGCGTCGAAGAGCGCGAGCACGCCCGCGAGATCCGAGACGGCGAAGAGCATCACGTCGAGGTGCCCCGGTACGCGCGTGAGCTTGAGCGTGGCTTCGGTGACGATGCCGAGCGTGCCCTCGCTGCCGATGAAGAGCTGGCGGAGGTCCGCGCCGGTGTTGTTCTTCTCGAGGGCGCCGTTGAGGCGCAGGATCTCGCCGCTCGCCGTGACGACGACGAGGCCGAGCACCCACTGCCGCGTGAGGCCGTAACGGATGACCTTCACGCCGCCCGCGTTGGTGGCGATGTTCCCGCCGATCGTGCTCGACCCCTTGGACGCGAAGTCGACCGGCCACGTGAGGCCGTGGAGCTCGCAGTGCTGGTGCAGGGCCTCGGTGATGACGCCCGCCTCGACGTGGACGGTGAGCGCGCGCGCGTCGACGGGTCCCATCGCACGCATCCGCGAGAGAGAGAGGACGACCTCGCCGTTCGATGCGACGGCGCCTGCCGCGAGCCCCGTGCGCCCGCCGGACGGAACGATCGCCGCACCCGCCTCGATGCAGAGGCGAACGACCGTCTGCACTTGCGCCGTCGAGCGCGGAAACACGACGAGCGAAGGACGCGGCGCGATCACCTTGGTCCAGTCGCGCCCGTAGATCTCGAGCTCGGCGGGATCGGTCGTGACGGCGCCGGCCCCGAGCGCGTCGGTCAGCTTCGTCACGAGCGCGTCGCGCGCGCTTTCTCCGAGGGGGCCCACCATCGCGCGGGTGCATACCACGCCCGAAAGGGCAGGGCGGGTTGACCGAGTGAGCGCATCGTTGGTACGCGGAGCGCGGAGGCCCGCATGTCGCTCTTCGATGAGACCATCCCCACTTCGCTCAAGTACCTGGACAACCTCGACGCTTGGCTCGACGCGGGCGTCGCGCACGCGAAGGCCAAGAACTTCGAGTTCGCGGTGCTCCTGCACTCGCGCATGACGCCCGACCAGTACCCGCTCATCCGCCAGATCTCCGCGGGCTGCGATCAGGCGAAGGCCGTCGCCGCGCGCGTGTCGGGCAAGGAGCCGCCGAAGCACCCCGACACGGAGCAGACGCTGGAAGAGATCCGCGCGCGCATCCAGACGGTGCGCGACTACCTGAGGACGTTCTCGCCCAAGGACTTCGAGGGCGCCGAGACGCGGCTGGTGCCGCTCGCCTTCGCGCCGGGCGCGTTCATGCTGGCGCCGGACTTCGTTCGACAGCTCGCGATGCCGAACTTCTATTTCCACATGACGCTGGCGTATCAGCTCCTGCGCGCCAACGGCGTCCCGCTCGGCAAGACCAACTACATCGGTCACCTCGACATCCGAAAGAGCTGAGAGCACGCGGCCGCCGCACGCGAAGGTGTCGGCTCGGCTCGCTCCCTCAATCGGGCATGGGCCCGACGTAGCGCGACGCGGGCCGGATCAGCCGACCGCTCGCGCGCTGCTCTTCGACGTGGGCGCACCAGCCGGCGACCCGGCCGATCGCGAAGGTCGGGGTGAACGCGGTGCGATCGATCCCGACCGCGTCGAGGATGACCGCCGTATAGAACTCGACGTTCGCGCGCAGCGCACGGTCTTGGTGTCGCGCCCCCAGGATCGCCTCCGCCTCGCGCTCGACGGCACGCGCGAGCGCGAGCTTGCCCGTGGCGATCCCCGCGCGCTCGAGCTGCTCGATCCCTGCTTCGAGGACGGCCGCTCGCGGATCGCGTACGCGATAGATGCGGTGACCCATGCCCATGATCCGGCGCCCCGCATCGAGCTCGCTCGTGATCCAGGCGTGCGCGCGATCCGGCGCGCCGACGGCGTCGAGCATGTCGAGGACGGGCCCAGGAGCGCCGCCGTGAAGCGGGCCCTTGAGCGCGCCGACCGCCGCGACGATGGCGGACACCTCGTCCGAGCCCGTCGAGGCGACCACGCGTGCCGCGAACGTGGACGCGTTCATCCCGTGATCGACGACGGTGACGAGGTAGCGATCGAGCGCGCGCGCGGCCGCCGGAGTCGGGACCGTGCCTGTCGCCATCCGCAGCACGTCGGCCGCGTGCGATGACGCGGGGTCGGGCGCGATCAGCGGGCTCGCGGTTCGGGCGCGCTGCCACGCACTCACGGACACGGCCACGGTCGCGACGAGGTCCATCGACGCATCACGCCCGCGGACGACGGTCGCCCGCGCGACGAGCGCCCGCAGCGCGTCCATCCCGTCTGGGTAGCGGAGGGCGGGGTCGGCTGGATCGAGCGCCGCGAAGGCCCGAACGCGCGCCTCGCCGAGCGCCCGCGCGACGACGCTCGCTCGCGCTGCGTCGGGGAGCTTGCCGGTGCGCAGGAGCTCGATCGTCTCCTCGAACGTGTGCGCCCCGGCGAGGGCCTCGACTCGGTGGCCCGCGATGATCAGCTCGCCGCGCTCGCCATCGACGTGCGAGAGGCGCGTGTCCGCCGCCACGACACCGTCGAGCCCACCCTTGCCACGCGCCGCACCCACGGAATCGAGTGTCGTCATGTCCCTGCTCTCCTCTCGCGCCGCGCTCGGTCTTGTCCGCGCTGCGGCGACGTGAGAAACATGATGAGTGCAACGAGTTGATCAAGGTGTATCCAGCAATCCACATGATGCAATCGACGATGCATGGGTGTCGGCCCGAGACGCGGCCGCGCTGCTCGGCGTGAAGAGGCAGACGCTCTACGCGTACGCGAGCCGAGGCCTGGTCCGCTCCATCGCGAAAGACGGACGTGACCGCGCCTATCGGCGTCAGGACCTCGAGCGGCTCCGCGCGAGGAGCGCAGCGCGATCGGGTCACGCCGCCGTCGCCGCGGGAGCGCTCCGCTGGGGCGAGCCCGTCCTCGACACGGCGCTCTCGAGCGTGGTGGGCGGGGACCTCCACTATCGAGGGCGAAGCGCCGCCGCGATCGCGCGATCGGGCGCGACGTTCGAGACGGTGGCGCACTGGCTCTGGAACGGCGTCTGGGACGCGCGCGTTCGGTTCGCGCCCGGGGACGCGGGCATCGACGTTCGCGCCGCGTCGCGCGTGGTGCCAGCCGGCGCGCATCCCATCGATCGGCTCATCGCGCTCGCCGGGATCCTCGCGTGTGCATCGGCCGGCTCTCTCGCCATCGAGGACGACGCGTACGCAGCGAGCTTTCCCCGTCGGCTCGCCGCGTTCCTCGCCCTGGCGCCGGGACGCGAGGCGCTCGTCGCGCGCGCGCTCGCCGCCAAGACGGTCGCCGATGCCGTCGTGATCGCCTCGGGCGCGCGTGGTGGACCCGGGGCGCGTCGTGCCGTCGACTGCGCGCTCGTCCTGATGGCCGAGCACGAGCTGAACGCCAGCACGTTCGCCGCGCGCGTGGCCGCCGGCGCCGGCGCCGAGCTCGCCGCTTGCGTGGTGGCCGGCCTCTCGACCATCGCGGGCACGGGGCACGGCAAGGCGTGTGATCGTGTGGAAGCGCTCTTCGACGAGGCACGCGAGCCCGAGGACGCGGCGCGCATTCTTCGTGATCGCCGTCGCCGCGGCGATCCCGTTCCGGCGTTCGGACATCCGCTCTACGCCGAGGGCGATCCACGGACTGCGCCCATGCTCGAAGCGGCAGAGGCGCTCGCGCCGCGCAGTCTTGCCGTTCGCAAGGCGCGCGCGTTCGTCCATGCGATGGCGCTCGCGGGCGGTGAGCCGCCGTCGATCGAGGTGGGTCTGGTGGCGATCGCGGGCGCGCTCGGGATGGAGCGCGGAGGCGCCGCGGCGTTGATGGCGATCGGTCGGACTGCAGGCTGGATCGCGCACGTTCGCGAGCAGCGGGCGGCGGGATTCTCGCTGCGTCCACGGGCCCGTTACGTCGGTATGCCTTCGGCTCCGGCCGTGCCAGCATCCGTCCCGCGATGAGCGAGCCCCTGCGTCTCTACACGTTCTCCGTCTCGCACTTCAGCGAGAAGATCCGCTGGACACTCGCGCTCGAGAAGATTCCCTTCGTCGAGGTGCCCTGGGCGCCTCCGTTCCACGTCATCCCGGCGCGCATGCGCGGGCGCGCCACGACGGTCCCCGTGCTCGAGGCCGACGGGCATCACGTTCAGGACAGCACGCGCATCCTGCATTGGCTCGACACGAACAGGGGGCCGCTGACGCTCCTTCCCACAGACGAAGAGCCCCGTCGCGAGGCGCTGGCGATCGAAGCGCGCTTCGACGAGGTCGGCGCGAGCCTGATCCGTCTCGCGTACGACCACGTCCTTCCGAACGCCGACGCCGTCGTGAAGCTCTGGACGATCGACGCGACGCCCATGCAGGCGCGCACTCTCCGCGCGGTGTTCCCCGTCTTCCGCGTTCTCTTTCGACGGCGTCTCGACACGAGCCCCAAGCGCGTCGAGGCCTCGCGCGAGATCATCGAGAGCGGAATGTGCTTCATCGAAGAGCGGACCGCGGATCGGCCCTATCTCGTGTCCGACCGCCTCACGATCGCCGACGTGACCGCCGCCGCGCTGCTCGCGCCCTTCGCGTGCCCCGACGAGCACGCGGTGTACGCGAGCGAGCCCTATCGCGCAGGCATCGCAGCGCTCGTCGAGCCGTGGCGATCACGCCCCGCCTTCGCCTGGGTGCGGCGCATCTACCGCGAGCATCGCGGCGACTGGTCCCGCGCGGCGCACGTGAGCGCTGCGCTTCGCGTCGCCTGATCTCGGCCGGAGTGCCCGGCGTGGCTCCGTTCGAGACGACGTCAGCGGCGTGGTGCGACGGGCGCGAGCGCTTTCTGCAGCTCGCGCGCGAACACGTCGGGGTGCTCCCTGTGCATGAAGTGCCCGCCCGGCATGGTCACCACGTCGTATCGCCCGGTGAAGCGCGTGCGCGCGCGCTCGTACGCCGAGACGGCGACGTTGTCGTCGGTCCCCGCGAACGCGACGGTGGGGCACGCGACGCGTCGGCGAAGCCCCGGTGGCGTCACGGGGGAGAGCGCACGGTAGTAGCCGAGCGCGGCTTCCAGCGATCCAGGCTCGCCGAGCGATCGTTTCACCGCGTCGGTCTCTCCGGCAGGCACTTTCCACGCGGGCGACCATCGCTGCACGAGCTCGTCGAGATGAGCGAGCCCGTCCGCGCGCATCCGCGCCGCCTTGCCGCGCGGCCGAAGCAAGAAGAAGTGGCGCACGATCCAGAGCATGCGCGGCGTGGGAACGATGCTCGCCGGATGCGGAAGGCCGACGGTGACCAAGAGCTCGATGCGCTCGCTCGCGACGCCGGCCGCCGAGTACGCGGCGCTCGCGCCCCAGTCGTGCCCGACCAGGACGAAGCGCTCTGCCCCGAGCGCGGTCGCGATGGCGAGCACGTCGCGCCCGAGCGTGTCGGACCCGTAGTCCTCTTCTCTTTCTCTTGGGATCTCGGTGGGCGCGTAGCCGCGCGTGAACGGCGTCACCACCCGAAAGCCGAGCTTGGCCGCGACCGGCCGCGCGTGCTCCCAGGTGTGCGGTGTGTCGGGGAACCCGTGCACCATCAGGCAGAGCGGCCCGTCGGCGGGGCCTTCTTCCACGTACGCGAAGCGCAGGCCGTTCGCCTGAATGAACTGGACGGCGTTCGGCATGGTGCTGCGTGTAGCATCCATCGCGGCGGAGGTCCGGATGCCTCGGAAGTCGATCTGGTACATCGTCGGCTGCGTATGGCTCGCGGTGCCGCTCGTGTTCTGCGGCGGCTTCTTCGCGCTGGGCGCGTTCTCCGCCTACGAGCAGGACGCTTGGGGCAACCGCGCTTCGGAGGCGAGCGCGCTCGTCCCGATCCTCGCGAACAGCGTCACGCTCTTCTGTCCACGCATGCACGACCCAGGTGCTTCGCCCTTTCCGGATGCAATGGGCCCGACGCTCGCACGGCCCGGATCGGCCGCACAGATGCCGAGCCTCGACCCCCGCTGGCGCCTGCTCGAGTTCCATCCGAGCCAGCCGCAGTACTACGCGTACTCGATCGAGCGCCCCGACGCGTCGACGCTGCGCGTGGTGGCCGAGGGTGATCTCGACGACGACGGCGTCCGCTCTCGCTACACGGTGGACTGCACCGCGGTCGGCGCCAACGCATGCACCTGCGGTGAGCTCGTCGTGACGAACCGCGCGGAGTGACGCCGCGGAGGACGCCTCCTGCGCCGCTGGGCAGGAACCCTTCCCAACCCAACCCCGAAGGCCCTACGCTAGGCGGCCGTGCGTCGCACCCGTCGTCTCGGACGCTACCACCTGACGTATCGCATCGCGTTCGGCGGGATGGCGGAGCTGTTTCGCGCGATCACGTTCGAGGACGACGGGCACAAGCGCGACGTCGCCATCAAGCGACTGCTCCCGCACTTCCGCGAGGACCGCAGCTTCGTCGACATGCTCACCGACGAGTTCAAGCTCGTCAGCTACCTCAAGCATCCCAACATCGCCGAGGTCTACGAGCTCACCGAGGTCGACGAGTCGCTCCTCATCTCCATGGAGTACGTCGACGGGAAAGACCTCCGCACCACGATGGAGCGCGCCAAAGAGCTCGGCGTCCGGCTCCCCCTCGACGACATCGTCTACATCGTCGCGCGCAGCCTCGAGGGCCTGCATCACGCACACGTCTGTCGCGACATGGCGGGCGAGCCGCTGCGCATCGTGCATCGCGACTTCAGCCCCTCGAACGTGCTGCTCGGCTACGACGGAGTCGTGAAGCTCTGCGACTTCGGCATCGCCAAGGCCACGCACAACCGCATCCAGACCAAGACCGGGATCATCAAGGGCAAGGTGAAGTACATGTCGCCCGAGCAAGCCTTCGGGCGAAAGCTCGACTGGCGCAGCGACGTGTTCTCGGCGGGGAGCGTGCTCTACGAGCTGGTCACGGGCGCTGCGCCCTTCGTCGCGCCCAACGAGATCGATCTGATCTTCACGGTGCGCGAGGCGGCGCCGCTCAACGTGCAGAAGCTCAACCCCAAGGTGCCCGCCGAGCTCGCGCTGATCATCGACAAGTCGATGGCGCGCTCGCGCTCGGCGCGGTACCAGAGCGCGCTCGAATTCCGAAACGCGCTGCTCACGTTCCTGCGCGGCTTCAACCCGGCCTATCGCCGCAACAAGCTCGCCCAGTTCATGAAGCGCGCGTTCCAGGAGGACATCGAGAAAGAGCTGCGCGCGATGGAGGACTACGTGATCGATGCCGCGCCGGTGCAGGGCGACTTCGGCAAGAACCTCATCGCGAGCGCGCTCGGTCCGGATGCGCCGTTCTCTCGCTTCTCGCCGAGCCCCACCAAGAGCCAGGCGAACGTGGAGGGCGGCGAGGAGGAGATCGCGCCCGTGCACTCGGCCAACACGGAGATGATCGACGCGAACAAGCACAAGGCGGGCGCGCGCGTGACGTCGAACAAGGACGTCGATCCCAACGATCCGATCCACCAAGAGAAGACGCACGTCGGCGAGCCGCGGCGGTAGTGCGCGCGTGAAGGTCCATCTCGTCGACGGGACGTACGAGCTCTTCCGCGCCCACTTCGGTGCGCCTCCGGCCCGCACGCGCGCGGGCCAAGAGGTCGGCGCGACGCGCGGTGTGTTGCGCACGCTGCAAGGGCTGCTCTCGTTCGGCGGCGCCACGCACGTCGCGATCGCGTTCGACACGGTCATCGA
>JAYVCF010000518.1:0-11740 GCA_043750095.1 Deltaproteobacteria bacterium
CCGTGTTCTTCGGGATGGACTGCTTCCTCGTGCTGAGCGGCTTTCTGATCGGCTCGATCCTGCTGCGCTCGATCGACACCTCGGGCACGCAGCAGATCCGACGCTTCTATCTCCGCCGCATCTTCCGCACGTTCCCCTCGTACTACATCGTGCTGACGCTGCTGGTGCTCTGGCACCCTCTCACGCCCATCCAGCGGGAGAACCTCTGGGCGGAGTACCTCTATCTGACGAACTTCGTCGGGCTCGGGCGCGCGCGCGTGGTGATGCTCTGGGGCTGGTCGCTCAGCCTCGAAGAGCAGTTCTATCTGGCGGTGCCGCTGCTCTTCGTGATCTTGCGCAAGCTCCCCACCGATCGCGCGCGCGTGGTCTTCCTCTCGCTGCTCACGGCATCGGGGCTGGCGGCGCGCTTCGCCGTCTACTGGGAGGGCCGGCCCTGGGACAACATCCATCTCTACGACGTGATCTACTTCCGCACGGTCACGCGCTTCGACGCCATCGTGGCGGGCGTGCTGCTCGCCGTGCTGGAAGCCCGCTACGGAAAGCGGATCGCCGCCTGGCTCGAGTCTCCCGCGCATCGCGCGATGCTCGCAGTGCCCGCGCTCGGCTGCCTCTGGCTGCTCCTCTACCCGGAGACCTTCGGGCAAGAGAACGTGCAGCTCATGCACCTCTTCTCCTGGGGATCCATCACCAGCGTGATGTACCTCGCGACCATCCCGATGGTGCTCCACGGCAAGGGCCCGATCACACGCGCGCTCTCGTTGCCGATCTGGAGACGGATGGCGACGCTCGGCTACGGCGTCTACCTGGTTCACATCCCGATCCTCGATCACATCCTGGTCCCCATCGCGCTGCGCCTGCATCGCCAAGCTTGGTCGCTCATGGTGATCTGGCCGCTCACCTGGATCGTGTGCGCCTTGATCTCGTTCGCGGTCGGCTACGTGATGCACATCTTCATCGAGAAGCCCTCGCTGCGTATTCGCGAGTGGCTCGCGGCGTGATGCGGGGCTCGACCGTCGTCGCGAGCGTGATCGCGGTGCTCGCGTGCTCGGGAACGCCCGCGGCACGAGAAGAGACGAGCGGCGCGGAGACGGCGTCGGTTCCGGCATCGGTGTCGGTTCCGCTCTACACGGCGGACATCGTCGCGACGTTCCCGCACTCGCCCGACGCGTTCACGCAGGGTCTCGAGCTCCACGGCGGGCGTCTCTACGAGAGCACCGGTCTCATCGGCCACTCGTCGCTACGGATCGTCGATCTCGATTCTGGTCGCCTCGAGCAGATGCGCGCGCTCGCACCCGAGCTCTACGCGGAAGGGCTCACCGTCCTCGAGGGACGCGTGTACCAGCTGACGTACCAGTCGGAGCGCTGTCTCGTGTCGGACGCCGCCACCCTCGCGCCGATCGGCGAGCACCGCTATCCCGGCGAGGGCTGGGGCCTCACACACCACGATGGCGCGCTCATCGTGAGCGACGGCACGAGCGTGCTGCGATTCCTCGATCCCGAGACGTTCGCGCTGCGGCACACGCTCGCCGTGCTCGACGGCGCGACGCCGATCGATCAGCTGAACGAGCTCGAGATGGTCGAGGGCGAGCTCTTCGCCAACGTCTGGATGTCCGATCGGATCGCGCGCATCGATCTCGCGACGGGCGCGGTCACGGGGTGGATCGATCTCGCGTTTCTTCGCGCACAGCTCGGGCTCACGGAGCGCCAAGCGGTGCTCAACGGGATCGCGTACGACGCAGAGGCGCATCGGCTCTTCGTGACCGGCAAGCTCTGGCCCGCGCTCTACGAGATCCGGCTACGCCGCACGGAGTAGAGGACACCGGAACAACGGCAGAGTTGACGCGCATGGCGCAACGTCGCACACGGGCCGCGCGCACGCGTGCCTCTCCGGAGCGCGTCCGGCCGCGCCGCGAGCCGACCGCGACGCGGACCGGCCGCCGCGTCCGCCGTCGATCCGCCGTCACTCCGCCGCTGCGCACGCAGAAACGTCGCGTTTCGTGCGCCCGAGCACCGGCATGCGGGCTGCTCACGCGTCGCGCATGAGCAGCCGTCGTGGCACCATCGAGGCGATGCACACGTTGGACGAACGCGTGTCGCCGCCCGGACAAGACGAGCTGCCCTCGGAGGACGGGCAGCCCATGGACACGCCGCGACATCGCAAGCAGATGAACTTGCTCATCGAGACCCTGGAAGCGGCGTGGGACGAGCGACACGACTTCTACGTCGGCGGGAACATGTTCGTGTACTTCTCCGAACTCCAGACGAAGGGCCAGGACTTTCGCGGGCCGGACGTGTTCGTGGTGCTCGACACCGACCGCGACCGTGAGCGCAAGAGCTGGGTCGCGTGGGAAGAGCGCGGGCAGCTGCCCGACGTGGTGATCGAGCTGCTCTCGGAGAGCACCGAGGCCGTCGATCGCGGCCAGAAGAAGCGCACCTACGAGCGCGTCTGGAGAACCGGACACTACTTTCTCTACGACCCCCAGACGCACACGCTCGAGGGCTTCGAGCACGTGCGCGGCAGGTACGTGGCGATCACGCCCGACGCGCGCGGCGATCTTCCCGTCGCGAGTATGGGCCTCGCACTCGGCGTGCGGCCCGGCGTGTACTCGACCGAGGATGGTCCGTGGCTGCGGTGGATCGATGGAGAGAGCGGCGCGCTACCCACCGCCACGGAACGCGCCGACGCCGAGCGAGCCCGCGCCGACGCCGAGCGAACTCGCGCCGACGCCGAGCGAACTCGCGCCGATGCCGAGCGAGCCCGCGCCGACGCCGCGTGCGGGCGAGTCGAGGAGCTCGAGGCCGCGCTGCGCGTGCGTCGCTGACTCGGCCCTGCGCCCCGCGACCGATGCGTCACTTGGTGGCGCACGCGCGGCTGGGCGACCGCGGTGTATCGTCGCGTTGCTCGGGTGCGAGCGCAGTAGCGATCAGTGGCGGGGCCGATTCGGGTTCACGCCCGCGTCGATGCCGTCCGGCGCCGAGGACGGGGGCGGAAGCGGGGGCGGCTCCGGAACGTAGTCGGGCGCGCCGTACTGGGGCGTGAGTCGGATCGGCTCGTCGTCCTCGGCGTGCGCGGTGCTCACGAGCGACACATCACATCCGGCGAGCGCGAGCGCGGCACCGACCACCAGGATGGCTCCGCGCGCGCTGTGCGGACCGAGCGTGCGTCGGACGGGGGCAGCGCAGAAATGGCACGCGATCTCGCTCACGCGGATGTGGCGCGCGCAGTGTTCGCACGGGTGAAGCGCAGCGCTCATGCGCTCCCTTGTAACAACGCGTGCGAGAGGGGGGCAAGCGCACCGAGCGCTCGCGGCGCGACGCGCTTCCGCGGTACAACGTCGGGATGCGCCGCCGCGTCGCCCTCGCGTCGTTGACTGGTCTCGCGACCCTGCTCGCGACCAGCGCGCCCGGCTGCGTACAAGACGGTCTCTCGCACGCCGGCGCCGTCCACGTCGCCACGCACGCCGCCGCCGACGGCAGCCCCGGCGATTGGCGTGATCAGGTCATCTACCAGATGCTCACCGACCGCTTCGCCAACGGCGATGCGGCCACCGACTTCCGCGTCGAAGCCGGCGCGCTCGCGCGTTACCAAGGCGGTGACTGGCAGGGCGCGATCGATCGGCTCGACTACGTTCAGTCGCTCGGCGTCACGGCGCTCTGGATCTCGCCCATCGTGTTGAACATCGACACCGACGCGGGCGTCGACGGCTACCACGGCTACTGGGCGGTCGATCTCGAGCGGCTCAACCCGCACTTCGGCGACCTCGCCACGCTGCGCGCGTTCGTCAACGAGGCGCACGCGCGCCACATGCTGGTCATCCTCGACATCGTCACGAACCACATGGGGCAGGTCTTCTATTACGACATCAACGGGAACGGTCAGCCCGACGATCAAGTGATCGGCTCGGGTACGCGCTCGCCCATCACGCGCACGAGCGAGTACGACCCCGACTACGATCCGCGCGGCATCCAGGGCTACACCTCGCTCGGCGAGAGCGGGCCCGCGCCGATCCGCTTCTTCGACATGCCCGCGATCTTCCGCGAGCCGCCCAACCCCGCGATCTTCGCCGACCCGACCGCGTACCACCGACGAGGCCGCGTCACCGACTACGGGATTCGCGATCAGGTCCTGAACGGCGACTTCCCGGGCGGCCTGAAGGATCTCGCCACCGAAGATCCGCGCGTGCGGCAGGCGATGGTGGACGCGTACGTGCGCTGGATCCTCGAGACCGACATCGACGCGTTCCGCATCGACACGCTCAAGCACGTCGACGACGGCTTCTGGAATTTCTTCGCGCCCGAGGTGCGTCGGCGCCTCGCGGCCGAGGGCAAGACCAACTTCTTCATGTTCGGCGAGGCGTTCGACGGCGACGACGCGCTGCTCGGTCACTACACGCAGCCGGGCATGCTCGACTCGGTCTTCTACTTCTCGCAGAAGTTCCAGGTCTTCCGCGACGTGTTCCAGCACGAGGGCGCGACGCGCGCGATCGAGACGCTCTACGCACAGCGCGCCACGCACTTCAACACCGCGCCGCAGGCGGGCGGCATCGGCGTCGCCCCCCACGACGCGCTCGTGAACTTCCTCGACAACCACGACGTGCCGCGATTCCTCTACGACCAGCCGGACGTGCACGCGCTGCAGGCGGCGCTCGCGTACTTGCTCATGGAGGACGGGATCCCGTGCCTCTACTACGGGACGGAACAGGAGTTCGCGGGCGGAAACGATCCGGCGAACCGCGAGCCGCTCTGGTGGTCCGGCTATCGAACCGACGGCGCGACGTTCCGATGGATCGCGCGGCTCACCTCGATGCGCCGCCACTACCGCGCGCTCACGCACGGGACCTTCTCGGTGCGATGGGCGACCGATCACATCGCCGACGAGATGGACGCCGGCGTGATCGCGTTCGAGCGTGCAACGCCCGAGGGCGACTACGCGCTGGTGGTGATCAACTCGCAAGCTCGCCACGACGCGCACACGACCGATGGAACGACGACGATGACGGTAGCGGCGCCCGCCGGTGCGACGCTCGTCGATGCGATCGGCTCGGACAGGTTCACGGTCGGAGCCGGGGGTACGCTCGATGTGACGGTGGCGCCGCACCAAGCGCGCTTGTTGGTGCCGATGGATCAGCTGGTCGGAGGACTGTGATGCATTCGCTCTCGCTCTCGCTCTCGCTCTCGCTCTCGCTCGTCGCGTGCTCGACGTCCCCCGGTGTCAACCAAGACAGCGGTCCCCGCGAGGACGGCGGCGTCGACGCAGCGGCGGTCGGCGATGCAAGCCCTGGCGTCGACGCGTTCTCAGCTGGCAACGACGCCGGCCACGGCACCGACACCGGCCAGGACGCGGCCACCTCGTCATCGTTCACGCTCCCACCGCTCAACGGCATGCTCGACTACCAGCTGGGCGGTGCCTACGCGCCTCCGAGCGGCGTCACCATCGTGTCTCGCGATCGCACCGCCTCCCCCGCGACCGGCCTCTACAACGTCTGTTACGTGAACGGCTTCCAGATCCAGCCGGGTGAAGACGCGATGTGGATGAGCGCTCATCCCAGCGCGATCCTGCGCGACGCGGGGGGCAACCCCGTCATCGATACGACCTGGAACGAGACGCTGCTCGACGTGAGCACGCCCGCCAAGCGCGCCGAGGTCCTCGCCATGATCGGTCCCTGGATCGATCGCTGCGCGACCGACGGCTTCGATGCGGTCGAGATCGACAACCTCGACTCGTACTCGCGCTCGATGGGCCTGCTCACGATGGACCAAGCGGTGGCGATGGTTCGCCTCTTCGCCGATCGCGCGCACGCGGCGGGCCTCGCCATCGCACAGAAGAACTCGTCCGAGCTGGTGCCGCGGCGCACGGAGATGGGCACCGACTTCGTGGTCGCCGAAGAGTGCAACCGCTACTCGGAGTGCGACGTGTACCGCGGCGGCTACGGCGAGCACGTGCTGATGATCGAGTACCGACGGGCCGACTTCACGGCGGGTTGCGCGGCGTATCCCCAGGACTCGATCGTCCTGCGCGACCTGAACCTCGTCAGGGCCGGCTCGGCGGGCTACGTGTACGACGGGTGCTGACGAATGAGTGAAGAAGTCGAGATCACCGAGCCGCGGCTCTGGCAGAAGAACGGCTGGATCGCCAAGGTCATCAAGAACGAGGACGACGACGGCTGGGCCGTGGCGATGACGCGCATCGGCGACCTCGATCCGGTGCTGGTCGGCCCGTGGACGATGGGCCGCGACAAGAAGAACCCGAAGCCGCTCGACACGTCGGCGTTCATCACGCTCGTGAAGACCGCGAACGAGATCATGCTGCGCCACGCGCAGGCGGCGCGCGCGAAGCTGCACCGGACGATCTCGTTCGCCGACGAGAGCGGACAGCGCGTGCGCGCCGATCTCGACATCGCTCAGGATGACGACGACCCCCACGCCGTCCTGGCGATGTTCGTCGAGACCACCGCCGAGCCGCTGCGCAGCGGTCGCGTGAGCCCGTCATTCAAGCTGAGCGCGGCGAACGTGATGCGTTGGGCCAAGAGCGGCGAAGGCTGACCTGTCGGCGGAGGGAAAGAAGCGCGCGTTCACGCTCCACGCGCGTGTGGGCAAGTGGCTCGCCGTCCCGCTCGCGTTCGTGATGGTGACGGGCACGCTCGCGATCTACGGGCGCGAGCTCGACGCGCTGGCGTTCCCCGCCGCCGCCTGTGAGCACGCGCGGCGCGGCGTGATCGACGTGCCTTGGTCCGTGCTCGCGGCCAGCGCGCTCCGTGCGGTACCCGGCTGCCGCGTGCTCACACTCTCCGCGCCCGAAGACGACGGAGCGGCTGCGTGGGCGCTCGTCGAGGTCGCTCCGCGCGAGGTTCGACACGTCTTCTGCGATCCGCACGACGGACGCGCGCGCGGCATCGCGCCGTTTCGTACGCCGCATCGCTTCCTGCGTGACCTGCATCGCGACTGGCTGCTGGGCGAGAACGTCGGCCTCACGCTCGTCACGACGCTGGTGTTCGCGCTCGCGCTCTCGATGTTCACGGGCCTCGCGTTCTGGTCGCGGCGCGCGGCAGGCGGGATCTCGCGGCGCTATCACCGACTCGCGAGCATCACGGTCTTACCCTTCCTCACCATCGTCATCGTCACGACCGCCTGGTACTGGGGCGAGAACCTCGCTGGGCTCTTCGAGCTTCGACCCTCGGGATCGATCCCGCGGATCGATGCCGAAGACGTCGCGCGCATCCGCGCGCACGAGGCCACCATGCCGATCGACGAGCTCGTCGCCATCGCGCACGCGGCCTATCCCGAGCTCGAGATCCATCTCGTCGCCATGCCGACCGCGCGACGTACCGTGTTCTCGGTGGCCGGACACGCGGACGAGTCCTCGCTCGTGCGCGAGCTGGCGAACCAGGTCTTCGTCCACCCGTACACGGGCGAGGTGCTCGAGGTGCGCCGCGCGAGCGACCTCGGCCCTCTCGCTTGGTGGGAGCACGCGGTGGACGCGATCCACTTCGGCACCTGGGGCGGCGCGACCACGCGCGCGCTCTGGATGGTGCTCGGGATCGCGTGCGCGCTCTTGCCGATCAGCGGGTGGATCGTGCGGCGTCAGCGGGCGCGGGCCTCGCCGCATCCCGTCGATGGCGCTACGGTGGTGCTCGGCCGTGACGACAGAAGACGACGACGCGATCCTCGCGCTGCTCATCGCGATCCGTGACGAGCTCGTCCTGGCGAACCGAAAGCCGCGCACCGCGGAGGCGCCCCCCCCGATCGCGACGCGACGCGACGCACCGCCGAGCATCATGAGTCCGACCCTCGCGCAGGCGTGCGACATGCTCGCGAGCGCACGCGCCGAGCTCGAAGTGCTCGTCGCCGAGATCCGCGCCGAGGCGCCGGACCGCTGACCGTCCGGCCCCGACTCGGCGCGTGATCGAGCGTGCTCGGCCGTAGTACGTTCGAGACGCATGGGCCGCATCTTCGAGAAGCGGAAGACGACGATGTTCGCGCGCTGGGACCGCATGGCCAAGGCGTTCACGCGCGCCGGCCGTGAGATCGCCATGGCGATGCGATCGGGCAGCACCGACCCGAACAGCAACCCCGCGCTGCGCCGCGCCGTGGCGAACGCGCGCGCCGCGAACATGCCGCGGGAGAAGATCGAGAACGCGATCAAGAAGGCTGCGGGCACGGACGGGCGCGTGTTCGAGACGGTCGTCTACGAGGGCTATGCGCCGCACGCGATCGCGCTCTTGATCGAGACGGCCACCGACAACCCGCAGCGCACCGTGGCGAACGTGCGCACGATCATGAGGGACTGGGGCGGCTCGTTCGGTCAGAGCGGAAGCGTCGCGTTCATGTTCACGCACATGGGCGTGTTCCGGCTCTCACCCGAGGGCGTCGACACGGAGTCGCTCGAGCTCGAGCTGATCGATCACGGGCTCGAGGAGCTGGGCGAGACCATCGGCGAGAAAGGGGAGCCGCAGATCTTGATCCGCTGCGCGCTCCGGGACTTCGGCCGGCTGCAGGCCGAGCTCGAGCGCCGAGAGATCGAGGTGCTGTCTGCCGAGAGCGAGTTCGTCGCGCAGACGCTGACGACGCTGGACGACGAGGCGAAGGTGAAAGAGGTGATGGAGCTCGTCTCGAGGCTCGAGCAAGACGACGACGTCCAGAAGGTGTTTCACAACCTCGGCTGACGTGCGCGGGGTCGCGCTCAGGGAAACACGACGTGAACGGCGACGGCGTGCGGATCCGCGTCGGTGCCGCTGCCGAGACCGCCGTTCCTGTTGTCGCCCCAGCACCAGACCTCGCCATCGAGATCGATCGCACAGCCGCCACCCGGACCGAGCGCGACCTGCGTGGCGTGCAACGGGACGCCCGCCGCGACCAAGATCGGACTCTGCGGCGCGACGACGTCCGAGAGAGCGCCCGCTCCGCCTGCCGAGCTCTCTCCCCAGCAGAACACGCGGTGGTCGTCGGCGATCCCGCAGAAGCGCGCGCCGAGAGGCGACCCGGTCAGGCTGACGAAGTGGACGTCGGTGGGGACGTTCGCCTGAACGGGCACGATCTCGCAGCTGCACGGGGCCGTCGAGGTCGCGACGGTGCCGAGTGATCCGTTCTCGTCGAAGCCCCAACACCACACTCCGTCGCCGACGAGCGCGCACGCATTGTTCGCGGCAGCGCTCACGCTCGTCGCCACGCCGAGCATCATCACGCGCTGGGGCACCGGGTCGGACGCGAGCGAGCCATCGGGATTGTTCACGATGGGACCGTGGCCGATCTGTCCGTGATCGTTCTGGCCCCAGCACCGCACCTCGCCCAGAGGCCACAGACCGCATCCGAACGACTGGCCACTCGCGATCTGGATCGCGCCGTCGAGCGCGGGAAGGCGCGCGGCGCTCTGGACCATGTCGACCGTCTGGGTGAGGGAGCCGTAGCGACCTGCGCCCCATCCGAGCCAGGCCGTACCCATGCGGACGTAGCCCACGTATTGACCGAGTGAGACGAGCTCGACACCCGCGAGGTCCAGGCCCACCGCGTCGATGCCCATGGACGCGATCGTGTGGTCGGACGCGGACGAGATCGGAAGCTCGCCGTTGCCGGTCTCACCCCAACATCGGAGGCCGCCACCGACGAGCAGCGCGCACATGGCCTCCTCGCCACCCGCGAGCGTCATCGCGTTGGCCAATGCGACGTGCTTGCCTGGGCTTCGATCCTCCGCGACGACGCGTGCAGGAACGGGGCTGCACGGCGCCCTACCGAGGCATTCCGCGTGAACGACGCCATCGCCGAGCGGGTCCGCGCCCCAGCACCAGACCTCGCCGCCGTGTCGCACCACGCACGCGAGGGTCTGGAATCCGTCGCCCATGCCCGCGATCGCGATCGCGGTGGCGCCAGCACAGTTCGAGCCCGTGCAGGCGCCCGCGTCGATCTCGGCATCGGCGACGCCCGCGTCGACGACGTTGCGCGTGTCGTCGCAGACGCCGCTGCTCGTGCCGGCGATAGCGACACAGCGCGCATCGGCCGGGCAGGCGGGCGCCCGGGGATCGCAGCCACTCACGCAGGCGCCTTCGACGCAGATCAAACCGGCACTGCAGGTGCCAGCGGCGCAGACGTCACTCGAGAGCGAGCAAGCTCCGAGCCCGGTCGAGTCGAGCAGACAGCGTGTGCCCACCGGGCAGTCGCGGTTCAAGCGGCACTCGTCGCGACAGCGCGCGAGCCGACAGACGAGCGGCGAAGAACAGTCGCTCGATCGCTCGCAGCCCGTCCCGATCGCCGCTCCGCTCTGGCAGCCCACGGTGAGCGCGAGGCTCGAGACGAGGCAGAGAGCGGAGCAGAGACGAGAGCGACGGCGGATCACGCAGCGAGCCTAGCATCCGGTCGGCGAGCGCGAGAGCGAGCGCGAGTGCGAGAACGAGAACGTCCTAGCGCTCGTCCAAGTTCCCCGACGCGGATCCCGTAACCGCGGCTTCGTGGCACCCTCGCGGCCCATGGACCCCATCGACATCACGGACCACCTCGCGCTCGGCACGAGCTGGCTCGCAGCGCTCGTGCTGAGCGGGGGGCTCGCCGTGTTCGCGGTGCTCGCGCTCCGGCGCTCGGCGCGCGAGGCCGGGCTCGCGGCCGAGGCGCGCGCAGCGACGCGTGGGGCGGTCGATCTGCGCGACGGCGCGAGGCTCGTCGTGGGCGTCGCCGAGCCGCTCGACGGCGAGACCGCGATCAGCGTCAAGCTCTTCGAGCAAGGCAAGGACATCAAGATCAAGAACGGCTGGGTGCACACGTGGACGGAGACCTCGCGCGAGGTCGAGGCCAACCCGTTCGAGGTCGTGACGGAGGGCGGCACGCGCGTCCGCGTCGAGCCCGACACCGAGGTGATGCTGCACGACGACGTGGAGATCACAGCCCGCACCGCCTACGAGCAGCGCGAGCGCACGGCGGTGCTCACGCGCGGCGAGCGTGTGGCGATCACGGGCCGGCTGAGGAAGGAGCCCGGCGGAGCGGGCGCCGGGTACCGTGAGACCGGCTCGAGGTGGAGGCTGGTGCGCGACGGCGCGCGGCCGATGCTCGCGAGCACCGAGCCGCTCGACGCGCAGCCGGCGCGCTGGGCTGCGTTCTACCGAAGCGTGGGCATCGAGCTTCTGCTCGCGTTCGCGGTGCTTCAGGTCGTGCTCTACTTTTCGTTCTACGACTACGCGCTGAACGGCACGCGCGTGATCGGCGAGGTCGTCGGCCACCACACGTATCGGACGACGGGTCGAGGCGCGCACACGGTGTACGAGATCGACATCGATGCGCCGCGCGGCGACGGCCAGCCAGGCCGAAGCGTGCACTTCACGAGCGAGATCGGTCCCGTCGACTACAACCGCATCGGCGACGGAGATCGCATCGTCTGCATCGTCACCCCGTCGGCGCGCGGGCAGCTCGGCTCGGCTGCCAGGGCGTACGATCCGCCGCTCTTCGTCGCAGGCGTCCTCGCCTTCGCCTACGCTCTCGTGTTCGTCGCTCGACAGAAGAAAAAACGCGCGTGGTACGAGATGCGCCCCGTCGTCACGAGCGGCAACGGCAAGCTCGGAGGCGAGGGCTCGCCCGGCTGATCACCCGCGCACGCTGTGCGGTCCGAGCAAGCTCGCACGCTGTGCGCGGCCGAGTGCGAGTGCGAGAACGAGTGCGATAGCCCTACGGCTCGTCCAGCGCCGCACCCTGATCCAACAACGTCCGCAGCCCGCCCTGCGCGGTCACGTTGCTCCCGTCCAAGCCCGCCGCATCCGTCTGG
>JAYVCF010000519.1:0-9645 GCA_043750095.1 Deltaproteobacteria bacterium
GGAAACCCGGTCAGAACCCTTCACAGATCTCAAGTTCCAGCGTGAAAACGCTGGAACAGGACAAGGTCCGACCGGTTTCCGGTCAGACCTTGAGCCGTCGCTATTCTTCGCGGTCGGTCTCGCTCGGGATCGTCGCTTCGGGCAACGGCTGCGGCAGACGATCGCGATCGCGATCCGCGCGCGGACGGGGGCGATCGTCCCGACGATCGTCGCGGCGGCCTCGATCACGCCCGCCACCGCCACCGCCACCACCGCCACCGCCACCGCCACCCTGACGGTGCGCGGGGATGATCTGGATGCGGCGACCGATGCCTTCGCCGCTCGACTTCGTCTGGATGCCGGTGAACTTCGCGAGCGAGAGATGGATGACGCGGCGATCGCGCGCCGGCATCGGCTCGAGCGTGACGACGCGACCCGAGTCGACCGCGCGCTTGGCTTCGCGCTGCGCCATGCTCACGAGCCCCTCGTCGTGTCGATCGCGATAGTCGCCCGAGTCCACGACGATGTAGCGGCGCGAGTCGGGGAAGCGGTTCACGACCTTGTTCACGAGGAACTGCAGCGCGTCGAGCGTCATGCCCTTCTTGCCGATGGCGCGGCCCGCGTCGGGGCCCGCCACGTCGAGCACCACGCGCTCGCCGTCTTCGCGCACGGTCACGCGCGCAGACAGGCCCATGCGGTAGATGAGCCCGCTGAGGAACTCCATCGCGTCCTCGGCCTTGCCGTCTCCCGGTGCGCCCTTGCTGCCGCCTGCGTCGCCGCCGCGAGGTCCTCGTCCCTCGTCTTCGTCGTCGAACAGCAGTGCGCCTTCGGTTTCCTCGTTCTTGCGTTCATCCACCACGGCGATTTCTCCCCGAGCCCTTCGTGCTCGCTCTTGCGCCGCCCTTGTCGTCCCTCACGACCGGAGCGGGCGCTGTGTCTTGTGTGTTGGCGGCCTTGGCCGCGTCGCGCGCTGCGTCTTCTTGATTGGCGCGCCAGAAGTTGAACTGCTGCTGCGCGATGCTCAGCCCCGAGTTCGTCAGCATGTAGAGGCACAAGCCCGAGGGCAGGAACAGCATGAAGGCGCCCATCATGATGGGCATCATGTAGAGCATGATCTTCGCCTGCTGCGGATCCATGCCGGCGTTCGGCATGATCTTCTGCTGTACGAACATCAGCCCGCTCAGCATCACCGGCAGCACGAAGTAGGGATCGCGCGCCGAGAGGTCCGTCCAGAAGAAGATGAAGGGCTGGTGATAGAGCTCGATGTTCGTCGAGAGTGACGTGTAGAGCGCGAAGAACACCGGCATCTGCAGGAACACCGGCAAGCAGCCGAGCATCTGCGCTGCCGGATTGATGCCGTGCTTCTGGTACAGCAGCATGATCTCGCGCTGCCGCTGCTCCATGTCCTCTTTGAACTCGGCGTTGATCCGGTCCATCTCCGGCTTCAGCTTCCGCATGGGCGCCATCGCGCGGAACTGCCGGTTCACGACGGGGAACAGGATGATCTTCACGATGAGCGTGAGGATGATGATCGCCAGGCCCCAGTTGCCGACATGCGCGTAGAGCCAGCCGAGAGCGTTCGCGAATGCGCGCGCGATGACGGCGAACGTCCCCAGGTTCACGACGTCCGGGAGGTGATGCCCCGCGCGCTCGAGCGAGTGCCAGTCCTTCGGGCCCAGGTACGCGAGCGTCGTCCACGAGTGCGAGGCGCCGGGCGCGATGTCGGCCGAGCCGTACTCGAGCGTCGCTTCGAAGAGGTTGCCCGTCGGGTCCGCGGCGCCCTCGTCGTAGCGGTGCGACGCGACGATGCCACAGCGATGCGCCGCTTCGCCCGAGGGCGCGAGCGCCTGGACGAAGTACACGTTCTCGATGCCGGTGAAGTCGACGCCATCGCCGTAGCCGTGGGCCGTGATCAGCGCCTCGTGATCCTTGCGCGTCACGTCGTCGCCGTGGCGGCAGAGGCCCTGGCTGATGTTGGGCGAGCGACCGCCGAACATGCCGCCGCCCTCGTTGGCGACTTCCACGTAGTGATAGACGTGCTCGTAGAGCGGCGTCCGACGCGCGTCGTGACCGACGTTGCGCACGACGACCGTCTGCCAGAGCTGGTAGGGGCCGTCGCCGGCGCTGAACGAGCGGACGATCTCCAGGCCCTGGCCTTCCCAGCGCAGCTCCACCTCGGTCGGGCTCACCTGCCGCAGATCCCAGACCGCCGCGTCGGGAATCGGCGCGCCAGGGAGCGTGATTCGCATCGGCAGGTAGTGCTCGTTCCACGTGGTGACGAGGTCCTGCGCGTGGCCTTCGGCGTCGTGGAAGCGATCGCCGAGCAGCCTGAAGTGCGTGAGTCCGCCGCCCAGGTTGTCGATCGTCGCCTCGAACTCGGCCGTGGTGACCGTCCCCTCCGCGCGCCGCGCCTCACGCGCGCTGGCGATCGCGGCTTGCTCGGCGTCGTGTCGCGCCTGCTCTTCTTCCGTGAGCGTCGCGCCGGTCGGTGCCGGGTCGTCGGTCGCTTCGGGCGTGTGATCGCCGAGGAAGTACTGCGACCCGTAGTAGACGGCCATGAACGCCGCGCCGGCGATCAGGATCGTCGACCAGGAGCGGCCGCCGGCGGAGTCAGCGTTACCTTCCACTCGAGGCGCTTCCTACGGAGATGTCGACGACGGGTAACACGTTGGGCGGTAGCTCCGGCGGAGGATCGAAGCCTCCTGGGTTGAAAGGGTGACAGCGACAGATTCGTTTCACGCCGAGCCAGGTTCCTCGTGCGGCGCCGAAGCGCTGGATCGCGGTCGCGGTGTAGCGGGAGCAGGTCGGCTGGAATCGGCAGACGCCGCCGATGATCGGCGAGAGGGTCCACCAGTAGATCTTGATGATGAAGAGCAGGATCCGCGCGCTCATCGCTTTTCCTCGCTCTTGCCCCCGCTCCCTCGAACCGGACCTCTCTTCTCCTGATTCCGTGTCCCCCCCGCCCGAGGAGGGGGCGTCTGGTCGGGGGCTCTACTACCCGCGCGATGAAGCGCGGCGGACGACTGTTCGACTTCTACACGCGTGTCCTCGTAGCCGAGGCCGGGAGCGCGATCCTTGGCGACGATCACCACGTCGCACCCGGAGGGAAACAGAGCTCGGTTCTTCCGGAAGACCTCGCGCAGCACGCGCTTGATGCGGTTCCGGCCCACGGCGTTCGCGACCTTGCGCGTCACCGTGACCCCGAGCCGGTTGCGTCCGTCCTCCTCCGTCACGCGCGGGAGCACGAGAAAGAGGAATCGCGCACTGTGGACCTTGCGACCCTTCGACTGCACTCGCTCGAACTCGGAGCGCAATTTCAGACGATCGGTGGCAAGCAGACGCTCGCCCATGGCCCACCCGGTTCGGAGAAGAGACGGTTACTTCTTGTAGCCGAGCGTCGCGAGCCGGTGACGGCCCTTGGCGCGGCGGCGATTGAGCACTTTGCGGCCGTTCTTGGTCGCGTTGCGCGCGCGGAAGCCATGCGTGCGCTGGCGTCGCGTGGTGTGGGGTTGATAGGTGCGCTTGGACACGGCGAACTCCTCGAGAGGCGAGGCGGGAGGCCTCGCGGAAATCCTGCTTCTTTCAGGACGGGCCGAGCGCCCATCCCCCAAAAGAGCGCGGGAAATAAGCACGCGGCCCGGAGCGGGTCAAGCAGGCGCAGCGAGCTGGTGCATCAGGCCGGCGTCGAGGAACGAGAAATGGCCCGATCGGGCCACGATCACGTGATCGAGGACGCGCACGCCGAGGAGCGTCCCGCCCGCGATCAGCCGTGCGGTGAGCGTGAGGTCCTCGGGGCTCGGGCTGGGATCGCCGCTCGGGTGGTTGTGGACGAAGACGACCGCCGCAGCGGCTTCTCGGAGGAGCGCGCGAAACGCATCGGCCGGTGACACGGGACACGCGGCGAGCGTGCCTTGACCGATCGTCACCACGCCGATGACACGCTGCCGACTGTCGAGCGCGAGCGCGAGGAAGTGCTCGACCTCGGCGTGCGCGATCCGCGGGGCGGCCCAGGCCACGACGTCTCGGCTCTCGGCGATCCGCCCCGAGGGCTCGACGTGCGCCGATGCGCGACGACCGAGCTCGATCGCAGCGACGAGGCGCGCCGCTTTTCCTTCGCCGATGCCGCTGCACCGCGCGAGCGCGCCCGCGCCGAGCCTGCTCAAGCCACGAACGCCGCGCGCCTCGTCGAGCAAACGCGCGGCGAGAACGGAGACCGGCTCACGCACCGTGCCCGTGCCCAGGATGAGCGTGACGAGCTCGGTGTCGGAGAGGCGATCGATGCCGAGCTCGCGAAGACGCTCGCGGGCGCCGGGGGTGAAGGGATCATCGACGGCAGAGGTGTGCATGCGCGCCGAGGAGCACGGGGCGTTCCGCAACTGCGTCGCGCGCCGCGCGCGAGATCGTGACCTGTTGCGGCGGGGGTGACGGCGGGTGACGGCGGATCCGATGGAGGCTCGCTCACCGCATCGCGCGTGCGAGCAGCGCTTCGGACTCCATCACGAACGCGGCGACGTGGGTCGGCGTCAGCGTCGGGCTCGGCAGGATCGCCTCCGCCTTCTGGTCGAACATCGCACCACTCCTTCCTTCGAGCTCGGGAGCGAAGAGGAGCGGAACGATGCGCTCCGCGTACGTCTCCGGGCTGGGCGTGAAGAGCCCGAGCACGGCCTCGACGGCCTTCTGTCGGTAGGTTCCCGTGCCACCGAGCGCGTTCGCGCGGATGTTCGTCTTGATGAGGCCGGGGTTGAGACCGAAGAAGCTCACGTCCGGATATCGCGCGACCGAATCGAGCACGAGCGCCTCGTTGCCCGCGACGGTGTTCATGTGGACCTCCATCGACTTGTACGCGCGCTCGGCGTTGAGGTCCCCGAGGACCCCGGTCTGGCCCGTCCCCGGAAATCCCATCACGAACACGCGAACCCGGTGCGCGCCCGAACGCAAGCGCGGTGCGAGCGCGCGCAGCAACGCGAGCCTGCTCAGGTAGCTCACCGCCATGTCGCGCTCGAGGCCTTCGTCGGTCACCTCACGCGTCGGGCCCGCGATGATGCCGGTCGTCAGCACCAGCACGTCGAGGTCGTCGACGGAGAGCGTCGAGCCGATGCGACTCGCCTCGCGCATCTTGCTGAGGTCGGCCTGCTCGAACTCGATCCCGTGCACACCCGCGTCGCGAAAGGTCTGTCCCACGACGGTCACGCGTGCGCCGCGCGTCGCCGCGAGCTGGCTGATGGCGCGTCCGAGCCCGCCCGTTCCGCCGACCACGACGATCCGCTTGCCCGTCAGATCGAGCGAGGCGATCGGCGTGCGGGCCCACGTCAGCGTCGTGTCGCGGATCCCGGACATGCCTGGCTTCTGGGGCTTGGTCGTCATGGCGGAGGTACTGGTGCCGCTTCGACGCCGCGTCGAGCCCCCGTGCGCTTCCACACCCCACGACGTGAGGCGTATCGTTCACGCGTGGGCTGGGTCTGCCAGGCATGCGGGACCGACAACGCGGCGTCCGCCGCCTTCTGCGGGATGTGCAAGAGCGTCCCCGGCCGAGCCGCGCCGAGACGAAGCTCCGCTCCGCCGCCCGCGAGCGGGCTCGACCTCGACGTTCCGAAGCGGGTGGTCGCCGCTCGCCCCGCGCCGACGGCGATCGCGTCCCAGAGCTTCGTCACCGGAAACTCGGCACACGTCGCCATCGCGCAAGAGGGCTCGGTGCTCCGCGTCTCGTGGAGCCCCTCGCTCCGCGGACGCATCGGCGCCGTGATCGCATTCGCGCTGGGCGCCGCCTTTCTCTGGGCCGCGAACGCGGCCGCGAGCGGTCTCAGCTACCGCGCCGACGATCCCGTCGCGCGCTTCGGCGCGTGGGCCCTCGTCGGGGTCGGTGGCGTGTTGATGGCCGCCGCCGTCGTGCGTGTGGGGTTGACGGTCGTGCACGAATTCGACGCGCGCGCGCGCCAGGTCGTCCGCACGCGAAACTATTTCGGGCTTCGCATCGCGGGGTCCACCTTCACGTTGGCCGACGATGCGCAGGTACGGCTCCACACTCAAGAGTACCGGTCCCGCTACCGCAGCACCTACACGTTCACGGTCTTGATGAGGACGGGCACGGGCGACACGAGCGTTCTCGTGACCGAGGGCGAAGAGGGAGCGAAGTTCGTGGCGAACGCCATCGCGGCGCACCTCGCGTGAGTCACGGCGTGCCCGCGTCGCGCGTGCGCGGCTGGGCCGAGATCGCGTCGGCGCGTAGCGCGTAGATGTTGCCGTCGTCGCTGCCGATCAAGAGCGCACCGTCGGGCGTGATGATCGGGTCGCCGTCCACGTTGGCTCCCGCCTGGAACACCCAGCGGAGCGCGCCGTCCGGATCGACCGCGTACACGAAGTCGTCGTCGGCGCCGAAGTAGGCGTTGCCGTCGCGATCCACCACGGGGCCGGAGCCCACACCCGAGTCGGTCGCTTGCGATGCGGCCGCCGCGAAGCTCCAGCGCTCTTCGCCGGTGACGCGATCGAGCGACGCGACGCGCGCGTGGGGACCGAAGATGGGCACGATCAGATCGCTGCGTCGTCCGAGCGCGATGGGCGCGCGCACGTAGCCGCCGACCTCGGCGCGCCAGCGCACGCTTCCGTTTCGATCGACGGCGTACACACGTCGGTCGTCGCTGCCGAAGTAGATCGTCCCGTCGTCGCCGATCAAAGGAGAGCTGTCGTTGTCGTCGGGGCGGTCGGATCGAATGCGCCAGAGCAAGTGCCCGTCGGGAGCGAGCGCATAGAAGTAGTCGTCCTGCGCGCCGAAGTAGATCGTCCCGTCGTCGGCCACGGCGGGCGCGCTGAAGATCTTCACGCGTGCGCGGAAGCGCCAGCGCGTGTGGCCTTCGCTGTCCACGGCCCAGAGCTCCTCGCCCGAGCCGAAGTAGAGCGTTCCGTCCGGTCCGATCGTGATGCCGGTGTCGACGTCGAAGTCCGTGTGGATGTCCCAGACCACCTCGCCCGTCGCGGCGTCGAGACAGAAGAAGAAGTCCGCGTCCGAGCCGACGAACACGTGTCCGTGATCGTCGAGCGCGGCTGACGAGTAGATGTCGCTGCCGAGATCGCGGCGCCAGCGCACGCCGCCGGTGCGCGAGATCGAATAGAACACGTGGTCGCGGGAGCCGATGTACACGTTGCCGTCGCGATCGACGACCGGCTGGCTCACGACTGGATGGTGCGTGTCGAGCTGCCAGAACACGCCGGGACGCGCGGGCCCGGCGTAGGGGCTCTGGCCCGTGTGGCGTCGGTCGCCGCGGTAGCTGAAGGGCGGCATCTCGACGATGGGCGCTTGCGTCGCGGTCGCCTCCAACGCGGGCGTCGCGGGATGCTCGCTCTCGACGTCGATCACCAGCGCGTCGTCCGTCGAGCGCGTTCGCCGGGGCGCGCGGCCGGTCTCTTCCCGCATGTAGAGGAAGCCCATCGCGGCGATGGCGGCGATCCACATCCCGGCAAAGGCGAGGTGCTGCTTGCGCATCGGCGAGGGCCGAGGGTTGGCGCGCCCCGAGGCTGCGCGCAACGTGTCCTGTTCACGGGGATCGCGGAGCGTTATGGTCTACCGTCGATCGCAGGCGAGCGGTCGCAGAGGAACGTGAATGATCGTCATCGACGGTGGCCGGGGCGAGGGCGGAGGGCAGATCTTGCGGAGCGCGCTCGCGCTCTCGATCCTCACGCGGACCGCGTTCAAGCTCGAACGAATCCGTGCGGGGCGCGAGAAGCCCGGGTTGCTCAAGCAGCACCTGACGGCCGTGCGTGCGGCGCAAGAGGTCTCCAACGCGGACGTGACGGGCGCGGAGCTCGGGAGCCGCGAGCTCACGTTCAAGCCGCGCACGGTCGTCGGGAAGGAGGCCCGCTTCGACATCGGCTCGGCGGGCTCGACCACGCTCGTGCTGCAGGCGGTGCTTCCGGCGCTGATGCGCGCCACGACGCCGAGCACGCTGACCATCGAGGGTGGGACGCACAATCCGTCGTCGCCGTCGTTCGATTTCCTCTCGCGCAGCTTGCTGCCGCTGCTGACGCGGATGGGCGCCAAGGTGGACATCACGCTCGAGCGGCTGGGCTTCTATCCGAAGGGCGGAGGCGTCTTGCGCTGCCACGTCGAGCCCTCGGTGCTCGGCACGCTCGAGCTCGAGGAGCGGGGGCCGCTCGTGCGTCGTCGCGCGATCGCGATCGTGTCGGCGATGCCGCCGGCGGTCGCCGAGCGTGAGCTGCGCGTGGCGCGCGATCGCCTCGGTCTCTCGCGCGACGAGATCGAGCGGCAGGAGCTCCCCGACGAGATGGGACCCGGCAACGTGTTCTTGGTCGTGCAGGAGTTCGCGAACGTGACCATCGTGACGAGCGGCTTCGGGGGGCGCGGCGTTCGCGCGGAAGAGGTCGCCGAGCAGGCGATCGGCCCGGCGCTGCGATTTCTCGAGACGAAGGCCGCCGTGTGCGAGCACCTCGCCGATCAGCTGATCCTTCCGATGGCGATGGGCCGTGGCGGCGTGATCGCGACCACCGAGCCGAGCGCGCACCTCACCACGCAGATCGACACGCTCAAGCTCTTCCTCGGCGGCGAGGTCGAGGTCGATACCGCCGACGAGAAGACCTACACGATCACGATGCGCGGCGCCCTCGTCTGAGCGGGCGTCGGAGTCGGCGTCCGAGTGAGCGAGACCGTCGTCGTCATCGGCATGGGCCAGCTCGGCTCGCTCTTCGCGTCCATGATCGCGAAGCGCGGGGCACGCGTGATCGCGCTGCGTCGCAACGACACCATCGATGCAGCCCTCGCTGTCGATCACGTGATCGTCTCGGTGGGTGAGGACGATCTCGCGGCCGTGCTCGCGTCGCTTCCTCCGGGCTGGCGAGATCGCGTCGTCCTCGTCCAGAACGAGCTCGCGCCCGACCAGTGGCTCGCGCATGGCATCGCGCGGCCGACGGTCGCGATCGTCTGGTTCGAGAAGAAGAAGGACCAGCCTGCGCGCGTGGTCCTCCCGACGCCGATCGCAGGACCCTGGGCGGAGCCGCTCTCCGCGATGTTGAACGACGCAGGCCTGAGCGCCGCCGTGATCGATGACGCGCTCCTCGGTCGAACCTTGCTCGACAAGAACGTCTACATCCTGGTGTCAAACCTCGTCGGCTTGGTTGCTCCCGCAGGGACGACCACGGGCGGCCTCCTCGATCTTGCGATGCTCGAGCGCACGACACGCGTGTTTGCGGACGTGCTCGCGGTCGAGAGCGCGCGTCTGGGCCTGCCCTTGGATTCGGACACCGCGTCCGCGGCGATGCTGCGCGCCTTTCTCGCCGATCCCGATCACGTCGCCGCAGGTCGCAGCGCGCCCGCTCGCCTTCGCCGCACGCTCGCTCGCGCGGAAGCGCTCGGCATCGACGTGCCCGCGCTCCGCGAGATCAGCGCGCGCGTCGGGTCGTGAGCTAGTACCTCGCCACAGGGATCTTGATCGATTGCCCGCGTCGGCGGCGGGCATCCCTCTGCTTCGCCCTTCGGGCACGAACGACGGCGCCCTCGACGCTCGTCAGAGGGACGCCCGCCGCCGCCGCTACCCATGGGTGCGCGCGGTGCGCTTTGAAAGTCAGCGGCGTCTTCGACCCTCTGTCTCCACGAAACCACTCCGCGGTTTCGCGTCGGGCGATGGGCTCCGCCCCTCGCGCACCCGGGCCGTGCAGCTC
>JAYVCF010000520.1:0-7897 GCA_043750095.1 Deltaproteobacteria bacterium
GCGTCCATCCGAAGTCGACCGGCAACGACACGGCCGCGTAGCAAGGGCATGTGAACGAGGCTCCTTCGTTGCAAGCCGGCGCGCAAGCCCGCCACCCGAAAGGCCCAGCCGAGCGCGTCGCTGCGCTCGGGATGCACGTGACGACACACGCGGCGGCGTGTCCCGAGCACGGGAAGCGTGGACTGGAAGCGTGCACCATGTTAGTGCCCCAGAGTCGTGAACCATCGACGTGCAGTGATCAGCGCCGCCCCGGCGCAGATCGAAGAGGTCAGCCGCCTCGTTCGGGACGGGCGGTACCGCAGCGTGTCGGACTTCGTGCGGCAGGCGCTGACGGAGGCGCTGCGCCGGGAGCGGGAGCGGCGGCTCGCAGAGCAGGTCGATCAGTACGTGGCTGCGGGGCACGCGACCGAGGACGCCGATCTCGCGCTCGCGCAGGCGTGGCCCGACGAGTCGAAGCCGCGCCCGCGTCGCGGTCCCCGAAGTGGGCGCCGTGCGCCGAAGTGAGATCTGGTGGGGCGCGCCGCGCTTGCATGGAGGATCGGCGAAGCGGCGGCCATTCCTCGTCGTCTCGGCCGACTTCTTCAACGCCAACCCTCGCTACCCCAAGATCATGGTCGTTCACCTCACCTCGGTGACGCGCGCGTCCGTGCCCGAGTGGGAAGTCGCCCTGCCGCGCGGGGTCGCGACCTTGCCCGCCGCCAGCACCGCGAAGTGCGGCGAGGTCTACACGATCGCGAAGGACCAACTCGAAGAGCTCGCCGGCACCGTGCCGCGAGAGCACATGGTGCGCATCGATGCGGCGCTCGCGCTCGCTCTCGGCTTCACGCCGTCGGCGGCGATGTGATCGTCCAGGCGAGCGCACACGGCGTCCCAAGGACGGGCACGTCCCCGCGGTCCGTGGTAACCGCGATGATCGTGATGACGACCCGAAAACGCCTCGTACCTCTTCTTATGCTGATCGGGCTCGCCACCGCATGCGGCGGCGTCGCGAACGGCGCTGGTGAGGCTGAGGGCGCACCCCCGCCTTCGGGCACGCCTCCCGCTAGCGGCGCGGCGACGGCCGACCCGCAGGTCCCTCCGCACACGGGCACTACCGGTGTCACGGCGGACGGGGAGACCGTCGTGTTCGCGAGCACGCACCCGCAGTCGACGACCGTCCCGGGCGAGCGACCGATCGACATGGAGCACCTGATCAGGACGCCGAACGCGCCCGATCCGAACGCCACATGGTCGCTCGACGACGCGCTGGTCGGCTTGCCCATCGACGGCGACCTCATCGTGGAGATCCAGACCGACCTCGGCGTGATGCTCTGCGAGCTCTATCCGGATCGCGCGCCGCACACGGTCGCGGCGTTCGTCGGGCTCGCGCGCGGACGACGCGCCTGGTGGGATGCGCGCGCCGGCCAGTGGGTCACGCGCCCGTACTACCGCAACTCCTCCTTCTTCCGGGTGATCCCCGAGTACATCATCCAGGCCGGCGACTACCTCGGCGACGGCAGCGGCCGCCTCGGCTTCAGCGTGCCGCTCGAGCAGAGCGAGACCCTCTCGCACGACCGCGCGGGCCGCCTCGCGATGGCCACCTTCGACGGCGATCCCAACAGCGGCGGCGGGCAGATCTACATCACCGACGGCCCGCACCAGGAGCTCGACGGCACGGCCACCATCTTCGGGCAGTGCAGCCCCGACTACGTCGTCTCACAGATCGCGCGGGTCGTGCAGACGGGCGCTCCCGACAACCGCCCGCTCACCCCCGTTCACATCGGTCTCGTTTACGTGCGTCGCGTGGTCGGCGGCGTCGCGCAGGCCCACGTCACCGTCCCAGGGCAGCCCGAGGGCGAGCCCGAGGTGGGACGCGGCGCGAGCCCCGGACCGAGCGACCTCGAGCGAGGCCGGTCGATCCTGATGGAGCACGACGATCAAGCGACCGCGGATCGCGCACGCCTCGGCTTGCCGCCGGTTCCGCCGCCTCCGCCGCAGCAGCATCGCTGACGATCGCTCAGACGCGCGAGCTCTTGAGCTCGCTCCAGTCGAACGCGTAGCCGAGCGCGCGCTTCACGTCGGCGATTCGCCGCGCGCGCAGCGATCCGATCCACGCGGTGAGCACTCGCTTGTCCACGGCGTGGATGTTGTCGAGGTTCGCGACGCAGGGTGTGCTCATCCCTTCTTCGGCGCCGAGCGGCACCTCGACCGGAATCGAACGAACCGTGGTCGTGACCTCCGCCACGGTCACGCGACTCAGATAGCCGCACGCGGACGAGCGGGTGAGCACGAGCACCGGGCGGCGGCCCACCGGCTTCGGAAGCTCGGCCCACCAGAGATCGTACTGCTTCACGGCCGCCGTCGAGCCCGAGTGCGTGTGGGCGAGGCCGGGATGCGCTTGGGCGCCCACGCGTCCCAGCTCGATGCGTCGAAGTGCGCTGCTTCGCGATCGGGCTGGGCGGCGTAAGCGGCCGCCATCTGCGTCTCGACCTCTTCGTCGAGCGCGCGCTGGATCGCACGCCGCACGAACTCCGAGCGACCTCGCGAGCGCGCCGGGACGCGCCGCTCGAGCTCGGCGGCGAGCCGATCGTCGAGCTGCACGAGTAGTTGCTTCATATGGACAAGCCTATAGTCGCTCTATGGGCTCGTCCAGGGTCACTCCGTGATGTGCACCCAGGTGCCGGGGGTGCGCGACGACGCGATGATGCCGTGCCACCCGGGAGGCAGGCCGGGCGTGGTCCACTCGAAGAGCCAGCGCGCGTCGGCGGGCGCGAGGTTCACGCAGCCGTGGCTGCGCACGCGACCGAAGTTGTCGTGCCAGAACGCGGCGTGCAGCGCGTAGCTGCCCTCGAAGTACATCGTCCAGGGCACGTCCTCGATCGAGTACGCCTCGGTCGGTGAGTCGGGATCGTCCATCGTCGTCGAGACGTGCTTGCTCTGGATGCGATACGTGCCCGTCGGCGTGGCGAAGCCCTCGCGGCCCGTCGAGACGAGCGTCGCGAACACCGCGCGGGCACCCTCGTAAGCCACGAGCGTCTGCTCGGAGAGGTCCACGTGGATCCATCGATCGCCCTCGGGGATCTGCGTGGGGCGCGCAACCGGATCGATGATGCGCATCGCCGTCTCACGGATGATCGTTCCGTCGTGCGCCACGCGATACGTGCCGCCGCCGTGACGCTCGATGCGCTCGTCGGTGAGGCGCATGGGTCGGTGGTACTCGGCCTCGCCGCGCTCACGAAGAACACCGGTGCTGGGGTCGCGACGCAGCGCCGATGCACCGCGCCGAAACACGAAGCCGACCGGCGGCTGCCACGAGCCCTCGAGCACCACGCCACGCATCGAAGGAGGCTGGGCGGGCGTCATCGCGTCGGCCGGAACGAATGCGCCGCGGATCGTTCGGAAGAAATGGCGACCGTCGTCGTCCACTTCGGCGTCGAGGCTCACGTAGAAGCCTTGCTGGAGTCGCTGACGGAAGAAGTCCGGAAGCGCGACCGGAGTGTCCAGCATCGGCGGCGCGCTCGCCGCGTCACCCGCCACCTCGACCGCACCCGGCGGTGCCTCGAGCTCGGGCTCCGCGCCGGCCTCGGTCGGCTCTTCGGTGGGCACCGCTCGCTCCGGCGGTGGTTGGGCCGCGCGCGCCGCGGCGAGCGCAGCGCGATCGCGCAGGCTCTCGATGAGCGTCGCGGCCGACGCCTCCTCGTCGTGCGAGGGCATGCGCCAGTACTCGGGCGCGTCCGCTCGGCCCACGCGCGCGTACGCATACGGCAGCGCGTCGGCGAGCGACGGTGGGACCGGAGAAGGCTCGAAGGTCTGCGCAGTCGTGCCGAGCTGAAAGCCCTCGCCGCGGCACACGAACCCGCCGACTCCAGAACCATTGCCCTCCACCTCGTGCCAGCCGCGCGCACATCCGGGCCCTGCGCGGCCCTCGCGCGCGCGGAACCGTGAGCCACGCCGCATGTACCCGACGATCCGGCTCGACGCGTCGGCCCGTGCGTGGATCTGCCCGAGGTAGTGATAACAGACCCCGTGCATCGGCCAGCTCGCCTCGTAGGCCGCGCGCTCTGCCTCGGCGCGCACCCTGGCCTCTGCCTCCGCGTCGACCACCGGCGCAGGTGGCGGCGCGGCCTCTTCGCGTCGACGGCGCGGCTGAGCTCGGTGAGCCGGGGCAGACACGCGCACCGGTTCCGCCTGCACAGACACGTCGGCCGTCCCTGCTTCGGGCGCAGCGAGCGGCCCATCACAGCTGACGAGCGCCAGCGCTACCAGGAGCGCTCGCCCCAACGACCGACGACGCGAGCGAGAGGACACCATCCTCCTCGCGTATGAATCGGAATGCGATCGCGCGTCCAGAAACCCGCGAGGGCGCGCTACCATCGCCGGCCGTGGCCGAAGACGATCCGCTCGACAAGCTCGACTACTACGACCTGCTTCGCATCGACGACAAGGCCAACGCCGACGCGGTGAAGCGGGCGTTCCACGACTTCGCGATGCGCTACCACCCCGATCGCTACTCGGGCGCCGACGACGACAAGCAAGAGCGCGCGGCCGCCATCTATCGCCGCGGCGCGGAGGCCTATCGCGTGCTGACCGATGTCGAGCAGCGACGCCGCTACGACGAGGGCCTGCGCAGCGGCACCCTTCGCTACGAGGAGCCCAGCTCGTCGAGTGTTACGCGGCCGCCGTCGGGCATGCTCGAGGTGAAGAACCTACGCGCGCGTCCCTTGCTCCAGAAGGCGCTCGAGCAGATCAAGAGCGGCGACCTCAAGGGCGCGAAGCTGAACCTCACGCTCGCGCTGAACTACGAGCCAGAGAACATCCTGCTGCAAGCCAAGCTCGCCGACGTGAAGCAGAAGCTCTCGGGCTGATCAACCGCGACAGCAGACGACGCCGCCGTGCGCCGAGCCGGGCTTCACGACGAGCTCCGCCTCGTGCGTGCCCGAGCCGTCGTCGGTGCAGGACCAGGGTGCGGGAAGACCGCTGCAGAGGTTGGTGCCGAAGCGGTCGAGCGGTGCGCAGGTGACCGCGTCGGGGATCGCGCCGGTCGTGCCGCAGCCGAAGATGTCGTTCATCGTCGTCGCGGTCTGCGCGCAGTCGGTGCGGCAATCGGTCGCGCTGCAGTCGGTCGCGGTTCCGGTCGCGCACACGCCGCAGCCCGGGCCGCTCATGCGCGTGGCGAAGAACGAGTCGGCGGCGTCGTGCGATCCGGCGCAGCCGTCGGGCGAGGAGCTCGCGACGTCACGCGGACCGAGGCAGACGTGCCAGCCCACGGCGCAGAGATCCGACACGCCGCAGGATCCGCCGCCGGCGTTGGGACCGTCGTCGCCGCCTAGGCCGCTGCAGGTCGTGGGCGCGGGGTGCGCGAGGCCGGGACGCGTCCAGCCGCCCGCGCAGCCCGCGATGTTCGGGTAGCGCATCCCGTCGCGAAACGCTTCGCGCTCTCCGTCCGAACAGCCGATCGCGGAGACGACCACGGCAGCATCGTGCCCTGCGTCGCGCCCTGCGTCGCGCCCTGCGTCGCGCCCTGCGTCGTGCCCTGCGTCGTGCCCCGCATCACTCCCGGCATCGCTGCCGGCATCGGTTCCCGCGTCGTTCCCGCTGTCTGTGCCGGCGTCGGCCACGAACGCGTCGTCCCTCAGGGGAGCATCGCGCCCGCCGTCGCTCGCGCGTGCCGCATCCATCTCGGGCTCCGACGCTGGCGAGTCCATTCGCAGCTGCGATTTGGCTCCGCACCCGAGCAGCATCGCGAACAACACACTCGCGAGTGGGCGCACCCGGCCATCGTACCCCGACCGCGCGACTGGCGCGCACGGCGGCCCTTGATGCACGCTGCGCCCGCATGTTCCTGCTCCTCGTGCTCTCGACGCTCGCCCTCGCTGGCGGAACCGCGCTCGCGAGCCGTTTCTATCGCGAGAGCCGGGCGGAGCGCGCGCTCGCAGGCGTCGTGCTCGCGCTCTTCGTCGTGCACGGATCCGCGCACGTCCTCGGCTGGACGAACACGCTCACGCCCACGACGCTCGGTGCGCTCGCCGCTGCGCTGAGCGTCTCGTTCTTCGCCGCGGGCGTCGGAGGAGATCGCGAGGGACCCGCTCGCGCGATGGGCGCGCTCGCCGACCTCGTGCGGCTGCCGGTCGATGCGCTGCGGCTGGCGATCCGTGAGCGAAGCCCGGCGCTGCTCGGCGTGATCTTGATCCCGGCCGTGTGCGCGTGGACGCTCTTCTTGTCGTACCTCGCGCCCTCGAGCTCGTGGGACGGCACCTGGTACCACGAGCCGATGGTGTTCTGGGCGCTGCGCAACCACGGGTTCGCGCTCGTGGACGTACCGGCCAACCACGAGTGGGCCAACGGCTATCCGCGCTTCGCCGAGAACCTCATGCTCTGGTCGGTCGCCTGGTGGGACCGGCGTCTCATCGAGGGCGCGCCGAGCTTCATGGGCCTCGTCGTCTGGCTCGGCATGTTCGTGCTCGCTCGCCGCGTCACGCCCTCGCGCGTCGTCGCCATCGGCTGCGCGTCGGTGATGGTGACGGTCCCCGCCGTCGTGCTCCAGATGCGCAGCACGTACATCGACATCTTCGGGCTCGCGATGTTTCTTCCGGGCATCCACTTCGCGACGCGCAGCTGGGGCTCGTCGGATGGCGCGCGTCCGTTCCGCCGCGCGGACGCCTGGATGACGGGCATCAGCGTCGCGCTGCTCGCGAGCACGAAGTCCAACGCGCCGGTCTTCGCGTCCTTTCTCTTGCTCGCGGCCCTCGCCTCGACCTTCGCGACCTGCCGCCGCGAGCGATCGCCGCGCACGCTGATCCACGCGCTGGGAGCGTTCGCCCTCTTCATGGCGCTCGTCGCGCCTCCCTACCTGCGCAACTGGGAGGTGCACCACAACCCGCTCTGGCCGCTCTCGGTGCACAGCCCGCGCACGGGGATCGACTGGACCGGCTCGCGCGAGTACGCGCTCGATCAGATGCAGATCGGGTTCGGCGGCAACCTCACGGAGCTCTACGGCGTGCCCGGGCCTGCGGGGCAGGACTATCACGACACGCGGCACCACGCGTACGGGTACGGCCTCTCGTTCCTGGGCATTCCGATGCTGTTGATCGCGCTCACGCTCGCGTTCGTTCGCTGGCTCGGCGGATGGATCGCCGGACGGCGAGAGGTGCGCCGCGACGCGGGCCAGGCGCTCGCGCTCTTCTTCCTCGCGCTGCCGGTGCAGCTCGCGTCCCCCGCGCACCACTGGGGCCGCTATAGCCTGCCCTTCCCCGCCATCGGTCTCGTCGTGATCGCCTGGGCCTTCGGTCGTGGTCGCACCCTGCGGCTCGGCGATGCGGCGTTCGCGGCCATGCTCGTGCTCAACGGCGTCACGCTCGCTTGGGCCGATCCGGGATGGGACGTCTCGGTCGCGCGGGTCTTCGAGCTCTTGCAGCTCTCGCCGGCCGAGCGCGCACACGTGGACCTCGGCAACCAGATCTACGATCCGGAGTACCTGCGGCTGCGTGATCGGACGATCGGGCCCGGCGACGTGGTCGCGTTCACGGACGACACGGCGTTCATCTCGAACCTCTGGAACGAGCGCATGGAGAACGACGTGGTGTTCATCCCGTTCGCCGGACGCGACGACTATCGAGCGCGGCTCGACGCGGTGCGGCCGATCTGGGTCGTCGTGCGGCCTGGCTCGCCGGCCGACGCGATGCTTCGAGACGAGGCGAGCGGGTACCACGCGCTGGTCCTCGCGCATCTGGAGGAGGGCATGGTCTACGCGCGGGGTCCGGCTGCCGCAGCGCCCTAAGGGCCCGCGGAGGAATAACTGGATCGGCTTCGGGCGCTGCGGCGCGGCGAGGGCCAGGCGCGAGGAGGGAAGATACTCGAAGTATCTGACCGACGAAGCAACGCCGCCATCGCGGATGCCCCGGCGGCCGAAGACCCAGTT
>JAYVCF010000521.1:0-6168 GCA_043750095.1 Deltaproteobacteria bacterium
GCGCAGCTACTCCCCTTCCGCAAGCGCTGCGTCGAGGTCGGCCCACATCGCGTCGAGGTCGAGCGCGAGGCCATCGCAGCCTGGAACGCCAGCGATCAGTCCCTCGCTCGCTCCGAGCGCGCGGACATAGCGGGCGTCCGCGCCGAGCTCGAGGATCTCGAGGGTGCGCAGCTGTGGATCCACCAGCCAGTACCAGCGCACGCCGAACGCAGCGTAGTCGTCCAGCTTGTGGAGGCGATCGCGCCGCGCGTCGCTCGGGCTCGGCGAGACGACCTCGACGACGATGCTGGGCGGCACGCGAACCACGCCCTGACCCGACGGCCGCGGCGCGCCGCGCAAGTAGACGACGAGGTCCGCTTTGCGTCCGCGCGAACCGGAGACGGCGAGCTTGGCGTCCGATCCGACCACACGCGCAAGCGCCCCTTTGGCCCACGCATGCAGCGTCGCGAGCAGCCAAGCGACCACGACCTCGTGCGCCCAGCCCGCCATCTCTTCGTCCTCCAGCGCGCCATCGACCAACTCGCCGGGCGCATCCTCCGGGAGCTCACCCCACGCGAGCATCGTGAGGGCCGAAACACTGAGAGGTCGCGCCGGCTCGGCCATGATCAACCACGTTAGCATGTGACCGACGACGCTCCGCCTCCGACCACGCGCCGCGGTCCCGAGGTTCCGCAGCTCGTGGCGCAACGTGGCGCGGCACGTTGCTTGAATGCAAGCCTGCGTGCGAATCGTCGTGGCATCTGCACTCGTCGTGCTCGGGGGGTGCTGCCCGATCAGTCTCGGACCGAGCTCGTCGCTCCCCCCGGACTCGGGCTGTGCGAGCGGCGACGGCGGGCCGGACGCCGGCCCGCCCGCGTGCGATCTGGCGGCGACGATCACGGTCGACGCCGTCGTCGACGTCGCGAGCTTCCGAGCCCAGGCGAGCGCGTCCGTGTGCGACTGGTCTCTCCGCTGCGAATGGGGCGAGGTCGGCGATCCATTCTGCCATCCGGGCTATGCAGCGCTCGTTGGGCGGGAAAGCGCCGGCGGTCCGTTCGAGCTCGCGGCGGCGCGCGCATGCGTCGCTCAGCTCGCGAGCGCCGTCAGCTGTCTAGACGCACTGCGCGTCGCCTGGGACTGCTACGCGCTGAACCTCGGCGCGCCCGAGACCGGCGTGGGCGCGCCCTGCGTGCACAGGTGCGTCGGTGCCGACTGCTCCGACTTCTGCAACCTGGGGCTGAGCTGCATCGGGGGTGTCTGCGCCACGCCGTCGGGGCCCGGCGAGCCCTGCGACTCGTCGCGTCCGTGCCGCTTCGCGCTCATCTGCCGCAGTGGCGTCTGCGATTTCGGGCAGATCGCCGAGGACTGTACGACCCTCGCGTGCGGACCCGGACTCGAGTGCTTCGGGGTGTGTCAGCCCGCGGCGTGTGTTCCGGGGCTCGCGCCGCCGCTCGTTCACCACACCGGCTGCGCGTGCGCGACCGACGCCGACTGTCCGCAGACCAGCGCCGCGTGCTTCGCCGGGACGTGCACGCTGCATCCACTCGCGGGCGAAGCGTGTGGCGCGGACACGCCGCCCTGCGCGCACGCGACGTGCGACGCGGGCCGCTGCGTCGGGCTCGCCAGCGGAGCCGGGCCGTGCACATCGGATCTCGACTGCGCGACCGGACTCACGTGCAGCGAAGACCGCACCACGCCAGGGCGTTGCGGTCCACCGCGGAGCGCAGGAGAGCCGTGCGGCGTCACGTTCGGTGGCGCATGCGCGCCCGGGCTCGTCTGCCGATCGACCTGCGTCGCGCCGTGAGCACGGCGTCTCGCTCACTCGTAGTGGGGCATGTCCTCTCGCATGTGAACGGCGTGCTCCGTTCATCCATCCAGCGTCAGGCCGACAGTAACATCGACGATCACCTCGCGGCGACGAGCCGCGCGACCTGGGCGCCCGCTCCCGCAGGAAGCGGGTAGCTCGCGCCGCACGCGACGATCTCCACGCAGCTTTCGTCCCCCGCGTGGACCGGCACGTCGAAGCGCACCGACGTCATCGAGATCCCGTCGTCGTGCGGCGTCACGTCGACGGTGGACGCGGCGACGACGTGCGAGTCGATCCGATGGCCGTCGACGAAGACGGACACGTCATCGCAGCGCGGCGGCGTGCCGTCTTGCATCCGCGTCTCGAAGCTCATGCCGAGCGGCTGCGCGTCCTCGCGCAGATAGACCGCGAACGTGACAGCGCCGCGACCGTGCTCACCGGGAAGATCGGCCACGTAGAACGTGATCGTGTCGCCCGGGGAGTCGACCTGATGGAGCGTCGCGCTCGGCAGCGTGCCCGGGCACGGACGCGTGGAGGCACACGCCACCAACGCGAGCGCGACCGGCGCGGCTCTCACAGGACGCGCTCGGCGACGAACCCGAGGAGCCTGCGCGGGACGAAGCGGGTCATGAACATGCTGATGGCGTTCGACCAGCCGCTCACGATGTTGCGGCGGCCGCGGAAGAGCGCGGAGAGGCCGATGTGGGCGCAGCGCTCGGCGCTCATGAAGGCGAGCTTCTTCCACCACGGCAGCTCGATCCCCGCGACGCTCGAGAACTCGGTCGAGGTCGCGCCCGGGCACAAGCAGCAGACGCGGACGCCGCTCTGCGCGACCTCGGCGGCGAAGCCCTCGGTGAAGTTGCGCACGTAGCTCTTGCCCGCGCCGTACGTGGCCATCGACGGCGTCGGCAAGTACGCGCCGACGGAGGCAACGTTGAGGATCGCGCCGCGCTTGCGCTCGACCATCTTCTGCCCGAAGCGCTTGCTCAGTTCGGTGAGGGACACGAGGTTGAGCTGCATCTCCTCGAACGTCTTGTCCCAGGTCTGCTCGAGGAAGGGCTGCTTGGTTCCGAAGCCAGCGTTGTTGATCAGCACGTCGATCGACTTGCCCGCGCCTTCGGTCGCATCGAAGAGCGCCTTGGCGGCCTCGGGCTTGCCCAGATCGGCGGCCACGATGTCGACCTCGATCGCGTGCTTCGTGCGCAGCTCTTCGGCAAGCGACTCGAGCCGGTCCTTGCGTCGCGCGGTGATCACGAGGTTCGCACCGGCCGCAGCGAGCTCGCGTGCGAAGGCGACGCCGAGACCTGCCGAGGCCCCCGTGACGAGCGCGCGCTGACCACGGAGAGAGGGGATGGACATGCGCGGCACGATAAGCGAGGCGTCAGTCTTCTGCGAGCGCCAGCTCCGCGACCGCCGCGTCGAGCCGTGCTGCGAGCTCGGCGTCGGTCGCTACGGCGCTGCGCAGGAGGTCCATGTCGACGCGGCCGGCCTGCATCATGCCGACGATGTCGTCGCAGTCCTTTCCGCGCGGCGATGCGAGCTTCATGTACGCGAGCCAGGTGGGCGCGAGCACGGGGATGCGATGGCCGGTCGTCGTGTCGATCTCGGGGCTCGCGAGCGCCGCGGAGAGCGCCGCGCGGCGAGCCGGCTCTTCGGGGAGCGGGATCGGATCGATCGCGACGTCGCCGGCCTGGAGCGGCATCGGTAGCGCGAACGAGATGATGAGCCCGCTCTTGCGAAAGGCCTGCTCGCCCACGAGGAAGTCGATGTCCTTGGTGAACCGCGGCCGTCCGAACGCGCCCGCCGCGAGCCCGCCGACGAGCGCGTACGGCACACCGAGCTCGGCATACGCCTCGCAAGCCGCGAGCACCGCCTCGACCATCGACGCGGAGAGCATGTCGAGCTGGCTCTTGAGACCGGCGCCATGCGCGCGCTGCTTGAGACCGAGCTGGTTGCGGACCACGCGCGGATCCTGCCACGCGCGGGCGCGCGACGAGAATGAATCGCTCAGCGCCGCTGCGGTCCCCAGGTCGCGTATGCGAACCCGAACGCGCAGCCGAGGTAGACCGCGAACGCCAGCGCGACGCCGACAGCCGTGAGGTTCATGCCGGTGGAGATGCTGCGCGCGAGCACCGTCGCCCGGGTCGCCGCGTCGTCATCGTCGGCACTGGCGAGCCCAAGCACCACCAGCACGATGCAGGTGAGGACGCCGAGCGGCAGCACGCCGAGTCCGATCAGCGGCAGCCAGCTCGCGATCCGAGCGGTGCGCGTCAGCCGGCGCGCCGCCACGCGGCGTCCCCACGCGAAGAGCGCAAACGGCAAGAGCACCTGCACCGCGAGCACGAGGAGCGTCTCGGTGATCTCCGTACGCTCGACCGCGGTCATCGGGTGCATGCCGCCGCTCACTCCAATCCGGGCAGCGGCGCGACGCCCGCTCCCGTGACGCGCAGGACCCAGAGGTCTGTCCCCTCGCGTGCGTAGAGGATCGTCTCGGAGCCCTCGGTGGCGAGGCCCGCCGGCCCGCACAATCCGACGCCGTCGTCCCAGCAAGCCGCAGCGATCTCACTGCTCAGCGTCCGACCGTGCCAGATGCGACGCAGCGTGATCTCGCGCTCGCCGTCCTGGCCCCACGTCGCGAGGATCACGGTGTCGCCCGTGCGGGTCATCGCGAACCCCGCGATGTGATCGGCAACGACCTGGTCGTCCGGCGCGTCGACGTCGGCGACGAGACGCAGGCGCCCCTGGCGATCGATCCATGCGAACGAGCTCGCCTGCTCCGTCACGGCGCATCGCGCGTGATCCTCGAGCGGGTCGACACCCCGGATCGGGGGCGCGATCTCGGCCCCGAAGGTCGCGGTGATCGGGCCCGCGCCGTCCGTGATCACGGTGTCGCCCGGGATCGGATAGGTCGCGCTCGTGGAGCGCACGCGTGTGGGCTCGATCGAGAGCGCACGCTGGCCGCAGGACACCAATACGACATCGTCCGTCGCGCCGATCGGCGTGTCGTCTCGCACGAAGGCGTCGTGTACCCGGCCCAGGCCGATCGTCATGCTCGCGGTGAGCGGCACCGCCGGGGTGGGCGCCGCGGTCTCCGGCCAGGGATCGGGCAGATGGAACGAGCGGTGAGTGACGGTCCCGTCGACCTCTCGCGCCAGCACACCGACATCGGGCCCGTCGAACGCGAAGCTCCGCGCGATGGAGAACGCCGGATGCGCCGCGAGCCACACCTCCGCCTGCGGATCGCTGAGGCCTTCACGCACACGCGCGAGGCCCGTGAGTCGCCGCGCGCAGTGAGCCTCGTCGTGCGCGCATGTGGCATCGCCGGTCACCCAGGCGAGGTAGGCGTGCTCTCCGTCGTCGAGCAGACCGCGCGCCGCTGACGGCCGTCGGATCTGGGTGATGTCGACCGTGCCGTCGTGAACCACGATCTCCGCGACCGATCGCGCATCGCCGGTGACGACGCGCAGGCCATTCGCACGCGCCGCCACGAAAAGCGGACCGCCGGCCGCCGTCTGCAGCGGAACGCGAGAGGCGCGGACCAAGCTCGGCCCCTCGCCCAGGTCGAACGCGAGGTGTTGCGTCGCGAGAGGCAGACCGGTCTCTTCGATCAGGACGCTCATGGCGGCCGCGAGGTGATCGAGCGTGCGCAGCAGGCGGTGGGGGATCTGTCGCGGGTGCTCGGCTGCGCGCGCCTCGGCGAGGTCGTCGAGCGCGGCCCGAGCACCGATCACGGCGGCGCGCACCTCTTCTTCTCCGGTCTTGGCGCCCGGGAAGAGAAGGAATGTCTCTTCTTGTGGGATGCGATCGAGCGCGTCGCGACAGCTCGCGGGCCACTCGGGCACGGCGTGCACGTAGAGCGCAGCGAAGCGCTCGCGATGATGCTCGGGCAGGGCCAGCCCGGGGACGTCAGCGACCTGGCCTCCATGCAGACAGGCGGCGTACTCCACGTAGGCGTGCGCGCTCATCTCGGCGCGCGTGCGGCCGCGCCACCACGGAAAGCCGATCAGCCCGAGCGCGAGAATGACGTTGAGGACGAGCGCGTTGCCGTACGGACGCAGCCGCGGCCGCATCCCACGGACCTCGTTCTTCGCATCACTGTCGGTGGACTTCGCGGGCGGCATGCGCTTCGGACAGTGCGGACCGCACGCGACGCAATCCGTTCCTGACCTATACTCCTGCCTGTCGAAAAAGTGCCGGTCGAAAAAGGTCGCACCTTCGGGACCCAGTCGTAGAAGAGAGCGTGATGAGCGAGAACGAGAGCGAGACCGGGCCCGAGATCGAGAACGAGAGCGCGGCTGCCGCTGAAGCGGGGAGCCCGGCGGAGAACGCGGGCGCGAGCGCGGCTCCGAGCGAGAGCGCGAGCGAGAGCGCGAGCGAGAGCG
>JAYVCF010000522.1:0-14253 GCA_043750095.1 Deltaproteobacteria bacterium
CTCGCGCCGACCGGCTCGGGCGCATCGAGCGCGGCGGCATCGGTGGGAAAACGGCCGGGGCCGGTGAGGCGCTCGTCGACGCTGGGTCCGGTGATGTGGACCTCGCCGTCTCGCACGTCGACCGTGAGCGCAGATCGCTCGGCATCGAAGTCGATCGCGAAGGACGCGACCTCGGCTTCGATGCGGAACTCGCCCGCGAGGATCACCGTGCGCGCCGAGTGAACGCTCGCCGCCAGCCGGCCGTGAGCGACGCCGAGCTGCGGCAGGCTCTCGCCGTCACCCGCATCGAGCGATGCGAGACGGACCTCCGTGCCCGGCTCGAGCGCGACGGCGAGGCCCGGCGTGAGCCGCGCGTGCATCGAGCTCGTGTCGGTCGTCGTGATCACGTCGTCCTCGGCGAGGCGCACGCCCGTGGACGCGCTCGCCACGGCCGCGCCGCTACGGATCTCGCTCGAGCCCGCGACCAGCGTGACCACGGCGTCCGCGTACATCGGAGGTGCTTCGATCGTCGTCGGGTCCGGCAAGCGCGAGGGCTCGCGGTCGACGATGCGCGGATGATCCACCGCTGCCAGCGTCGTCGGTGCGCTCGATCCGCCGCCCTGCATCGCCAGCAGCGCCGCCGCCGCGGCCGCGAACACCACGCCCGCCGCAGGCAAGAGCCAGCCGCGCCGATGCTTCTTTGCCTGCAGCTGCGCCTCACGCTCGAGCGCGAGCTCCATCTTCGACCAGTCGAGGCTCGGCCCGCGATCGTCGCGGATCGCATCCACCGTCGCCTCGTACGTCTGGATCGTGGCGAGCTCGCGCTGGCAGAGCGTGCACGCGCGCAGATGTCGATCGACGCGAGCGCGTCCCGCCTTCGAGAGTGATCCACTCTCGTAGGCCATCAGCGCGGCGGTCTTGGGTGCGTGACTCACGATGATCGGTTCTCGCTACACGGTGGTGGGACTACGGACGACTCTCGCGGTTTGGCTCGGTCGCCGGAGCGGCGGTCTCTTTCTGAAGGGCTGCGAGCACGCCCTCGAGCAGGGGCTCGCTGGCCATCGCCGCGTAGAGCTCCTTGCGCGCGTAGAAGAGACGTGTGCGCACGGTCAGCACGGGCGCGCCGACGAGCGCCGAGATCTCTTTCGCGGGCATGCCCTCGAAGTCGTGCAGCACGATCACCTCGCGCTTCTTGTCGCCGAGCTGATCGAGCAAGCGATAGAGCACGCGCACGCGCTGGCGCTGCTCACTGAGCGACTCGGGATCATCGCGGCGTGCGTCGTCCTCGCTCGCGACGTCCGGCACGTCGATGTCGGCGAAGCGCGGGCGCGAGCGGCCCTTGCGCAGGTGCATGCGCGCGACGTTCATCGCGAGACGATAGAGCCAGGTCGAGAAGCGCGAGTCGCCCCGGAAGGTCGGGAGCGATCGGTAGACGTGCAGGAAGACTTCTTGGACGACGTCATCCACGTCGGGCGAGGGGCCGAGCAGGCGATAGACCACGCGGGCGACGTCCTGGCGGTGCGCGCGGAAGATCTCGCGGAACGCCGCGGCGTCGCCCGAGAGAGCCCTGTCGATCAGCGCGCGAGCTGGATCCATGCGTCGGGCGGCCTCCCGGGTCTCTGCGCTCGCAGGGCCCGTGGCCGAGGTGGGGAAAGCGATCGAGATCGACGATAACATGGCACCTCTCGCTATCCCCATCCGTTGCCAGGTGTGGCGAAAGCGTTCAGTGCTGCCAAAGAAAAAGGCCGCAACCCGGGGGGTCACGGCCTTCTCCCGTCGGAGAGTCAGCTCAGCGCGCCGTGGGAACGAAGGGCTCGGCGCCGTGGCTGCACATCGTCTGGGCCTCTTCGGCCGTACCGTAGAACCACGAGAGACCGCAGTGTCCGACCGCGCCGGTGGTCGCGCAGGCGGTGGTCGCCCACGTGCCGCCGCCGGTGGTGCATGCCTCGCCCGTCGAGGCGAGCTGTGCCGGATCGACGATGTACTCGATGCAGCGGGCCGGGCCCGTGCTCGTGCAGCTGCCGTCGGCGCGCTCGTGAAGCGGCGGCGCGACGGCGGTCTGCGAGGCGGCGTCCGAGAGATCGTAGAAGTGCATGTGAGCCGGGCAGGCGGCGTGCGCCGTCTCGACGTTCGCGGTCGGGCCGTAGAACCACGTGTTCGTCGAGTCACCGCACCAAGCGATGGCCGTGTCGCCACCGGGGCAGATGCCGTCCGACCAGCGGCCGCCCTGCGCTTCGCAGTCCGTGCTCGCCTGCGTGCGACCTTCGGCGGTCATCGTCCGGAGCACTTCGTGGCAGACGCCCTGCGCCTCGCGCATGCAGCTGCCGTGAGAGCCCGCGTGCAAGCCGTGCGGGCCTTCGCCGCGCTCGCCGCCGCCGGTCGGATGGGAACCGCCACCGCCGCCAGCGCCTCCGCTGCTTCCGCTTCCGCCACCACACGCCACCAGCGCTACGACCGCGAGCGCGGTCATCCACACATTCTTCGTCATGCCCCTCCGTCCTCTCCTGCCGAATCCGCGGCGGCCGGACGCTAACACGGCCCCCGAAGGGCAGTGCAAGTTGCGAATGCAGGGTCGCGCGCGGGGATCAGCCGCGGGGACGGTTCACGTACCCGACGACATCCTGACCGACGAGCAGCACGGCGAGCGTGAGGGCGACGAAGGACATGCGCAGAGCGTCCGGCCCGCCTGCGCGTCGAGTCCAGAAAACGGCGTCGATTCTTGCTAGTGCAGAGCGCATGGACTAGAGGCAGCGCTCGTTTTCTGGAGCGTTCTGGAGCGGAGGCTGCGTGATCGAGGTCGAGGGGCTGACGAAGCGGTACGGACTGCGCACGGCGGTCGACGGCATCGCGTTCAAGGTGGGCAAGGGCGAGATCGTCGGGTTCCTCGGGCCGAACGGCGCGGGCAAGAGTACGACGCTCCGGATGCTGACGGGCTTTCTCGCCCCGACCGCAGGCGGGATCCGCATCGACGGCATCGACATGCTCGACAAGCCCATCGAGGCGCGTCGCCGCATCGGCTACATGCCCGAGGCCTGCCCGCTCTACCCGGAGATGCGGGTGGTCGAGTACCTCCGCTACCGGGCCGAGCTCAAGGGCGTGGCCAGCCGCGACCTCACGCGCCGCGTGGATGCCGCGCTCGGGCAGGCGAGCGTGACGGAGGTCGCCTCGCGCATCATCGGGCAGCTCAGCAAGGGCACGCGCCAGCGCGTGGGGTTGGCCGACGCGCTCGTCGCGGATCCGCCGCTCCTGGTGCTGGACGAGCCGACGGCCGGTCTCGATCCCAACCAGATCCGCCAGGTGCGCGAGCTGATCAAGGGCTTCGCCAAGACCAAGACCGTGCTGCTCTCCACGCACATCCTTCCGGAGGTCGAGGCGACGTGTGAGCGCGTGGTCATCATCCACAAGGGCCGCGTCGTGCAAGAGGGCGCGCCTGGCGATCTGACGGCGACGTCTGCGCGCGAGCGCGCGTTCGTGATCCGCAGCAAGGCCAGCTTCGAGACGATCGAGGCGGCGCTGAGCACCTTGAGTGGCCTGCGAGGGCTCGACCGCAAGGATGGAGAAGAAGGAATCACCCGCGTCGTCGTCCGCGTCGCCGACGAGAGCGAGGATCTCGCCGAGCGCGTCTTCGAGGCGATCGCGAAGGCGGGGCTCACGCTGCGCGAGCTCAGCGAGCGCAAGGGCGCATCGCTCGAGGACGTGTTCAGCCAGCTCACGCGCACCGACGCCGCGCAGCCGGCGCCCGCGAGCGACGCCGAGGACGACGACGACGCGGACGACGACGAGACCAAAGAAGAGGGCGACGAATGAGGGCCATCTGGACCATCGCCAAGCGCGAGATCGTCTCGTTCTTCGTCTCGCCGCTGGCCTACGTCGTGCTCACGACCTGGCTCCTCTTCCAAGGCGCTGTGTTCTGGGTGATGTCGTTCTGGTTCTCGCAGCAGGACCTCGGCTCGGGCGCCTCGGGCGCGAACCCGCTGAGCCATTACTTCGGCGGGACCACGCTCTTCTACATCCCGATCATGGTCTACACGCCGCTGCTCACGATGCGTTTGCTCGCCGAGGAGCATCGCCAGGGAACGATCGAGCCGCTGCTGACCGCGCCCGTCTCCGACGCGGCCGTGGTGATCGGCAAGTACATCGCGGCGATGGTCTTCTGGATGACGCTCTGGGTGCCGACGCTGATGTACGTCTGGCTCACGAGCCGCTTCGGCGACATCGACCCGTGGAAGATCGCGGCGACCTACCTCGGCATCTTCGGGCTCGGCGCGTACTACATGGCGCTCGGCCTGCTGATGAGCGCGCTCTCGCGAAGTCAGATCACCGCGGCGGTGCTGACGTTCATCGCGCTCGGGGCGTTCTTCATCCTCGGCCTGATGTCGTTCCTCGTGACCGACGACTCGATGCGCAGCGTGTTCGACTACATGAGCCTCTGGACGCACATGAGCACCTTCGCGAGCGGCATCGTGGACAGCCGCTACCTCACGTACGAGCTCTCGCTCGCCGCGCTCGGCGTGTTCCTCAGCATTCGCGCGCTCGAAGCGCGGAGGTACGAGTCGTGAGCGATCAGAAGATCGGCCCGACTTCGTCGGGCACTCCCGCCGGGAAAAGCCGCTCGCCTGATCCCGCGCCGCCGACGGTCGTGGCCGACGCGACGGGTGCGCGTCGCTTCCAAGGCCGCGCGAACGTGATCGTGTCTGCCGTGCTGATGATCGTCATCGCGCTGATGGCGAACTACCTCGCGTTCCGCCACTACCGGCGCTGGGACTGGACGACCGAGGGCTTGTTCACGCTCTCGCCGCGCACGCACGAGCTCTTGCACGGGCTGACGGACGACATCGACGTGTACCTGGTGCTCTCGTCCGGTGAGTCGAACTACCAAGACGTGCGCGAGCTGCTCGAGCGCTATCGCGCGGAGAGCCAGCACGTCGTCCTGCACTACGTCGATCCGGATCGCGAGCCGAGCGAGTACCAGATGATCGCGGAGCGCTTCGGGCTCGCGCGCGCGATGCTCGCCGACGGAAGCGAAGCGGCCGACGTGGCGCTGGTGATCGTGAACGGCGATCGTCAGTGGAAGATCACGCGCGACGATCTCGTGAGCATCGACTTCGATCCCACGGGCAGCGACGGATCGGCCCGCGTCGACGTGCGCAGCGAGCAGGCGATCTCGGGCGGCCTCGTGGAGGTCACGAGCGGTCGCGCGACGCACGTCTGCATCACCACCGGTCACGGCGAGTGGACGCTCGATCACGGCGGCGAGCGCGATCTCGGCGGCCTGCGCGACGAGATGCGGCGCGAGAACCTCGACATCGAGTCGATCGAGACGCGCGGCCGGACGACGCTGCCGGAGACCTGCGACGCCACCTTCGTGATCGGTCCGGTCGCCGCGTTCACCGAGGAAGAGGCCACGCTGCTGCGTCGCTACGTCGAGGGCGGAGGGCACCTCTTGCTCGCGCTCGACCCCGTGCTCGACGGCGGCGAGATCCGCTCGACCGGCCTCGAGTCGATGCTGCGTGAGCTCGGCATTCGCGCCGACCACACCATCGTGCTCGAGATGGACGAGCATCACCTCCTGCCGCAACAGCCCTCGCCCACGGGGCCGTTCCTCGTGGCCAGCTACGGCGAGCACCCGATCACCAGCGCGTTCGCGGCGCTCGATCTCCCGATGGTGGTGAACCTCGTGCGCTCGGTGCGCCCCGCCGACGAGAGCGAGGCCGTCACACTCCTCTCCTCGAGCGACAACTCCTTCGCCGAGACCGACACGGCGCTGCTCGTGCAGACGATGGAGCCGCATCGAGACGACCAGGACTATCCCGGTCCGGTGTCGCTGGGCGTCGCGCTGGAGGTTCCCGAGCACGTGATGGACGACTCCGAGGAGGGTGCGCCCGCGTACGACACGCATCCCGGCCGGCTGGTCGTGATCGGCGACTCGGACTTCTTGGCCTCCGAGCTGATCGCGACGCGCGAGGTCATCAACTACGAGCTCGCGAGCGCGATCCTCGGCTGGCTCACGGCACGGCAGGCGCTGATCGAGATCCCGGCGCGGCGCATGACCTCGCGTCCCGTCCAGCTCACGGAGAGCGACGTGCTCGATCTCGGCTTCCGCGTGCTCGTCCTCTTGCCCCTCGCGTCGGTGTTCCTCGGCATCGCCGTCTGGTGGAACCGCCGATCATGAGCAAGCGCACGACCATGATCCTCGGTGGGATCGCCATCGCGATGCTCGCCTACATTCTTCTGTTCGAGCGCGGGACGCTCTCGACGAGCGAGCTCGAGGCGAGACGCGGCCGGGTGATCGAGAGCTTCGTCCGCGCGCGCGTGACGCGGATCGACCTGACGGCCGGCGAGAACCACGTCTTGCTCACACGCGCCGAAGACGAGGGCGAAGAGACGCTCGACACGTTTGGCGTCGGCGAGTGGTCGCTCGAAGCGCCCGTGCGCGCTCCGGCGGAGGGCGAGTCGGTCGACGGCCTCCTCTCGTCCCTCGAGTGGCTCGACGCACGTCGGACGCTCGAGGGGATCACGACCGAGGATCGCGCGCGATTCGGCTTCGACGAGCCGCGGGCGACCGTGGACTTCACGGTGGCGGGCGAGTCCCATCACCTGAGCGTCGGCGGCGATGACCCGCGGGGCGAGGGCGTGTACGTGACCCTCGATGCGGGCGACACCGCCTGGATCTGTGGGCGCGACCTGCTCGAAGCGCTGCAGCACGACGCCGACTACTTCCGCAGCAAGGATCTCTTCCCGCACTTCCGCCCGCGCGACGCACGGCATGTCGAGATCACCAACGCGGACAACCACGCCGTGGTCGAGCGCGCCGAGGACGCGGACCGTCACGCCGGTTCCTGGCGCCTGACCGAGCCGACGCACGCCTACGCGCGCGGCGCGGCTGTCGAGGGGCTCCTGCAGTTCGCAGCGCACGCGCGGGCGACCCGCTTTCTCGCGGAGGAGCCCGCGTCCGATCTCGCTGCGCCGACCCGCGAGCTTCGCATCGAGCGCGCCCCGGCCGACGCCGACGCGACCACCGAACAGAGCGCCGAAGACTCGGACCGCTCGCCGCTTCGTCTGCGCATCATCGGCCCCTGTCCCGATCACGCCGACGAGCTCGTCGCGGTCGTGGGCGAGGGTCCCGTCGTCTGCATCCTCACCAGCGACATCGAGCCGCTCGACGTCTCGGTCGATCAGCTCCGCGAGATGCGGCTCGTCTCGACGCCGGACGATCGCGTGGACTCGATCACGCTCACGAACGGTGCCTCGAGCGTCACCATTCAGCGCACCGAGGAGGGCTGGCGCATCGGTGAAGGCGAGGACGCGCACGACGCCGATGACGACGCGGTGGGCGAGCTGATGCACGCGCTTCGCGCCCAAGAAGCGCAAGAGCTCTTGCCGGTCACCGACGCGTTGATCGCCGAGCACGGCCTCGCGTCGCCGAGCGCGGTGGTGACGATCACGCGAACGGACGACGAGTCCGCCGAGATCGTCTCGCTCGGGAGCTCGGATGCGGTCGGCGTCTGGGTGCGTCGCGGCGACGAAGAGCAGGTCGCGCGCTTCGATCTGGCCGTGCGCGAGCTGGTCGCGCGGACACCCATCGCGTTTCGTCGCCGCCGCCTCGCCGAGCGCGACGCCGAGGACGCGACCGAAGTGCGGATCACGCGCGGTACCGCCGAAGAGATCGTGTCGCACGCCGAGGACGGCTGGCACGTGAGCGCCCCGCTGATCGCGGTCGCCGACGAAGCGAGCGTGCACGATGTCGCGCGCGCGATCGCTGGGCTCGAGGCAGTCCGCTTCGTCGCCGAGTCGGCGGCGCCCGCGCATGGGCTGGATCACCCGCGCTACGTCGTGAGCGTTCACTTCTCGGCTCCCGCGTCAGACGAGCACGAGGAAGACGAAGCGGAACGCGAGGGTCCGATCGACATCACCGTTCACGTCGGCGCTTCGGCCGAGGGCGGCGCGTTCGCGACACTCGGCGACGATCCCGGCGTGTTCGTCGTCGCGGCAGGGCTCGTGGATGCGCTCGCGCGCCCGCTGGTGAGCCGCGACCTGCTCGCGATTCCGACGGGCGACCTCACCGCGCTCACCATCACGGGCCCGAACGGCACCGTCGCGCTTCGGGAGCAGGGCGCCGGCTGGGTCACCGATCTCGGGCCCGCGGCGAGCGGCCCGACGACGGCGATGTTCGATCGCCTCGCGAGCCTGCACGCGAGCGGCGTCGAGGCCTACGGAACCGCGATGCCGCCCGCCGTGATCACCATTGAGGCCACGCACAGCGCGAGTGCGGTGGGCGTGACGCGGATCGAGATCGGTCCCATCGTCGCGGGCACCGCCGATGTTTCTCCGTATCGGCTCGCGCGCATGAGCGGTCTAGCCGTGCTGTTCCGACTTCCGGACGAAGCCGCTACGTCGTTCGCCGACTACCGGCCCTGAAGCGGGCGACTCGTCCGCTCAATGACGCGGCCGCACGCCGGAGTCGGGGACCTCGCCCGGCTCGATGGTCGTGTGGCTGTGCCACTCGAGCAGGCCCTCGGAGACGTTGAAGCCGCTCGACGAGATGCGCGCGAAGTGGCCGACGACGTGGACCTTGGCGCCGGGCCAGAAGTCCGTCGGGATCGGCAGCTGGCCGCTCTCGACGTCGACCTCTTGCGGGTGGCCGTGGAGCTCGCCGTCGCGCGCCTCGTCGATCGCGATCTGGTTCTCGGCGTAGCCGACCACCATCAGCATGTGGCTCTCGTCGGTCTCGCCGCGCGCATCGGCGATCCACATGTGCGGGGCTGCCGGGGTCGGGCAGGTGTGACCCTCGGGGCACTCTTCCGGCGCGTAGACGCGTGCGATGTACGCCGTGACGTTCACGTCCGTGTCCATCGTGGTCGATTCGCGACGACGCAGGCCGTAGACGCTGTAGCTCTGGTCGGGATATGTGACCGGGTAGGGTGGTGGCGGCAGCGTGGGAACGTTGGGCAGGCTCGGCGTGACCGACGGCAGCTCCTCGATGTTGAGATCCCCGTTCCGGCCTTCACCGCAGTTGGCGAGAGGCACGAGCGCGATCGCGAGGAGACACCAGAAGAGACGACGCATCATCGGGCCCTTTCCGCTAGTACCGAAACGCGCGGACGCTATCACGCGCCGCCTGCGCACCTCAACCATCACGGCAGAGCGCCCGAGGCAGCCGTACACGCAGGGAGCGCGCCCTGGCCCGCTAGCACCGGTGCGAAGGCCTCGTTCGCCGAGCGCGTGGCGATGGCGCGCGCCTCTTCCGCGCTGGTTCCGCCCAGGCGAAGGGCGACCCGCAGCGCCTCCACGGCGACGTCGACATGCGGCGCCCAGGCGCCCTCGCGCGTCCCTCGATGCATCACGAGCACGATCGCGTCGATCGCGTCGGCGATGCAGAGCGTGCTCGCGAGCTCGAGCGCCGCGGCCGTGACGCGCGGCCACTCGTCGTCGTCCGCGAAGACCGGCGCGAGCAGCGGCCAGGTGTCGCGATCCCGACGGGCGGTGAGGATCTGGATGGCGCGCTCGCGGACCATCGGTGAGGCGTCGACGAGGCGCCCTCGCAGGGTCGCGATCTCTTCCTCGCGGTGCGCGAGCGACTCGAGCGCTGCGACCCGCACGAGCGGCCAGGGATCTCGGGTCGCGCGGTCCACGAGCCGCGCGCTCGCGCTCGCGTCGCCCGCGAGGAGCGTCACAGCGGTCCGCCGCACGCGGGGATTCACGTCGGCCAGGCCAGACGCGATCCCGGATCCACTTCGAAGCCCGAGGGCACCCAGCGCGGTGTCGCGGAGCATCCACGGATCGCCACGTGTCGCGAGATCGAGCAGCCATGCGTCGTTCGCATCCGAGCGGGTTGCGTGCTGCGCTGCCAGCGCGAGCCGATAGCGATCGGAGAACTCGGTGGCTCGCGGCGCCGCGCGCGCCACGAGATCGCGGGCGAGATCGGGGCGGGTCTCGGCGACCCCGAGCGCGAGCGAGGCCAGCGCGCTCACCGAGGCTGTCTCGGCCCATTGGGCAATGCTGGCATCGGATGCATCGTGCGGGTCGCGCCCCAGCCGCGATCCGATCGCGGCGCGGAGATGCGGCCGCTCGGAGCCCGCCCCCGAGAGCGCAGCGAGCAGCGGCGACACGTCGAAGGGTTCGCGTGAGAGCGCGAGGCGCTGCGCCGCTTCTTCGCCGTTCTCCGCTGCCGCGAGCGCAACCAAGGCGCCCGCTGCCATCGCTCCGTTGCGGGCCAGCACCGTCAACGCGTCCCCGCGAACGTCTGCGTCGGCGTCTGCCGCGGCCCGCGAGAGCAGGCGGAGCGAGGGCTCGGTCGCGGCATGCGCGCCCGCGACGCGCACCGCGCGGCGATGCCCTAGAACCGAGAGCCGATCCCAGCTGCCGAGCAGTGCTGCGACCGCTCCCGTCCCGGCGCGCGCGAGCCAGTCGGCCGTGCGCTCCGCGTCCGTGCCCTCCGCGACGAGCGATTCGATCAGCGTCGCGATGCCGCCACCGAAGTCGAGCTCCGTGTAGGCCTCGATCTCGCCGAGCCCGACGTGGAGCGCGGCGTCGTCGCTCGGCCCGCGCTCGATCACGATCGCGACGCAGCTCCACGCGCGGGGCTCGGGCAGCGTGATCCACGCGCGCTCGAACGCCTCGGGGAGCGTCACGTGCAGCGCGGGCCCCACGTCGCCGACGACGAAGATTGATCGCGGCGCGACCACGCCCGCCGCCGTCGAGCGGACAATCGCGATTGCGCGGACGGGCCGCGGCGCATCGACGCGCGCGACGACGAGCTCGCCCGCGCCCGCGCCGCCGCGCCCCTCGGACCATCCCGTCGCGGGGTCCCCGTCGGTGAGCGCGTAGGGCGCGCCGAGTGAAGCGGCGTCGGTGACTCCGAGCGCGCTCGTCGCGCCCACCATGCGCAGTGCGTTGCCGATCGGTGGCGGGGTCGGTCCAGGCGAGTCCGCGGTGGCCGTGACGTCCGCGCGCTCGTCTCCCACGCGCGAGATCGCCACCGGCCGGAGCGCGCCGTGGTCGTCGAGCGCCGAGGGGAACATCAGCACGGGCCCGCCCGCGCACGCCGTCACGCCCTCGCGCACCTGGCCCACCACGACGTCGGCACGCCCGTCGCCGGTTCGATCCCTCGTCTCGATCGCGTCGGCGACCCGCTCGCCCGGATCTCCGTGGAGGTCGGTGCGACCGCTCCAGGCGATCGTCGGCACGCCCGCACGATCGATCACGACCCACGCGTAAGAACGACCGCCACCGCTCGCGCGGACCAGGGCGACGGGGCCGACGCTGGTGTCGATGCGCTCCACCGTCGCGTCGTCGAGCACCGCGGGGACCGACGCCTCTGCGACGTGTCGTCCCGCCCGAGCCGCGACATGCGTGTCAGTCCCTGCCGCAGTGATCTGTACGGTGACCCGATGTCCGAGCGCGACCGATGACTCGAACGGTAGGGGCTCGGCACGCGCCGGCGTCGAAGCGAAGAGCACCAGCCCGACGATCGCGGCCAGCACCCAAGGGCGCCTCTGGCCCATGGCCGCCCGAGCTTCCCCCCGGCTCCGCCAGTGACCACCTCGAGGCCTCCGATCGGTTTGTTGTCTCATCGGCGGCTCTACGATAGACGGCGCGGCACATGGCGCGGCGTCGCACATCCGGAAGACGGCCATTGCAAAGACGAAAAGTTGGCGATCGGTCGGAGCACGAGTGGGTGTAGAGTCCGCGCCGCTCGAGGGCTGGACCGCGTGGCGCCGAGCGTACCTTCACGATGAATGACGAGCGACCGCTTCTTGCTTGCGGGGCAATTGCCCGTCGATGGACGGCTCGAGAGGTGAAGGCGTGACGAAACGCGGACAACGCGAAGAGAACCGCAAGAAGGGTGGCACGTCGCGTGCTGCCGCGGGCGGCGCGTCCGCGTCCAAGCTGGCGAGCGGCAAGAGCCCGGAAAAACGGGGCGGCTCCGCCGCGCAACGGAACGTGCGAAGCGAGCCAGTCGTTGGAGCGCTGAAGCCCGGAAAGAAGGGGAACGAGACCTCTGTGGGTACGGCAGTGAAGAAAGGCGATCCGAAGGCACCGGCCGTGCTTACAAAGATTGGGCAGCCGAAGTCGACGGCCGCGAAGACGGCAGCCGTCGCAAATGTGACGGACAAGCGTGGGGCGCCGAGCACGGCGCCGCGCGGCGCGAGTGGAAACAAGGGCGGGGAGAGGAAAGAACCGATGGCCAAGGCCGCAGCACTAGCGGTGATTCAGGCACTCGCCGCCCCGCCCGCGAAGGGAAAGGGAGGCAAGGACCTCAAGTCCGCGAAAGAAGCGAAGCCCGCGAAGGACGCCAAGGGCGCCGCGAAGGGCAAGGCTGGTTCCGAGGCCGCGCCCGCCGCGAAGGAAGAGGACGAGGAAGCCGAGGAGAAGGAGCCCGAGTTCTCGGGCGACGGCGATCCGAGCCCGGAGCAGCTCGCCGAGGCGCAGGCCGAGGCCGAGAAGGCGCTCAAAGAGATGGAGCGTCAGGGCGGCGGCGACTCCACGCTGAGCCGCTACTTCCGCGAGATGGCGAGCCATCGTGTGCTCACGCCTCAGGAAGAGATCGAGGCGGCGAAGGAAGTCGAGAAGCTCGAGATCGGATACTGGCAGGCGCTCTGCGCGTACCCGGCCGCGTTCGAGACGGTCGCGTCCACGATCGAGCGCCACGTCACCGAGCAGGTGCTCCCGGAGATCGCCGCGCTGCGCAAGCTCGCGCGTCCCGGCGCGATGAAGCTCACGCGTCGCGAGCAAGAGAAGTGGGACGAGACGGCCAAGGCGCTCTCGACCACGATGCGTATCCTCGACTCGGACCGCATCTTCGTCGCGGACTCCGATCGCGCGGTGCATCGCGCGGCGGGTGAGTTCGCGGCGGAGCGCGACCTCGTCGGCGAGGGCGTGCAGCTCACGCCCGCGTTCAAGAAGTACCTGAGCGGCGTGGATCGCGCGCGCGAGCTCCAGCAGGAGTCGAAGAACCGCTTCGTCGCGGCGAACCTTCGTCTCGTCGTGTCGATCGCGCGTCGCTACAACCGCGGTCGGCTGCCGCTCATCGATCTGATCCAGGAGGGCAACATCGGCCTGATGAAGGCCGTCGAGCGCTTCGATCACAACCGCGGCTACCGCTTCAGCACCTACGCCTCGTGGTGGATCCGTCACGCGATCTCGCGCGCGCTGGCCGACAAGGGCCGTGCGGTGCGCATCCCGGTCCACATGCTCGACACGTACAACCGGGTCGCGCGCGCGACGCAGGCCATCGCGACCCGCACGGGCGCGGAGCCCACGCCGGAAGAGCTCGAGAAGGAGACCGGCATCGCGGCCGAGAAGCTCGAGAAGATCAAAGGCTACTGGGCCGAGACGCCGTTCTCGCTCGATCGCCCGGTCAACGACGAGGACGGCCGCAAGTTCATCGACTTCCTCGAGCAGGAGAACGTCCCCACGCCGTACGAGCAGCTCGTCAGCAAGACGTGGTCGGACGAAGTGCGGCGGCTGCTCGATACCTTGTCTCCGATGGAGGCGCGCATCCTTCGCTGGCGCTTCGGCCTCGACGACGAGGACGAGCTCACGCTCAAGGAGATCGGCGACAAGTACAACCTGTCGCGCGAGCGCATCCGGCAGCTGCAAGAGCAAGCGCTCGCGAAGATCCGTCGACAGATCAAGGAATAGGCTGCGGTCGACATGAACGGGCGCGACCGGCGAAGGCCGTCGCGCCCTTTCTTCGTGCGCTCGAGCTAGCGCGCTGCCCAGAGCTCGCTCGCGATGGCGCGCGCGATGTCGTCGCAGAGGCCACGCGCCGGTCCTTGTCGTCCGCGCGCGCCGTTCACGAGAACCGAGAACGCCATCGCGTCGCCCGGGGATCGGCCGAGCACGAAGCCGGAGAGCGCGATCGCGTCATCGAGCGTTCCGGTCTTCGCGCGAACGATCCGCGGTGCCGGCAGATCGCGCAGGCGGTTCTCGAGCGTGCCGTCCACGCCGCCGATGGCGAGCGACGCCACGTACTCGTCGCGGAGCGCGGGGCTCTGGTAGACCCATGCGAGCAGATGAGCGAGGTCCCCCGCTGCGATCCGATTGCCTTGGAAGAGGCCCGAGCCGTTGACGACGGTCACGCGCCCCTCGGCGATGGCGGTGCTCGCGAGGAAGCTCTGCACCACCTCGACGGAGGTCGCGGTGCTGCCCGGTCGCCGTCGCTCCGCGCCGAGCACGCGGAAGATCATCTCGGCCGTGAAGTTGTCGCTCTGCTTTCCCATGGGGAGGATCAGCTGCGAGAGCGGGGCCGAGGCGTGATCGGCGAGCAAG
>JAYVCF010000523.1:0-17796 GCA_043750095.1 Deltaproteobacteria bacterium
ATCCCGATGCCGTGGTCCGCGACGTCGATCCTCAGCTCGTTCGGGTCGCATTCGATCCGCACGCTGACCTCGCCGCCGGGCTTGCTGTACTTCACGGCGTTGCTCACGAGGTTGTCGAGCACGTGACGCAAGAGGCGGGGATCGAGGCGTCTCTTCGGTCCGGGCTCCGCGCCCGTGAGCGCCACCGTCACACCGTCCTTCGCGCGCGCGCGCTGCGCCTCGACCGACTCCGCGATCAGCGCATCGAGATCGACGTTGGTAGCGCGGAACTCGCGGTGACCCGCGTCGGTGCGGCCGATCAAGAGGAGTCCGTCGAGCAGGTCCGTCATGCCGCGGGCAGCGCGATCGATCCGCTTCAGGTGCTTCTGGCGGTTCTGGGGCGTCCACTTCTCGGCGTACACGTCCAGCATCTCGGCCGACGAGACGATCACGCTGAGCGGCGTGCGGAATTCGTGCGACGTCATCGACACGAAGCGATTCTGCGCCTCGATCGCCTGCGCGAGCTGTCGGCTCGCTCGTGCGAGCTCCTCGGCGGAAGCCTGAAGGCGAAGGATGATCGCGGCCGCTCCGAGCAACACGACCGCCAGCGCGAGCGCGAAGAGCGCGAGGCGATGGCTCTCGGCGCGTCGCGTGGCGATGGCATAGCCATGCGCGTACGCCTCGCTGAGCGAGCGCGCGCGCTCGATCGCAGGCTGCTCGAGGATCTGCCGCAGCAGATGATCGACGTCCGTCCGGCGCTGCGTGATGACGTCCGCGTGACGAAGCAAGAGCGCGAGGTCGTCGCCGATGGTCGCGGCACGAAGCACGGCGAGGTGCCTCTCGACCTCGGCGCGTGCCTCGTCCGTCGGCGTCACCACGAGGCGCAACACGTCGCGCAAGAGATCACGCAGCTCCGCCGCGGAGCCCTCGCTTCCTGGCGTCGCAGCGAGTCGCTCGGAGGCGTCCGCCGCCGCCACCGGAAAGAAACGCAGACTGTTGAGCAAGATCGCGTTCTCGGTCTTGAAGTGCTCGATCAAGCCCGCGTCGACGTCGAGCACGTCGCTGCTGGCCTGGATCGCGTCGACCACCGCGCCGCGCGCGTCCGCGTCCAGGAACGATGGCACGCTCGTCACGGCGATGTGAACGTCGCGCAGCTCGCGCACCGTCTGCACGATCGGATCGTAACTGCCGGCCAATCCGGCATGCGAGCGAAGCACCTGCTCGTGGAGTCGGTGGACGAGCGTCTCCACGCGACCGAGCCTCTCGGCGTACGCATCGTGCGCTCGCTCGTCCACGCGACGCGGCCACGACCACGCGCCGAACGCCACCAGCGCCACCAGCGCCACTGCGAAGAGCGCGAGGCTGATGCGATAGTCCCTCATGACGGCTGCACACCCGTCAGGCTCTCGAGAAACGCGACGAGCCGCAGAACTTCGTCCTCGTCGAGATCGCGGCCGAGCTGAAAGTGGCCCATCGTCTGCACGGCCTCGTGCAGCGTCGGCGTGCGGCCGTCGTGAAAGTAAGGAGCGGTCAGCGCGACGTTGCGCAGGCTCGGCACGCGGAACACGTGTCGATCGGCCTCGTCGTGTGTGACACCCTCGCGGCCGAGGTCGGCCGGCATCAGTGGCTCGCGCGGCGGCGCGAAGTAGTCGTCGAGCACACCGAAGTGCTGGAACATGTTGCCGCCGACGTTGATCCCCTGGTGGCAGCTCACGCAGCCGTAGCTCTGGAAGATCTGCCAGCCTGCGCGCGCATCGTCGCTCAGCGCGTCCGTCTCGCCACGGAGATAGCGATCGAAGGGCGCGTCCGGTGTCGTCAACGAGTAGAGGTACTCGGTGAGCGCGTCGTGAAACGTGTCCACCGTGAGCCCGACGCCCGGGTATGCACTCGCGAAGTCGTGCTCGTAGTAAGGACGCACGAGCTCGACGGCGGCCGGTGTCTCGGTGGCGAGCGCGTGCGGTGCGCGCATCGCTGCGTCGATCTGTTCGGCCATCGAGCTGAAGCGGCCGGTCCAAGACCAGCGAAACTGGTAGCGGACGTTGAACACCGTGGGGACGTTGATCGGTCCCATCGTCCGACCGGGTAGCGACGTGCGCTCGTTGCCGGCGTCACCACCGTCCCCGAGATCGTGGCACGCGGTGCACGCGACTTGAGCGTCGTGGCTGAGGCGTGGATCGGCGAAGAGCCGTCGGCCCAGCGCGGCGCGCGTCGCATCGATGGGTGCGTCGGACGGAATCGGACGGACGTGGGGGTCCTCGGGAATGGGCGGCTCGGCGCGAACAGAGGCATCGGGCGCAAGGGCCGCGGATCCGCACGCCGTCATCGCGAGCGCGATCGCGAGCGCGAGCGCTCGTCGCGCACACGTGGCAGCGAAAATCGATCCGAGCGCAGTCATCGTTCGTGGCCCGGTACGCAGAGTCCGTGCCGCTCCCCGCACGAGCCTATCGCGCAGGGCGTACCAGGGTCGCGCTGATTCTGGGTGCGCCGCGACCGCGCCTGGCGCGAACGGATCGCGCGAGTTGCGCAGGCACTTGCGCGAGCTGCGCGACGTCGCGCGTGCGCTTCCATTCGGCCCCGCGTTTTCCTCGCGATCCGAGGTGGCACGCGCGTCGCATTGGACCCCTTCGGCGGCAGGCGCCGCCAAGAACGAAAACCAGAGACAGGGAGACGACCATGGGAACCAAGACGCTCGGGATGATGATGCTGGTGATCGCTGCGGTGGGCGTGATCGGTTGCGGTGGCTCCGCGCACGTCGTGCGTCGCGGAAGCTACAGCGGTGAGCTCGCGCTCACGGGCCCGACGCACGCGCGGATGGACGCCGCGCAGCTCGCCATGCTCGATCACTGCGCGGGCCGGGTTCGCTTCGTCACGGGCGACGAGGCGAGCGCGATGGCGGCGATCGATCCGGGGGTTGCCAAGGCCGACGCGAGCGCCGTGACGATCGAGGGCGAGCGGCTTCACTACGTCTGCGTCACGCGGGAAGCAGACGCGCGATGATGGACGAGGTTCGTCGCACGGAGCTCCCGTGCGATCGGCCACCTGACGCGCGGCACACTCGGTTCGAGCGCGAGGCGGCCCTCGATCGCTGGGTGCAAGGGCGCGGTGATGCGCTCGCCCACGCGTACGAGACCCACTCCGATGCCCAGGTGCTGCTCTCGTTCGCCGTGAGCTCTTGGGCTCGCGAGCGGCACGATGCACCCGACGTCGAGCACGGTGTCGCTTCCATCGCCGCCAGCGTCGCGGCCAGCGCACGATCCAACCTCGAGCCGGCGTGCTCGCGTCTTCTCTGGGCGACGCGCCGAGGCCGCACTGATGGCGATGCGCTCGAAGCCGCGCAGCACTACGCGACGCTCGCGTTCGCGACCGCGAAGCGTGCCGCGGATCGCGATGCGGCCGAGTGCGTGTCGTCGGCCGTGCGCTTCGTTCGAGCGGGGCGCAGAAACGCTCTCGACGACCGCGACGCGGCGCTCGAGCGCCTGGCGATGTTGGCCGAGCGACGACTGCCCAACCTCGCGTCTCTCATCGGCGCGCACTTCCCATTCTGGTCGTTCCCGTTCGCGTTCCGCTGGGGCGAGGACGCACCGCGCTTCGGACGAGGCCGCCTCGGCCTCCCCGATCCGTGCAGCGACGAAGACCTCGGTGGCCTCTTGAGTCTCGCTTATCGAAGCGGACGTACGCGCGCCGAGATCTCCGAGGCGCTCGAGCGCTGCGCGTGTGCTTCACGGCGAATCGCACCCGGCGGTCTCGAGCAAGCCCGAGCCACCAGCACCATCTCGGAGCTCGCACGCGATCTGAGGGACACCTGGGTCCTGCGCGACGCGAGCTCTCCGAGCGACCTCACCGAGCGCGTGGCGCCACGCACGCTCGCGCTTCCATTTCTTCGCGGGCCGGGCGATGTCGAGCGCGCGCAGCGACGTGCGTCGTTCGTGCTCTGCCCCGTCCTCTTGGCGCACTGGCCCGAGCTCGCCGAGATCGGCGCCGCCCATCGCGGGTTCCGAAGCGAGCGAGCCACCCGAATCGCCGCCTGAGCAGTGGACGAGATCGCGAGCGCGAGATCGGCGTGAACGGCGTCGGGCTACGGCTCCGCGTCCGGCGCGCTGTGGGTGCCCCCGTCACGACCAACATCATCCACGGCACCTCCGGCCCCGGGAACAGCTACCTCGGCGGCGATCTCGGCGCGTTCGTCAACAGCGACGGAACGGTGTTCCTCGGCGCGCAACCTGGTCGCTTGCCGTTGGGCGGGACGACCGACACGGGCGGCGGCTGCCGCACCATGTGCAACCCGTCGTTCGACCTCTGGCTCGAGGGCGGCGCGGTCACCCACGTCGTCGCGAACCTTTCGTGCGTCGGGATCTGCTGATCCATATCCCGCCGCCTCGGCGACCCCATCACGCGGCGCAGCTCGCGGCGTCGCGTCTCACCCGCCAGACGCTCGCGAGCCACGGCTGTTCGCTGCGCGGCCTGCCCGCGGGCCTGTAGTACCGCGTCACCTCGTCGAACCCGGCGCCGATCATGACGTCGCGCCATGTCTCCCAGCGCAAGTACGAACCGTATCGCTCGGCGCTCCATCCCTCGTCGTCGGTGCCGTGCGGGTTCGACGCGAAGAGAACGCCCCGCGGAACGAGCGCTGCGGCGAGCTGAGAAAGAACGCGCGGCAGCTCCTGCTGTGGCACGTGGAAGAGGGACGCGTTCGCGAAGACGCCGTCGAAGCGCGAAACGGGCAGCTCGAGATGAAGGAAGTCTTGATGGAGCACCTCGCAGCCCACGCGAGTGCGCGCCATCTCGACGAAGCGAGCGCTACCGTCGAGGCCGATGATCTCGTGACCGAGCGACTGGAAGTACGCGAGGTCGCGGCCGGGACCGCAGCCGAAGTCGAGGATCTTGAACGGAGGCGAGCCATCGATCGCGGTGAGGAACGCGTCGTAGTTCTGCGTGACGTCGTGGTCCTTCGTTCCCTCCGAGAACGCGTCGGCGTTTGCGTCGTAGTGCCCGAGCGTCCGAGCCACGACTTGCACGAGGTCTCGCGGTCCGAGTCGGTGAATCGGCATGCGCTGGCCGTCAGTCTCGCACTTGGCGCCAAGCAGCTCGTGCGCGGGCAGCGCCATGATCGATGGCCGCGGGCGGCGTCTCGAGCGCTGGACCTCGTAGCACCATGCGTAACACCAGATCGGTCGACCGATCGTGAATCGGTCCAGATTTCAGTGCCCAGAGACAGAATCGAACTGCCGACACGGGGATTTTCAAGCCGCTCGAAGGTGAAGCCAACCTCGCGTCTTCGCTTGGTAAACCCGAGGCCGAGGAAGGTCGGGTAACACATGGGTAACAGCGCCGCGCACGGAGGCTAGCGGGCGTCCGTGCGTTTCGCTTCGTCGACCCTCACGCGAGGTCGTTGGCGATCCAAGCGCGGAGCGTCTCACAGCACTGGTCGATCGGGATCCGGTCGCCCCAGAACATCGACTCGATGGCGGCATGCGCACGGCGGAGGGCCTCCCACTGCTCGCCCTCGTTCGGCGTGAGGCTCGGCGCCGCAGGGGTGGGCCGCGCAGCGATCTGGCGTTGGCTGAACATCTCGTCGGCGAGCTGCGACACGCCGCTGTACCCGTCGAGTGGGTCGAGCTCGCTCGCCTTGCCGACGATCCGCGCAGCGTCCTCGAAGTGCCGCACATACGACGCGGGCTCGCGGTTCTTGCCGTGCCGTCGCTGAATCGCGTCGAGCTTCTCGATCAGCGTGACGAGCGGATGGACGCAGCGGATCGCCTTGGGTCGGTTGTCGTCGTAGTCGTCGAGCTGTCCGAGCTTCACGAGGTGCTCGTGCACGAACGAGGTCAGGTCGCGCTCGACGAACGGCGTCACGCGAGCCACCCCGATTTCGAGTCGTACGTACGGGACGAGCAGTCCGAGCTCGCCGAGATGACGACCCGGGTACGTGACGCGCAGCTCCATGCCGAACCAGTCACCTTCGATCGCGTCGTCGTCGAGCTCGACCTTCGTGTCGGGCACGACGATCGCGGCCGCCAGCGCCTCGAAGTACGCACGACGCTCGGCCACGGCCGTCGTGCCGTCGCTCTTCCAGTTCGCCGCGTGCTTCAGTCCCGAGACCGTGCCCGGATCGATGCGCAGGTCGAGGTCTTCGGAGAACCGCTCGATGATCCCGAAGCCCTTCGAGAGCGATGTCCCGCCCTTGAACCAGATCTCGAAGCCGGTCTTCTTCAGCGCCCACAGCGTGTGCGTGACCCAGTAGTCCTTCTCGACGAGCGCTGTGGGGATCTTGCGATCATCTGCGACGATCGACACCAGGTCCTCGAACGCCTCCGCGTCCTCGTGGACGAAGCTCATCGTCGCGCCACGAGCGCGCCGTGAAGCAGCTCGCGGGTGGGCTGTGAGCCGAAGGTCGACGACATCGCGTCGAGACGCGCACTGTCGAAGCGACCACGTGCGAGCGCGCTCGCGAGCTTGCGACCCACCTCGGCGCGCGAGACACCCGCTTCTTCAGCGTGCTCGAGGAGATCGACGACGTACCACTCCGGCGTCGGCTGCTCCGGGAACGCCACGCGACGCAGTGCGAATCGACGTCCACCGAGCTTCACGGTCTCAGAGCGCTTCGTGTTGTAGACGGTGGTGACCGCATGCACGGCCGTCGAGCCGAGACCGAGCGCGTTCCACTGTTGCGAGCCGGTGAATACGTGAGGCGAGCCGGCGAGGAACGCTCGCATGAGCTCGGCGTCGGTCGGTGGCACCTTTCCGAACTTGCTCTGCTTCGGGTGAAAGTAGAGACCGTGCCCCAGCCTCTCGAGCCGACCCTCCCGCACGAGACGAGTCGCCAGCCGCGACGCGTTCGCGCTCCAGCGGGCGAGCTCCCGCGTGCGGTAGACACGGCCGGGCTCGAGGACAGGATCAGCGGCGTGCGTCATGAGACCGTCTGTATTCTGCGTAAAATACATACGGTGTGCAATGCGATCTAACGAGCTGATTTTGCGTCCGCTCGGCGAGCCGGCTCTGTCCACGCCCGCCAGTGGAGCATCCGCGAGCGGAGCTCGTCGGCCGCTTCACGCGCCCGATCGGGGTGCCCGGAAAGGTCGAGGAACACTTGAACCGGATGGGCGCACGTGACCCCGTCGATCACTTCGTGACCGTCGAAGACGCCATCGTCGTTGGGGGTGACCAGCCACGTGTTCGCTCCGCTGGGCTCTTCACGGAAGCCGAGATCCGCGAGGAGCTTCTTGGTGGGCGGCTCGCCGAGGAAGGCGGTCGTGATGCGAAAGGACGCAAACTTCGTCAGCAACCACGCACCCGCGAGCCCGGTCATCGCATACGGGATCCGGCCGTCGAGCACGCGGGCCATCTGCTGCACACGTGCGTCGCCCGACGCGCCGACGATGTGGCCCGCGAGGACCTTGTGCCTGTGGAGGTCGTATTCAGCAGCCCAAGGGCCGAGCGTCCGACTGCCTGTTCCCGTTGTGGCTCAACGTCCGGCGCGACCTTCACGCTGGATGCGACCGCGTAGCGATCGAGCACGTGAGCCCGAGCGATCTCCGTCGCACGTTCGCGACCTGGCTCGCGGAGGCAGGACAGCCCGAGGCGATCGTCGCGCAGCTCATGGGGCACACGTCGAGCGCGATGGTCCGTCGCGTCTACACGAAGCTCGGTCAGCCCGCGAAGGCGGCTGCCATCGCGAAGCTGCCGCCGATCGGCCCGCGCACGAAGGTCGCGCTCCTGGCGCCGCCGAACACCGTAGCCGTGCCGTCGAAGGCGAGCGTCGCGCCCGCGCCGACTGCGCTCGCCAAGGTCATCCCGCTCCGGCGTCGTCGCCCGACGAAGAGCGACTCCACTGTGACGTTGTGTGTGTCTGGAAAGGCCGGACGCAGCGGAAAGAACGGACGCCACGGACAGAAGCGCGCGGCGGAATCGGCCGTAAATGACATGCCCAGAGACAGAATCGAACTGCCGACACGGGGATTTTCAATCCCCTGCTCTACCAACTGAGCTATCTGGGCGGGTCTTCCGAGAGCCTCTGAATCGGGGCTGGAAGGGGCGGGAGAATGTCGGGCGCCGTGGCGTTCGTCAAGCTCGCGCCGCGCCTCGAGAACCGCGCGGGTCGTGTCGGGTCTCCGTCGACCGGTGGAGAACTTGCCGCAACACGCTCCGGCGCGGGACACTCGAAATCGAGTGGATTCTCGGAACGCGGCACTGCATCGGTTGTTGGTCGATGCGCAACTCGGCGGCCAGGCGAAAGTCGATGCGCTGCTCGCGTTGGCGCAACGAACGGTGTTCGTCGTTCCGTGGCCCAACCCTGCCGACGGATACCGCACCCTCGTGAACTCGGGCGGGCTCGCAGCGCTGCCGATCTTCACCGACGCGCAGATGCTCCATGTGGCGGGCGAGCGCTTCGGGTGGGCCGATGCCGCGGGGCACGTGGCGCAGGCCGAGATCGGATCGCGGCAGGCGCTCGCCTTCGCGCGCGATCGCGGGCTTGCGTTCGTCGTCGTCGACATCGCCGCGGATCACTCGCTCGAGATCTCGGCGCTCGAGTTCGAGCCGCTGCTCACGCCGGCTGCGAGGCGCGAGTCGCAAGGCCCATTCTCGGGCGCAGGAAGGGTCTCGACCGCGCTGATGAGCTCCGTGCAGTCGATGGTGAGCGGCACAGGAATGCCCTCGCGCTCGCTCACGCCGCCGCCCGGAAGCATTCCGGCGGCGAGCGCGAAGAACACGCCGCTGCCAGGCACGTTCGCGCAGAAGCCACAGGTGCAGCCTCCACCGCCAGGGTCGAGCCCCGGCACGATCACCGCGGCTTCGCCGACTCCGAAGTCCGCACCCGGAGACGTCGCCGCGCCGCGCGCTGGCTCGAGCCCGGGAATGATCGCCGTCGTTCAGGCCAAGGGCCCACCCTCGCCGATCCTCGCGGCGCAGCGGCTCGGTCCGCTCAAGTCGATGGTCGACTCCACGCAGCTCGACATGCTGGAGATCGTGCTTCGCGAGTATCCGGAAGTGGAGTGGGCGTGCCTCGGCGTGGCGAACGGCGCGCTCGCGATCGGCCTCAGGATGGATCAGCGCGTGCGCACTCGGCTCGATGCGCTCGCGGCGGAGCTGGGACGCGTGTCGAACGGAACGCCGATCCTCTTGCTCGACGATCCACAGCTGATGCGGGCCGCGCGCACGGAAGCCTTCGTCTTCTACCCTTGGCGCAAGAAGGCGTGACACGCCGAGAGTCCCGCGCCGCGCACCCACATGGTGCGCGGATGAACGACGATCTCCCCTGTTTACCGCGTCAGTTCCTGCACGAGCGAAGCCGCGCGTGAGTTGACGATCCCGCGATCGGGCCGATGCGGATCTCACCCATCGGCCCCATCGCTCGTGGCGAGTCGCGCCATTTCGAAGGGCGATTCGCGCGCATGCGTGCAGACGCAAGCGCTCGGCCTCGCCGCACCGTTCCGGCCCATGCTCGAGGGGATCGCTCGTTGGAACGAGGGCTGCTACTTGCACACGGCTGCTGTTCCCAAGGAGGTCTCCATGGTTCGCGCTCGCTCTCTGGCCGCAATCGCCTCGCTCGCCGTCGTCATCACGACCGCGAGCCTCGCGCACGCGACCGTCGTCGTTCCGCTCTCGCTCGCGGACCAGGTCGGACGCTCCGATCTCGTCGTGCGGGCCCACGTCGGCACTGCCCACAGCGCGTTCGTTCCGGCGCGCGGCACGATCCTCACGTGGACCGAGCTCGAGGTGAGCGAGGTGCTCAAGGGCCAGGCGCCATCGACGCTCGTCCTGCGTCAGATGGGCGGCACCGCCGACGGTCAGACGATGATGGTCCCGGGCGACGCGCATCTCGCGGCCGGAGACGACGTGATCTTGTTTCTCCGGACCGATCGCAGCGGCACCGGGAACGACGTGCTCCTCCTCGCGCTCGCGCAGTCCGCCTATCACGTGGACGGCCAGCGAGCCTCGCGCGATCTCTCGCAGCTGACGTTCGCCGTGCTCGGAGGCGCGGAAGGGACGCAGCTCTCGGAGCCTGGTCGCGAGGCCTCGGTGCGCGTCGACTCGCTGGTGTCCGAGATCCGTAGCCTCGTGGGAGGTCGCCGATGAAATCGCGTCTCCGACGCCTCCTGTCGCCGATGAAATCGCGTCCCTCGCTCGTCGCTGCACTCAGCCTCGCGGCGCTGAGCGCTTCGATCGCCACGCCCGCACACGCCTACGTTCGCGAAGAGACGAACTGGGATCCGAGAACGCTGCCGATCACCTATTACGTCAACCAGGCGACGATTCCCGGCTCGCTCGGAACCACGGCCGGCGTCGGCGCGGTCGAGGGTGGGTTCGCGACGTGGGCCTCACCGAGCTGCACGTCGTGGCGTACGACCGACGCGGGCAACACCTCGACGGGCGCGAACACGAGCGATCGACACAACGTGATCATGTGGGTCACGAGCTGGGCGCCCGAGCTCGGCGACGTGAACAGCGTGATCGGCGTGACGACACCGGTCTGGACCGTCGGCGGCTACTTCATCGATGCCGACATCCAGTTCAACGCGCAGGGCTTCCACTGGAACACCACGGGATCGGGCGGCGGCAGCTACGTCGACACGCAGTCGATCGCGACACACGAAGAGGGCCACTTTCTCGGTCTCGGTCACACGCCGATCAGCTCCGCGATCATGTACGCGTCGTACTCGGGGGGCCTCAAGCGCACGCTGGCGTCCGACGATCAGAGCGGCGTCTGCACGATCTATCCGTCGGGCGTCGCACCGAGCGACTCAGGCGTGGCGCCGGTCGACGCCGGCACGTCGTCGAGCGATCCCTGCAGCCACTGGGGCAACACGTGCGACGGTTGCACCCCGCACGGCGGCTGCGGCTTCTGCGCGGCGACGAGCCAGTGCGTCAGCGGAACGCGTACGGGACCGCTGAGCGGGAGCTGCGCGAGCGGCTACGCCTGGTACCAGACGGACTGCACCGCCGCGACGCCGACCGATGCTGGCACGGCGAGCAGCGGCGGGCGGTTCGGCGACCCTTGCACGCAGCCGACCGATTGCGCCTCGGGCGGCATCTGTGCGGTCAACGCGTCGGGCACCGGGTTCTGCACGCAGGCCTGCGCCGACGACTGCAGCTGCCCCGCCGCGTACCAGTGCTACGCGGCGAGCGCGACCATCAGCATCTGCATTCCCGGGGCACGGTCCTGCGCGACGGGCACCGACGCGGGAACGATCACGCCGGGTGAAGACGCGGCGGTCACGCCAGGAAGCGATGCCGGCAACGTCACGCCGGGCGACGATGCATCGACCGACGACGGAGGCGGCGTCTCGTCGCGCCGACACTCGGGCGGCTGCGCCTGCACCGCCGCGGGCTCCTCGAACGACGGACTCGGGGCGAGCGCGCTCGCGCTGATGGCGATGGGCCTCGTGACGGCACGACGACGACGACGACGCGCCCGCAGCTGAACCGGGGCGCGAGGAGCGAAGCGACGAGTCGGAGCGAGGGAGGGGCCCCACATCCGGCTCCGCCGGTGTGGGGAGGGCCGCGCATCGGCCCTCGAGATTAGAAGTGGAAACCGATCTGGCCGAAGCCGCTGAGCTGGTAGCCCACGGCATCGCCCCCGCGGCCCGGGCAGAAGTCGGTGATGCCCATGCAGGGCATTCGCGGATCGGTCTGACGCGTCATGTTGAGCACGTCGAGGCCGATGCCCCCGCCGATCGTGAACCAGTTCACCACGAAGATGTCGAAGCCGACCGCCGCGTTGAACGCCCAGCCGTAGACGGTGGTCGCGTGCTGTTCCGTGACGCCGGCGCTCGTGACCGCGTAGGTCGCGTTGCCCTGCCAGGCGTAGCCGAAGCCGACGCGAACGTAGGGCTCGACGACCGGGATCGGGAAGCGAAGCGCGACCTCGCCGCCGACCGTGCCGATCTGGAAGGTGCTGTACGAGGCGAACGTCGTACGCGCGCCGATGGCGAGCCAGTAGACGCGAAAGCCGAGCGCGCCGCCGAACATCGGGCCGGTGTCGGCGACGTTCTGAAAGACGCTGGTGCTGGTGGTCGGATCGGTGACGCTGGCCGAGCCGCCGAACGCGACGAGGTTCACGTTGGCGACGCCGCCGAACGCCTCGATCCAGAGAAAGTCGACGTCGCGACCATCGCCCTCTGCTGGTTCGGGCGGCGGCTGCTCGACACCGGTGCCGCTCGCGCTCCCGCTCCCGCTCGTGATCGGACTCGTGCGCGTCGTCGTGCTCGTGCTCCCACTCGGGCTCGTGCTCGTCGTCGTGCTCCCGCTCGGGCTCGTGCTCGTCGTCGTGCTCGCGCTCCCGCTCGTGCTCGGGCTCGTGCTCGTCGTCGTGCTCGCGCTCCCGCTCGTGCTCGTGCTCGTGCTCGTGCTCGTGGTCGGGCTGGTCGTGCTGCTCTCGCTCGTCTGCGCCATCGCGCCGCTCGCGCCGAGCAGACCGAGCACCCCACACAACACGCGGATCGCCGCTCGGGCCTTCGTCATCGCTCGTCTCCCGTTGGGCCGCCGTCGTCGTACGTCGACTCGGCGGGCGCGCCTTCGATGCGATAGCCCTCGCCCAGCCAGGTCGCGAGATCTCGGCCGGAGTCGTCCGCGGAGCGGACGCGACACAATTGTGTCGGCCCGGCAAGCCGGGCACTCCGGTCGAGATCGATGCGCTTGCATCGCGAAGAGCAGAGCGGTGCCCACTTCGGGCCGCGCTCCGGGCTCTCCTCTGCGAGGGGGAGCACGCTGCGACAGATCGGACAGCGTCTACTCACGGTGGCCGCTCTCCTCGTCCTCGAGCGTGCGTCGCTCGTCGGTCGACAGCTCCTCCGCGAGCCGACCCGACTCGAGGACGCTGCGCGGGCGCGGGCGCGGAAACGATCCCTTCACCGACGCGACCACATCGCTGCGCCCGGCGTTGGAAGGAACCACCATGATCTCCGGGTCGCTGCTGTCCGAGTCGTCGTCGACCATGATGATCTCGGCGTCGTCGTCGGATCGCGGCGGCGGCCGACTCGGGCGACGGGCGGCCGGCGGCGGGCGCGTCGCGTGTCGCTTGGGGATCGCCGCCACGCCCTGCAGTGCGTCGACGCGAACGACCACCACGGAGACGTTGTCATCGGCCGGTGCCGCCAGCGCGCGGGCCAGGAGCGCCTTGGCCGTCTCGTCGGCGCGCATCGTCGTGGAGAGCACGTCGGCGATGTCGTCGTCACTGAGCACGTCGGTCAGACCATCGCTGCAGAGCACGAAGCGATCGAGCGGCGCGAGATCGAGCGTCCGCACGCTGACGCGCAGCGCCTCGCTCATCCCGAGCGCACGCGTGATCACGTTGCGCGGCAGGCGCGCGGCATCCTCCTCCGGGAGATCGGGGCGAAGCTCGAGCACCTCGTTCGCGAGCGAGTGATCCTGCGTCAGCTGCTCGAGACGCCCTTGCCGCATCCGATAGCAGCGGCTGTCGCCCACGTGTGCCACGTGCACGAGCCCGTGGATCGGCGACGGCAAGATCGCCACCATCGTGGTGCCCATGCCGCGGTAGCGGCTGCCGCTCTTGGCGACCTCGAGCACCTCGCGGTTCGCGTTCTGGAACCCCACGCTCAGGCGGCGCGCGAGCACCGGCAGGCCGAGCACGTCGAAGACGGCTCCACCGGTCACGGCGTCGCGCGTTCCCTCGAAATGCCGCGCGAGACCGGCGAGCGCGATGCTGGAAGCCACGTTGCCGGCGTTCTCGCCGCCCGCACCATCCGCCACCGCGAAGAGGCCGAGATCCGGTCGTACGAGGACACCGTCTTCGTCGTAGCTCCGCGCCCCGATGTTCTTTTCCGATGCGGCATCGACCTCGAAGAGCGCTGCGACGGGCTCGTTGCCTTCCGTGATCGTCATCGTCCGCCGAGTATACACTCGCGCCCATGCGCGCTCTCGGTTCTCCGCCATCGTCCGTGGTCGATCCTCGTACCTTGTTACCTCGGTATGGGTCGTACCGTGGGACGATCCGCCGCTCCGACCTGAGCTCGCTGGTGCCGGATCGCGTGAGCCGCTTGCTCACCGAGAAGCGCTGGCTCTGGGGCTCCATCGTTCAAGACGACCTGATGCTGGCGTTCGCCGTCGTCGATCTCGGGTACGCCTCGAACGGCTTTGCCTACGCGTACACCCCGAACGACGGAATCGTCGCCCAGGCGTCCATCGTCGGCCTTCCGCGACTCTCGCGCGTGAAGCAGACGGCGACGCATCGCATCGACGCACGCCTGCGCGACCCGCGCCTCGGGATCCGCATCACCGAGGACGACCACGATCCGCAGATCGAGATCTCGCTGCGCAGCAGCACGCTGGAGATCCAGGCCACGCTCGACACGCGCGATGCGCCCTCGCCCATCACGGCGATCGCGCCGCTCGACAAGGGCGTGGTCGACGTGACCGAGAAGCGCGTGCTGATGCCGGTGCGCGGCTCGGCGCTGGTCGCAGGCAAGCGCGTGTCGCTCGACGGAGCGCTGGGCGGCTACGACTTCTCGCACGGGATCATGCCGCGCCACACGAAGTGGAACTGGGCGTTCTTCATGGGACGCGACAAGGCGGGCGTGCCGGTGGCGCTCAACGTGGTGGCGGGCTGGACGCGCGAGCACGAGTGCGCGCTCTGGGCGGCGGGCGAACTCCACGGCGTGCCCGAGGCGCAATTCGCGTACGACACGGCGCGACCCAACTCCGAGTGGAAGATCACCACGCCCGATGGCTCGGTCGATCTCACGCTCACGCCGCGCGCGATCCACGCCGAAGAGAAGAACCTCGGCGTCGTCCGTTCGGCGTTCAAGCAGGCCATCGGTCGCTACCGCGGCACGCTGCGCGTGGACGGACGCGCGCACGAGATCGCGGACGCGATCGGCGTCGCCGAAGAACAGGACGTGGTCTGGTGAGCGCGAGCACGCTCGATCGACCCGAGAAGGTGCGCGAGGGCGCCGAGCTCGATCTCACACGGCTCACGCCCTGGCTGAACGAGCACGGCCTCACGGGTGACGTCGAGGTGATGCAGTTCCCGCGCGGCTACTCCAACGTCACCTATCTCCTGCGCGTCGGTGATCGCGAGGTCGTGCTGCGACGCGGCCCGCCGGGCGTGAAGATCGCGTCGGCGCACGACATGGGGCGCGAGCATCGGATCTTGTCGCACCTTCGGAAGGTCTGGCCGAAGGTGCCGCACGTCATCGCTCTCTGCGACGACGAGAGCGTGATCGGTGGCGCGTTCTACGTGATGGAGTGTGTGCGAGGCGTGATCCTGCGGGCGAAGCTGCCGGAAGGAATCGCGCTGCCGCCCGAGCGCATGAAGCTCTTGAGCGAGGCCCTGGTGGACACGCTGGCCGAGATCCACGGCGTCGATCTCGCGGCTGCGGGCTTGAGTGATCTGGGCAAGCCGAGCGGATACAACCAGCGGCAGGTGAAGGGCTGGAGCGAGCGCTACGAGAAGGCGAAGACCGACGAGATCGCGGAGATGAGCGAGGTCGCCGCCTGGCTCGCTGCGAACACGCCCACCGAGTCGGCCGCGACGCTCATCCACAACGACTTCAAGTTCGACAACGTCGTCTTCTGCGAAGACCTCGGCAGCGTGGTCGCGGTGCTCGACTGGGAGATGTCCACCATCGGCGATCCGCTGATGGATCTGGGCTGCGCGCTCTCCTACTGGGTCGAAGAGAAGGACCCCATGATGCTGCGCGCGACGCGCTTCGGTCCCACGGACCTGCCCGGCTGCCTCACGCGCGCCGAGCTCGTCGCACGCTGGGAACAGAAGACCGGCAAGAGGGCGACGAACATGCCTTTCTACTACGCGTTCGCGTTGTTCAAGCTCGCCGTCATCGCGCAGCAGCTCTATCAACGCTACGTGCGCGGCCTGACGAAAGAGCAGCGCTACGCGTTCATGATCGAGGGCGTGAGAGGCCTGTCGCGGGCGGCCACGCGCGTGATCGCGACGGGAAACTGGCAGGCGCTGGACGCGGGCTGACGCTATTCTCTCTCGCCTATGGGCTTCGTACCGACCGATCGCAGCAAGACCGTCGTCGATGGCGTTCGGAAGTTTCTCGACGAGCGCGTGATTCCGTTGGAGCCGATGCTCGTGCGCGAGGGGTTCGTGGCGATGCTTCCGAGGCTCGCGGAGCTGCGCGCCGAGGCCAGGACGCGCGGACTCTGGGCGCCGTTTCTTCCCGTCTCGCTCGGCGGCGGCGGGCTCACGCTCGTCGAGTACGCGTACGTGAGCGAGGCGCTCGGTCGATCGCCGGTCGCGCACTACGTGCTGAACTGCCAGGCGCCCGACGTCGGGAACATGGAGCTGCTCCACCACTTCGGGACCGACGAGCAGAAGCAGCGCTGGCTCGGTCCGCTCACGCGCGGCGAGATGCGCAGCTGCTTCGGGATGACCGAGCCCGATCACGCGGGCTCCAATCCCGTCTGGCTCGGCACGCGCGCGCGAAAGGACGGCAGCGACTACGTGATCGAGGGACGCAAATGGTTCACCTCGGGCGCGGACGGCGCCAAGGTGTGCATCGTGATGGCGGTGACCGATCCCGACGCGCCGCTGCACGCGCGCGCGTCACAGATCCTCGTGCCCACCGACGCGCCGGGCTTCGAGATCGTTCGAAACATCTCCGTGATGGGCGAGAGCGGCGGTGACTGGGCGAGCCACTCGGAGATCGCGCTGCGCGGCGTGCGCGTGCCGCAGACGAACCGACTCGGACCCGAGGGCGCCGGCTTCTTGCTCGCGCAGGAGCGCCTCGGACCTGGCCGCATTCACCACGCGATGCGCTGGATCGGCGTGGCCGAGCGCGCGCTCGAGCTGATGGTGAAGCGCGCCGCGACGCGCGAACTCTCGCCCGGCAAGCCCCTCGGGACGCAGCAACAAGTGCAGTTCTGGATCGCGGAGAGCCGCGCCGAGATCGACGCCGCGCGCCTCTCGGTGCTCGACTGCGCGGAGCGGATCGATCGCGACGGAGCGGCGGCGGCGCGCGACTCGATCTCCATCATCAAGTTCTTCGTGGCCAAAATCCTCAACGACGTGATCGATCGCGCGATCCAGGTGCACGGCGCGCTCGGCATGACCGACGACACGCCGCTGGCCTGGTGGTACAGGCACGAGCGCGCCGCGCGCATCTACGACGGGCCCGACGAGGTGCACAAGGCATCCGTCGCCAAGCGGATCCTCGCGCGCGCCGGGATGCCGTCGAAGAAGGACTGACGATGATCCCTCGCCGCATCGTGCGACACCTCGACGATCCGGGCGCGACGCTCGCGCGCGCCAAGAAGGAAGCCGAGAAATTCCGCAGCCGCTTCGATGGCGACCTCGAGAAGGGCGATTACGCGCTGAAGACGCCGCTCGGCACGATCGAGGGCACCTACACGATGGAGGGATCGAGCGTGTGCTTCGTGGTCGAGAAGAAGCCGACCATCGTCCCGGGCGCGCTCATCGAGCGCGTGCTCGACGAGTTCTTGCGCGCGGGCAAGCGCTAGATCGCGATCGTCCAGCTGGACGCTTGCCTCAGCGCTAGCGCCCGAGGCGTCGCCGCGCGTCGCGGTAGCCGGGCGAGATCTCGAGGGCGTGCTCCCATGCACGCCGCGCACCGGCCGAGTCGCCAGAGGCTTGGAGCGAATCGCCGAGGAGCACGTAGTTGCCGGGGTTCGGGCTGTGACCTTCCGCGAGACGACGGGCCCACGTCGATGCGGTCCGCGCGTCGTGTCGCGCGAGGTGCAAGCGCGCCAAGCCCGCCATCGCGCGCGCGTTGTTCGGCGACGTGCGCAAGACGCGGAGATAGTCGGCCTCGGCCCCGGGGAGATCGCCGTGCGCGCGGCGGAAGTTCGCCCGATCGACGAGCCTCTGCGCGTCGTCCG
>JAYVCF010000524.1:0-5863 GCA_043750095.1 Deltaproteobacteria bacterium
GTCACGCATGCACGAGATCACGTCCTTCGTCTCGAGTCGATCCCCTCACCGTGTCCGTCATCACACGATCAAACGAGCTACGCCCCGTGAACGGGTACATGTGTTGCGATCGATGCGATCATCGAGACCGCGCTGGGCACCCGAGTGCACACCCGCGTGCACATTCGTTCCCACCGCACGCGGTGCCGTGGCTCGCCGCGCCGAGATCGTGCAGGCATGTCGGTTGCGACGTCGATCTCATGGTCCACTACACGGCACGCCGTCGCGATGAAACAGGACGAGACGCCGCAAGCAGCGCGCGCGTGGCGATGCTGAGCATCGCGCAAGGTTGGCGGGTCGCGGCGTTGATGCTCGCCTCGGCGCTCCTCGTGGGCGGCTGCGCCCTCGCGCACGCGGCGCCCCGCGTCACTCCCGAAGTCGATGCCGACCTCGCGCGCGACGCGGGCTCAGTCGCGACGGACGCGAGTCCAGCCCTCGACGCGAGCGCATGCGTGGTGAGCGGTCCCGAGCGATGCAACGGGGTCGACGACGACTGCAACGGGCTCACCGACGACGGGCTCGACTGCGACCGGCGGCGCGCGATCGCATCGGGCAGCAATCACACGTGTGCGCGCGTCGGGGACACGGTCCGCTGCTGGGGGTGGAACAGCCACGGTCAGCTCGGGAACGGGAGCACGACGGACAGCCCCACGGCCGTCGTCGTGGTCGGCCTGAGCGACGTCGCCGAGATCGCGGCCGGCTCGGAGCACAGCTGCGCACGCCTCGTCGATCACACCGTCCGCTGCTGGGGCGACAACCGGTATGGCGAGCTCGGCGATGGCAGCCTGATCGACAGCGCGACACCCGTGACGGTGCCTGGCCTCTCGGGCGTCGTCGAGATCACCGCGTCCGACTTCCACACGTGCGCGCGCATGCAGGATCGCACCGTGCGTTGCTGGGGGCGCAACGGCACCGGCCAGCTCGGCGTCGGTGACACGATGGACAGGTCCACGCCGCAAGCGGTCCTCGGCGTGACCGACGCCGTCGCAATCAGCGCAGGGGGCAACCTCATGGAGACCGGCGGCACGTGCGCGCTGCTCTCGGATCAGACCGCGCGCTGCTGGGGGCAGAGCTTCTCCGGGCAGCTCGGCAGCAGTGTGCCGATGACGTTCAGCGCGAGCCCGGTCGCCGTGGTGGGTCTCGCCGACGTCGCCGCGATCGCCGTGGGAGATCTGCAGACGTGCGCGGTGCTCTCGGATCACACTGCGCGCTGCTGGGGAGACAACGGCGAAGGGCAGCTCGGAAATGGCACCACGACGCTGAGCGCCACGCCGGTGGTGGTGGCGGGGATCGCCGACGTCGCCGAGCTGACCTCGGGCAACGCGCACGTGTGCGCGCGGCTGCTCGACGGCACCGTTCGCTGCTGGGGGAACGCTGGCAGCGGCCAGCTCGGGACCGGCGACCTGACGCAGCGTCACACGCCGGCGATGGTCGTCGGCCTCACCGACGTCGCCGAGATCAGCGCGGGACCGATCCACACGTGCGCGATGCGGAGCGACGGCACGGTGCGCTGCTGGGGCGACAGCAGCTTCGGCCAGCTCGGCGACGGCAGCACGATGACGAGCAGCGCCGTTCCGGTGGCGGTGGTCGGCGTGCCATGACGTGACGCGCGCTCCGCGTCGGCCTAGCGACGACGTCGCGCGACCGCGAGCAGCGAGAGCAGCGAGAGCAGCGAGAGCGCGCCGAGCGACCTTCGCGACCGCCCCGCGCTGCACACACAGGTGCCGTCGAGCGGACGCAGCCCCACGCACGCGTCTTGGCGAGCCGCCGCATCCGGGCCCGCGTGGTGCGGCGTGCCCGCATCGAAGCACGTGGTGCTGCACACACCGTCGAGGCGCGCGCCCGCGGCGACGCCGCACGCCTGACACGGTCCGTCGCACGGGACGGCGCATCACACCTCGTCGGCGCAGACGGCGCTGCCGCACTCCGCGGCGTCGGTGCACACGGCGCCGATCGGTGTGAGCGTGAGGAGCTCGATCGCGTGCACGGTCGAGGCCACGTACGCGCCGTCGGGCTCGCTCGGGCCACACCCTCGGCGATGGCCCCGCCGACGACGGCATCTGGTTCCTGCGGAGCGACGGAGCCCACCTCTTCCTCGTCGGCCCGACGACCCAGGGCGGCTGTGCGAGCGAGCTGTTCCGCGTGCCGGGCTTGACCCGCACGGCCGGATCTTCGGGTACGCTCGGATGGATGCCGCGGGCAACGTCCACCGACACCGTGTGGCGCGACCGAAGTCCACGACGAGCTGGTCACGCCACCGGCGTGTGGGATGTGAGCATGAAGAACTGGAGCGCGTCTCTCCTGACTCTATGTGCGGCCTGCGCGGTCGTGGGATGCGGCAACGGCCGGCCCGCCCACGCGGACGCCGCCGTGCGCGGCCCCGAGGGCGGCGTGCTCAGCTTCGACGCCGCGATGATCGCGCGCGGCGACGCGGCTTTGCTCCGCGACACCGGGCCGCGCGACGGTGGCGCGACGGACGCGGCCACCAGCGGCGCGACCGATCGCCGCCTCTTCGTGCCCGACGTGCCGCACGCGTACGACGGGACGCTGATCGATCCGGGCATCGAGATCGTCGCGTTCACGGTTTGGGAGGACCCGGTGCTCCACGAGCCGTTCTTCCTCGTCTCCGTGCGCAACGTGTCGACCAACCTGCGCCTCTGCGCGCTCGACATGACCACGCACTTCTTCGACGCGTCCGACGTCGAGATCGGCCTCGCGCAGGGGCTCGTGCGCACGCCGCTGCACCGCGGCGTCTCGGGCACCGGCCAGTTCGCTTCCGCCTGCCTGTTGCCGGGCGAGACCGGGATCCAGGACGCGATGATCCGGTGGAACGGAACGCACGACGCCGCCGACATCGCGCGCCTCACGTGGGAGGACGGTGCGATCAACCTTACCGACGCCGTCGCCTCGCACGACCTCACCATCACCGGCATGCGCGTGGTGCTCGACTCGTTCGACGCGCAGCACATCGCCGGGGCGTGGGAGAACCACACGACCCAGACGATCCGCTTCCCACAGGTCTGGGCCTTCGGCCTCAACGCCGTCGGCCGCCCGATCTTCACCGGGGACGCCATCGACTCGATCAGCGTGCCCAGGGGTGGCACGTGGAACTTCCAGACGACCTTCTCCTTCGTCGGGGACTACGCGAGCCTCACCGCGTTCCCCAACGGGAACGACACATGAGCGCGATCGTCCGGGCCTCGGCTCTCTTGCTGGTCCTCACGGCAGCCGGATGCGCGAGCGATCCGGGGCCGCCGCTCGATGACGGCGGCGCTCTTCCGCGACGGGGCCTGGGCGAGTCGTGCACGGCGAGCGAGGACTGCACCTCCACGCTCTGCGTCGACGTCGGCGGCGGCGACGCTGTGTGCACGGAGTCGTGCACGCGCGACGCGGACTGCCCGGGCGCGGGCTGGGCGTGCGTGCAGCCGGACCACTTCGACGCGACGATCTGTGGCTGCGAGAGCGCGGGCCGCGAGATCTGCGACAACCACGCGGACGACGACTGCAACGGCCGCATCGACGACTGCCGCATCTGCGGTGCCGTCGGCGTGCCCGAGGACGACCACGAGAACTGCGGCGCGTGCGGCCACGCATGTCGCGCCGACCAGGAGTGCCACGCAGGTACGTGCCGCTGCACCGACGCGACGGCGATGGACTGCGGCGGGACGTGCATCGACGTGAGCGTGAGCACGCAGCACTGCGGCTCGTGCACGAACGTGTGCAGCGCCGAGCAGCTCTGCTCCGGCGGCACGTGCGGCTGTCTCGCGGCCACCAGCGCGTGCGGCACGCTCTGCGTGGACACGCAGAGCGACGACCGCCACTGCGGCGCGTGCGGCCACGCGTGCCCGAGCACGCAGTACTGTCTTACCGGGACGTGCACGTGCCCGAACGGCTGGAGGCCGTGCGGCGGCGGCTGCGTCGACACCCAGACGAGCACGGCCGACTGCGGCACCTGCGGCCACGCGTGCCGTGCCGACCAGCGATGCACCGCGGGCGCATGCGCGTGCGGCGCCGGCATCACGGACTGCGGCACCGCGTGCATGGACACGCGCAGCGACGTCGCGAACTGCGGCGCGTGCGGTCACGCGTGCGAGTCCGGTGAGACGTGCAACGGCAGCGCGTGCCACTGCGCGACGGGCTTGCACTGCGGCGGCGCCTGCATCGCGTCCACCGACGCGATGAACTGCGGCGCGTGCGGCAACGTGTGCCCCGCCGCAGAGATCTGCACGGCGAGCAGCTGTCGCTGTCCGATCGCGGGCAACACCTTCTGCGCGACGAGCGCGCGCTGCACGAACCTGCTCACCGACTCGGGCAACTGCGGCACGTGCGACCACGTGTGCGACCCCGCGACCACGTGCAGCACTGGGGCCTGCGTGTGCCCGACCCTGGGCCAGACCTTCTGCGCCGGCGCCGGCTGCGTGCCGTTCGCGACCGACCCGATGCACTGCGGCAGCTGCACCACGGCGTGCGCACCGAACCAGATCTGCTCGTCGAGCCGCTGCTCCTGCCCCGCGTCGCTGCCGAACCTGTGCCCGACCGTCGGGTGCGTCGCCGAGGCGACCGACCCGATGAACTGCGGCGCGTGCGGCAACGTGTGCCGCAACGGCGAGACGTGCTCGTCGTATGCGTGCCGTTGCCCGCTCACCTCGCAGCGCTGGTGCGCCGCGCAGGGCACGTGCATCGACGTCCAATCGGATCCGATGAACTGCGGCAGCTGTGGCAACGTCTGCCCGAGCGACGCGACGTGCTCGACCGGCATCTGTCGCTGCAACACCGCAGGCCTCACCGTCTGCGGCACGAGCTGCGTCGACACCACGACCGACCGCACCCATTGCGGCAGCTGCACGCGTGTGTGCACCGGCTCCCAGGTCTGCTCCGGCAGCGCGTGCACCTGCTCGCCGCCGACCACGCGAATGGAGACACGCCTGACGAACGCGGCGAACGACTCCTGGCTCACCGCGATCGCGTGGAACGGCACGAACGCGCTTCTCGCGTGGATCGATCGGCGCTCCACGACCGGTACCGTCTACACGATGCTGCTCGCACCCGATGGGACACCGGCCGGAATGGAACAGACCCTCACCGGCGTGATGGGCGGCTGGGGCGGCGTGGACGTGACCTGGAACGGCGCCGAATTCGCGGTCGTCGCGATGGCGGGCAGCAGCGGGACGCTGTTCCGACTCAACCCCGACGGGACCGTCGCGCCGGGTACGTCGTCGTTCACGGCGTCGAGCAGCCTCGGCAGCGGCGAAGTGCGCGTCGGCTACACGACGATGCTCGGCTACTATGCGTTCGTCAGCACGACCACGTACTTCGACTTCATCGTGCTCGGCGCGGTCGGATCCATGCCGCGGCCCGCGATCCACGTCACCTCGGGCGCGGCGGCCTACGACGTCGCGGCGAGCCCGAGCGGTCAGATCGGCGCGCTCGTGGAGGACGGTGCCGGGCGTCTGTTGTTGCAGATCATCAACGCGGACGGCTCGATCACGAGCTCGTCCATCATGGTCCCGGTCACGGTCGGGTACTCCACGGTCGAGGCGACGCTCGTCCACGACGGAACGACGTGGATCGGTGCGTGGCGCCAATACAACTTCTCGACGAACGCGATCGTCGTCGCGCGCGGCGCGTCGCTCGGGGCGTCCGTCACGGCAGTCTCGAACAGCGGATCGGCGACCGCGAACACGATGCGGCGACCGCAGCTGGCGATGGGCACCGGTGAGGTCGTCCTCACGTGGCAGGCGCGAGCGACGTCGACCGACACCGTGTGGCGCATCGATGGCGAACGCTTCCTCGTGCCCGCGAGCGCCACGGCGGCGGTGTCGGC
>JAYVCF010000525.1:0-19327 GCA_043750095.1 Deltaproteobacteria bacterium
CGTCGGATCGACGTCGCTGCACAGCCCGCCCGTGTGACAGGTGCGGCCCTGCCCGGCGGCATCGGTCGGATCCACGTCGCTGCAGGGATGCGCGCCGCCGCTCCCGCCGCCTCCGCCGCACGATCGACCTTGGCCCATCGGATCGGTCGGATCGCTGTCGGAGCATGCGGCTCGATCTTGTGCGCTCGCGTGCGCGCCGAGACCGACCGCCGCGAGCGCCGCGCCGACGGCACCGATCAAACCGATCGTCGCTCTGCGTCCGACGCGCTTGGTGGTGATGTCGCTCTCGTCGAGCGTCGCCGTCTTCTTCGCGCTGCTTTCGAATCGATCATCGTCGTGCTGCATGGTGCCCTCCGGGCTGTTCGCCCACGAGCGAAGACGCGTCGTGCATGCACCGATTCACCAAGATCACCGGATGGAATCTCATCGTGCGTCGTGTGTTGGATCGACTCGGGACGCGTCGATCGCGAGCGAGGGAAGGCGCGGCCGCGCCCATCGGTAGACTGATCGCACGACACACCCGGCTTGCGGGCGAGCCGCCACTGCGCTTCTCTAGCGCGCCATGAAAGCCTCCCTCCGCGCGTGCCTCGCCGCTGTCCTTCTCTCCGCGTGCGGAGGCTCGCCGGCCGCGGCACCTCCGCCGACGACGACGGCCGACACCACCGGCACCGAGACCGCAGCGCCCGCGTCTCCCTGGGACGGACTCGATGATGCGGCGCTGATCGCGCTCGTTCGTGATCAGGCGCTCGCGCGCGTTCGCGAGGCCGAGCCCGCGCTGCCGATCGGCGATCGCGCGTCCTGGACGGTCGATTCCGCGCCGACGCTGGGCGATCGCGTCTGCGATCAGATGTTGAACCTCGCCGTCGCCGATCTCGCCGCGGGCGATCTCGACTCGGCCGAGCTCACGGTCCGCATCGTCCGCGCGCACGCGCGCAATCGCAACAAGGCCTTCGTCGGGACCACGCTGCTCTCGGTGATCGCGCGGAGCCGCGCGGGTGTCGATGCAGCGGCGCAGCAGACAAGCGTCGCGACGATCCTGCGCGAGCTGCCGCGTGCGCGCCTCGGCGCGTCGACGGTGGTGTTCCAGATGTACCAGGAGCGCTCGCAGATCGACGCGTCGCTCGAGGACGTGCACGGGCAGCTCGTGTCGCTCGACACTGCCGTGAGCGCGCTCTTCGCGACGCACGTGCTCGCCGACGTGGTCGGGTCGCGACAGACCTACCTCGATGCCATCGCCGTCGTGCGCGCCGAGAACGACGCGCGCCCGGCCGATCCCGACTTCGCCTTCTCCACCGTCGATCTCACGGGCGCGCGCGACGCGCAGCCGGTGCTGGTCGCCGTCTGGGACACGGGGACTGCACCTTCTCTCTTCGGCGCGGGCGCGCCCTACGGCGATCGCCTCTTCACCGCGACGGTCGATGGCCACGAGGTCCACGGCATCGCGTCGGATCCGGACCCCGCGCAGACCGGGCTCATGTACGACCCGGGCGCCGCGACGCTCAGCGAGTACGGTCCGTTCCTGCGCGGTGTGATGGATCTTCGCGCGGGCATGGCAGGCACCGAGTCGGCGCAGCGCGTGCTCTCGCTGATGCGCAGCGCGACCGACGCCGAGAGCCTCGATCACCTCGAGACGAACCTCGACGCCATCGGCGAGTGGGCGCACGGCTCGCACGTCGCGGGCCTCATGCTCGCGGGCCTTCCGCACGCGCACATCGCCATCTTCCGCTCGGCGTGGGCGGGCGAGGCACGCATCTATCACCACCGCGGCCCGACCGCCGACGAGCTCGCCGCCGAGCAATCGAACGTCGAGGCCATCGCCGCGTTCATCAACACGCACCACGTCCGCGTGGTGAACGCGTCGCTGGGCTTCGCGCGCGACTACGTGGAGGCGGAGCTGCGCTACGAGGGCGACCGCTACGAGTCCGACGACGCCGTTCGCACGCGCGCCGCCGAGATCCAGGACGCACGACGCGCCGAGTGGAGCTGGATCTTCGCGCAGTGCCCCGACACGCTCTTCGTGATCGCGGCCGGCAACTCCAACCGCGACGTGGTCGAGTACGCCGACGTGGCCGCATCCATCACCGCGCCGAACCTCTTGATCGTCGGCGCCGTGGATCGCTTCGGCAACTGGGCCACGTTCACCAACTCGAGCCCCGAGCACGTCCGCCTGTTCGACTTCGGCGTCGAGGTCGACAGCATCATCCCGAGCGGCGAGCACCTCCCGCTCTCCGGCACGAGCATGGCGTCGCCGAACGCGGCGAACCTCGCGGCCAAGATGATCTCGTTGGACCCCGCGCTCACACCCGCGCGCACGATCGAGATCATGCTCGGCACTGGCGACGCGATCGCGCCGCCCTTCAACGGCGTCATCGCCAACGAAGCGCACGCGCTCGAGCGCGTGAGACACGACCGACGGCCCGCACGCCGCGGCGCCCACTGACGGTGTGGCTCGAGTATGTTGGCGGCGATGCCGCGCTACGAGATGACCATCGCGCTCTGGCGCTCCGAGATGGCGCGTAGCTGGCTGGTCGAGCACTACCGCCGGCAAGGCTCCCCGCCGATGCGGACGATGATCGGGCTCGGCATCATGGTGATGGGCGCGCTCATGGTGCAGCGCTCGGGGACGCCGATGGCCTGGATCGCGCTCGCCTGGGGCGCGTTCCTCACGCTTCGGCCGATCCTGTTCGCGGCCTGGCTCTTCTTCACCCGCGGGACGCCGAAGCCCTTCGTCGTGACGATCGACGCGCGCGGCGTGGAGATCCGAGGCGACAAGGGCGCGCGCCTCATCGCGTGGAAGGACATCACGGCCTCGGGCCAAGGGACCGACTACCTCTGGTACGAGGTCCGCCGCGCCTCACGCGCGACGATTCCCTTCCGCGTGATGACGGATCGCGCGGGCCTGGAGGCCCTGTTCGAGGAGCACGCGGCTCCGAAGCCCTGAACCAAGGGCCCACGAGATCCGCGTCCCCGCGTTCATCCCGTGGGCGCATCCGCAGAAAAGCCAACGCACCGTGAGCCGGCTCCAATGTGGGTCCTGACCCATCGGGCGGGGCGCACATGGCGGACGAGCAAATGCGGTTCACGCTCTGAGCGTCAGTTCAGTGCCCAGCCCGGCGTCGAGGGAGCGACGAACGATCGAGACACGCATGTTCCGTGTCGATGAGCCGCCAGTCGCGAGGTCGAGCGAGACCTCTCTCGGATGGAAAGGAAGTACTGCAATGGCTGCTATTGCTCGTGTTCTCGGAGACTTGTCGCTGGATGTCGGGCTCCCGTCGGGTGTGCGCCGTCGCCCGAAGCTTCGGTCTGTTCGGCCGCCTGCGGCGCCGCCGAGCTCGGCAGGGGCCGAGCTCGAAGCGCTGCCGGCCCGTGGACTAGGCGGGCTCCCCGCGGCGTTCACCGCGAGGATGCGGGCCATCGACGGAAGCGTGTTTCACCTCTCTACCTCGGCGACCGAGCGGGACGCACTGGCCGAAGCGGGGGCGATCGCTCTCGACCCGGAAGAGTGGGAGGCGCTGACCATCGCAGCGGAGGCCGATCGCGCATGGCCGGCCGACCTCGTTCAAGCGCTGCGTGCGCGCGGCGTCACCGGGCGGCTCCAAGTGGACGCCCTGCTCGACGGCGTCACCTACGAGCGAGCGACCTCGGACGCCGACTTCGGCGAGAACGGGCGCGCGTTCTCGGTGGCTCGCGTGCTCGCACGCGTCGGGGCACGCATCGACGACGTGTGGTTCGTCCGATGACGCGATCGCATCCCATCGTGCGGATCGCGCCCGAAGCGTCAGCTGGGCTTGGCCAACGCGCCGAGCGCGGAGTAGGCGGCGTACTTGTACGACTCGGCGAGCGTCGGGTAGTTGAAGACCATCTGGATGAGCACGTCCACCGTGCCTCCGAGCGTCATCACCGCCTGCCCGATGTGAACGAGCTCCGTCGCGCGATCGCCGAGGATGTGCACGCCGAGCAAGCGCCGCGTCGCGCGGTGAACGACGAGCTTGAGCATCCCGTCGGTGTCGCCCTGGATGAGACCGCGCGCGTTGTCCTTGAAAAAAGCGCGACCGACCACGCAGTCGATGTTCTGCGCGCGAGCCGTTTCTTCCGTCTCCCCCGCACAGCTGACCTCGGGGATCGTGTAGATGCCGTACGGAAGAAGTGAATCGACCGCCTGCTTGTACTCGATCCCGAACGCGTGACAGACGGCGACGCGGGCCTGCTCCATCGACGTAGAAGCCAGCGCAGGGAAGCCGATCACATCGCCCGTCGCGTACACGTTGGGCACGCTCGTCCGGTAGAACGAATCGACGGCGATGGCGCCGCGCGGGTCGGCCTTGAGGCCGATCGCTTCGAGGCCCAGGCCCTGCGTCGCACCCACGCGGCCCGCGGCGAAGAGGAGCTTCTCGCACTCGAGCACGCTGTCGATGCCGCCGCCCGGGCCGTCCATCAGGTCACAGAGCAGGCGACCGCTCGGCGCGCGATGTACGGCGCCCCATCGGTGGCCCTTGCGAATCTCGATGCCGAGCGAGCTCTCCATCACTTGCTCCAGGCGCTGCCCGATCTCGTGATCGAGAAACGGCAGGAACTGGGTCTTCGCCTCGACGAGCACGACCTTGACGCCCAGCGCGGCGAACATGCACGCGTACTCGCAGCCGATGACGCCGGCGCCGAGCACCACCAGCCGATCCGGGAGCTCGTCGACCGCGAGGATCTCGTCGGAGTCGTACACGTCGGGCTCCGAGATCGGCACGTCGGGCGGGTTGCGCGGAACGGAGCCCGTGGCGATCAGGAAGAAGCGCCCCTTCACACGTCGCGTCGAGCCGTCGGGTGCATCGATGGCGACGACGCCGGGCTCGACGAATCGCGCGGTGCCGCGTGCGAGCTCGACCTTGTGACGCGCTAGGTTCGCGCGGATGCGCGCCGACTCGGTGGCCGCGATCGTGTCCTTGCGTGCGATGAGCCGCGGGACGGCTGCGTGCTTGTTGTCGAGCGAGACGGAGACGCCATACATGTCGCGCGCGCGGTAGCCCGAGAGGTAGAGGGCGGTCTCGCGGAGCGTCTTGCTCGGCAGCGTCCCGGTGTGGACCGCGGCGCCGCCCGGCTCGGCGGCCTTCTCGACGACGAGGACCTTGTGTCCGAAGTACGCGGCCTGCACCGCGCCCTTCTCACCAGCGGGCCCCGCGCCCATCACGACCAGATCGAACGAATCCGCGTCCACGCTGTTCATAGGCAGAGCGCGGATAGTAACCGGGCTTGGAACGGCCAGATCCTCCTTTACATGGCCGCATCCGCCGCACAGAATCGCCCCGCTCGACGCACTGCGGCAGTGGCATGCGCGCGGGCACGGAACCCTTCGGAGCTAAAGCGAGACCCATGGCGAAGGACAGCCTCACCGTCACCGACAACCGCACTGGGAAGACCTTCGAGCTCCCCATCACGAACGGCACCATCAAGGCGATGGACTTCCGTCAGATGAAGTCGTCCGAAGAAGACTTCGGCCTGATGACCTACGACCCGGCGTTCATGAACACGGCGTCGACCTCGTCGAAGATCACGTTCATCGACGGTGACAAGGGAGTCCTCGAGTACCGCGGCTACCCCATCGCCGAGCTTGCCGAGGGCGCGAGCTTCCTCGAGGTGGTCTGGCTGCTCACGAACGGCGAGCTCCCGAACAAGAAGCAGCTCACCGACTACCAGCAGCAAGTCACGATGCACACGATGGTTCACGAGAACATTCGTGAGTTCATCGACGGCTTCCGCTACGACGCGCATCCGATGGGCATGCTCATCTCGACGGTGAGCGCGCTCTCGACCTTCTATCCCGAGTCGAAGCACGTGACCGACGCGGCGAACCGGCGCCTGCACATGACGCGCCTCGTCGCGAAGATCCCGACGCTGGCGGCCTACGCGTATCGGCACCGCCGTGGCCTTCCGGTCGTGTCGCCCGACAACGACCTCAGCTACGCCGGCAACTTCTTGAACATGATGTTCAAGATGACCGAGGCGAAGTACCGCCCGAACCCCGCCGTCGAGCACGCGCTCGACGTGCTCTTCACGCTGCACGCCGATCACGAGCAGAACTGCTCGACGAGCACCATGCGAATGGTCGGCTCCAGCAAGGCCGATCCGTACACGGCGCTCGCGGCGGCCTCGGCAGCGCTCTACGGCCCGCTGCACGGCGGCGCGAACGAAGAAGTCATCTACATGCTCCAGAAGATCGGGAGCAAGGACAAGATCCCCGAGTTCATCAAGAGCGTGAAGGGCGGCGAAGGCAAGCTCATGGGCTTCGGCCATCGCGTCTACAAGAACTACGATCCGCGCGCGAAGGTCATCAAGCGCCTCGCCGATCAGGTGTTCGACGCGATCGGCAAGAACCCGCTCATCGACATCGCCGTCGAGCTCGAGAAGATCGCGCTCGAGGATGAGTACTTCGTGAAGCGCAAGCTCTACCCGAACGTCGACTTCTATTCGGGCCTCATCTACCAGGCGATGGGCGTGCCGCTCGACATGATGACGGTGCTCTTCGCCATCGGCCGCGCGCCGGGCTGGCTCTGCCAGTGGGAAGAGATGCTCGGCGACAGCGAGCAGAAGATCGCGCGCCCGCGTCAGGTGTACCTCGGGGCCAAGACGCGCACGTTCGTCCCCGTCGACAAGCGCTGACTCCGCGCTGATCGTCGGCGCTCAGCCGACCTTCACTGGCGAGCGCCAGAAGAACAGGATCAAGAGGCCGAGCGTCGTCCACGTGAGCCCGCTCGCGTGCGCCAAGAGCGCCACGCTCGTCGCGCGGGCGGGCGTCGTGCCGAGCGCGTCGGCGGCCATCATGAACACGCCCTCCGACGAGCCCATCTGTCCGGGGACGAGCACACCGACGGCGGCCGCGACGAGGTTGGTCCCTTGTACGGTCAGCGCGACGAGCGGGCCCAAGGTCAGGCCCACGGCGTGAGCGAGCACCGCGTACTGGAGCGTCTGCGCGCCGCGGCCGAGCATCATCCACGTCACAGGCGCGGGCGCGACGAGCGGCACGTCGCGGGACGCCGCGTGAAAACGCGCGAGCGCTGGCTCCCAGCGGGGCATGCGCGTCCGAACGAAGCGCTCCACGCGCGGACTGGAGGCGATGACGCGCACGCCGATGCCGCTCGCGAACAGGACCACGGCATGGATCACGATGGCGATCGTGAGCGTGCGATCGGCGCTCACGATCCAAGCGGCAACCGCACAAGGAACCGAGAAGAGCGCTGACGAGAGCAGCACGTTCGCCTGGTTCGCCGTCCCGACCGCGGCCGCGTCGCTTCCTCCGATCGTGGAGTAAAAGAGGCCCGCCTTCACGATCTCCGACGCGCTGCGACCCCCGGGCATCACGTTCATCACGCCGTGGCCCGCGATGTGCGCGAGGTAGAGGCGCACGACGCCGATCGCACGCCAGCGTGGGCCCATGACCGTCGCCGTCGCCACCGCGTCGAAGCCGATGCGCACGCCCTCGAGCAAGAGCGCGAGCGGCATCCAGGGCAGCGCGGCGAGCACGAGCTCGGCGATCACGCTCGGTCCGACGTGCTCGACGATCGAGACCAGGAGCACGAGGCCGATCACCGCGAGCACCACGCGCAGGATCACGCCTCGCGACTTCGACACTTCGCGCATGCTGACACGATTGCGCGAGACGTGGCCGAGTCGGACAATGTCGGAAAGATGATTCGTGACGCCATGAGCACCGCCGCCGCCGAGGCTCCCGAGCAGGACGTCGAGGAGGTCGGCCGCGCGCCCGAGACGGTCGAGCCGATCGAGGTCGGACGTCTCCAGCCCGAGCATCCGATCGCGAAGATCACGGAGCGCACGGGACGTGACGCGGCTCTGCTCGCACGCTGGGTCGCCGCGATCGACCGGAAGGGCCAGGCCGTTCTCGTCGGTCCGCCCGGCGCGGGCAAGAGCTTCCTCGCGCACCAGCTCGCGCGGCATCTGGTCGGCGGCGGCGACGGCTTCATCCAGCGGCTCGCGCTCCATCCGAGCACCACCTACGAAGACTTCGTGCAGGGCTATCGCCCGGTGCTGCGCAAGGACGGCACCACGCACTGGCCCCTCTGTCGCGGACGCTTCTATCTCTTCGTCGAGAAGGCGCTCCAGCGACGCGGACGCTGTGTGTTGATCCTCGAAGAGATGCAGCGCGCGGACGTGGGCACGCTGCTCGGCGAGCTCGTGCACCTGCTCGAAGCGCGCGACGAGCCGATGCCGCTGGCGGCGGGCGACATGCCCTTCGTGCTCCCCTCGAACATACGGATCCTCGGGACCATGAGCGCGACCGATCCGCGCCGAGGTGCGGCCGATCACGTTCTGCGGCGCCGCTTCGCGACGCTGCGGGTCACGCCGGATCCGGAGACGCTGCGCCGGTTCCACGCGCGCACGGGGTTCGACGTCGAGGGCTTGATCAGCGTGATCGCTCGCGCCGACGCGATCCTTCGGGACCCGGATCGCGCGCTCGGGGTGTCGTACTTCTTGCGCGAGGATCTCGCAGAGACGATCGAGGACGTGTGGCGCTTCGAAGTCGAGCCGATGCTCGAGTCGCTGCTCGTCGATCGGCCGGCCGACGCCGCGCGCTTGCGCTGGGACTCGGTGCGCTACCGCATTCTGGGCTGAAGGCCCCGCCCTCTCACTCGTCTTCGCCCGCAGCCTCGCGTCCGATCGGGGCGCCGGTCGTGGCGTCGTACAGATACGACTCGCCGTCGCCTTCGACGGCGACCTCGATGACGAGCCGCCCATCACGCGACTGCACCTCGACCTGCCGAAGGTTGCCGGGATGGTCGCGGCGCGCTGCGGCGAGCGCGTTCGCGAGGCTCGCGTGTCCCGCGCTCAGCTCGGACGTGAGGTGCGCGAAGCTCTCGGCGTTGCCGACCGACTCCGGCTCTTCTCCGACGAACGCGCCGCTCGTGGGGTCGTAGTAGAGATCGCGGATCGTGTCGCCGCTCGCGACCTCGACCTCGATGACGTACGAGCCGTTCCATCGTTCGATCTCGACCTCGAACGGCGCGGTTCCTGGCGCGCGCGTCGCCGAGTCGGCGAGGACCGCCTCGAACTGCGAGCTGGAGATCTGCGTGCTCGCCGCGGTCTGCGTCGTCGAAGCCGATCCCGCCGTTCCCGTCTGCCCTCCGCCGCATCCGACCATCAGAAGCCCAACCACGCACAAATGATTCAATCGGTTCATTTTGTCCTCCATGAGAGATACAGCTGCGCGCATTGCTAACATGTAGAATCAAATCATCAATAGGAATTGATTCAGTCGCTATACGCTGCTATTCACTCGGTGTGGCTCGGTGGCTATTCCTCATCCACCAAATCCCGCCTAAGCCCGACTACTTACGGGTGAAGATCGGGCGGCGGCTCCAGCGCGTCGGCGCGGTCGCACTCAAGAAGACGGTCTACGTCCTGCCGAAAAGCGATTCGGCGGCCGAAGACTTCGACTGGATCCGGCGCGAGATCACCGACGCAGGCGGGGACGCGACCGTGATCGACGCGGCGATGGTCGCGGGCGCGACCGACACGGAGATCGAGCAGCTCTTTCGTCGCGCGCGGGATGAGGACTACGACGCGCTGGGCGGCGATGCGCAGGCGGCGCTGCAGCGAGTCAGCGAAGGCGCGGAAGCGCGTGCGATCGCCGCCGACGCTACGCGCCTCGAGCGACGCTTCGAGGAGATCACCGCGCTCGACTTCTTCGGCGCGCCGGGAGCCGAGAGGACCCGCGCGCTGATCGGCTCGCTACGCACGGCCGTGCGAGGCGCCGCGATCGAGACGCGTGAGCCCGAGCCAGCGCCGCGTGCACGCACGTGGGTCACGCGCGCCGGTGTTCACGTCGATCGGATCGCGAGTGCCTGGCTCATTCGGCGCTTCATCGATCCGGACGCGACCTTCAAGTTCGTCTCGCCAAAGGGCTACACGCCGATGGCGGGCGAGCTTCGCTTCGACATGAGCGACGCCGAGTACACGCACGAGGGCGATCGATGCTCGTTCGAGGTGCTCTCGTCGCGACTCGGCGTGACCGACCCCGCGGTCGCCGTGATCGGCGAGATCATCCACGATCTCGACGTCCGTGACGGGAAGTACGGTCGCGCCGAGAACGTCGGCTTCTCGGCCCTCATCAACGGAATCGCGCTCGTTCACGGCAGAGACGAAGAGCGGCTCCGCGTCGGCTTCGAACTGCTCGATGCGATGCTCGCGTCGTTTCGCAAGACGAGAGCCGGCGGATGACGCTCTCACGCCGCGAGCTCGTGCGCGGAGTCGTCGCCACGATCACCACACCGACGATTGGAGGAGGTTCGACCATGACGTTCTCGCCCGCGCTCGCCGCCGATCCCGTCGACGCGTTCTTCGCGAACGTGAACTGGGAGGAAGTGAACGCGAGGACCGAGCGCGCGCTGCGACTCGGTGCGATCGTGCGTGCCTGACGACCCGCAGAGCGGCGAGCCGCCCGAGCGTGTCTCATTCCTCGACGCGCTGAAGGTCTGGACGCGCATCGGCCTGCTCTCGTTCGGCGGGCCGGCAGGGCAGATCGCCACGATGCACCGCGAGCTCGTGGAGAAGCGGCGCTGGATCGACGAGGGACGGTTCCTCCACGCGCTGAGCTATTGCATGTTGCTCCCGGGTCCCGAGGCGCAGCAGCTCGCGACGTACATCGGCTGGATGCTCCATCGCACGCGTGGCGCGCTCGCGGCGGGGATCCTCTTCGTGTTGCCGGGCTTCGCGGCGATCCTCGCGCTCTCGATCGCGTATGCGACCCTGGGCCAGATCGCGCTCGTGTCGGGGCTCTTCTTCGGGCTCAAGTGCGCCGTGCTCGCGATGGTGATCGACGCCGCCAAGCGCGTCGGCACGCGCGTCCTACGATCCCGAACGCTCGCGGCGACCGCGCTCGCGGCGTTCGTGGCGATCTTCTTCTTCGACGTTCCCTTCCCGCTCGTGATCTTCGCGGCGGGCATGCTCGGGCTGGGCGCTGGCGCGCGTTGGCCCCACGCATTTCCGAGCGGCGCAGCCCACGCAGCCGCTGGCGAGAGCGCGACGTCGCTGCTCGATCGCATGGAGGCGCGCGGCGAGCTCGCCCACACCCGTCCTTCGGCGCGTCGTGCCGCGACGGTGCTCGTGGTCGGCGCGGCAGCCTGGTCACTTCCGTTCGTCCTCGCCGTCGCGACGGGCGCGAGCCCCGTGTTCCTCGACGAGGCGACGTTCTTCAGCGGCGCGGCGCTCGTCACCTTCGGCGGCGCATACGCGGTGCTCTCCTACGTCGCGCAGCGCGCCGTGCACGACTTCGGATGGCTCGGCGCCCGGGAGATGGTCGACGGACTCGGCCTCGCGGAGACCACGCCGGGCCCGCTCATCATGGTGGTGGAATTCGTCGGGTTCATGGGCGCCTACCGCAACCCAGGCTCGCTCTCGCCGCTGGTCGCGGGCGTCCTCGGCGCGACCGCGACGGTCTGGGTGACGTTCGTGCCGTGCTTCATCTGGATCCTGCTCGGCGGCCCCTACATCGAGTCGCTGCGCGAGAATCGCTCGCTCTCACGCGCGATGACCTCGATCAGCGCCGCGGTCGTCGGTGTGATCGCGAACCTCTCGATCTGGTTCGGCCTCAACGTGCTCTTCACAGAGGTCGGCGAGACGCACCTCGGAGCGTTGCGGCTCTTCGTGCCCGAGCTCGCGTCGCTCGACCTCCTCGCGGTGGCGCTCTCGGCAGCGGCCATCGCCGCCGTCACGTTGACCAAGCTCGGCCCCTTCCGCGTGCTCGGCGCGGCGGCGGTGATTGGCCTGGTGCTCCGCGGGCTCGTCGGCCTCTGATCGCGTTCAGCGTACGAAGCGGATCGCCGTGCCGTCGACCTCGAGCGGCTCCGCTCCGTGACCGTGGTGGAACTCCACGTTCAGCAAGAGGTCGGCGTGGAGCGCGCGACCCTCGCGCCGCAGCTCGTCGAGACCGTCTTCTTCGTGGGCCATCGGGACGTGGACCACGAGCCGCTGGATGACCTCGTAGTGACGACCGCTCACGAGATCACGAAAGCGAACGACGGTGCCCGAGAGGTGGAGCGCCATCGGGTCGCTGCCTTCGTCGGTCGCGCTGTCCATGTCGGGGTCGGCCGCCTGCGCGCCGGACGCGACCACGTCGTGATCGTCGCCACCTTCCTCGTCGTGGTGATCACCGGCGTGATGGAACTCGACGTGGATGATCGCGTCGCCTCCCATGCGCGCCGCATCACGACGCAGTCTCGCGAGCGCCGCGTCTTCCTGGCCCATCGTGCCGTGCTCGTCGATCAGGCCGAGCACCTCGCACGCGCGACCTGCGCTTCCCTGGAGCACGAGGATCTGATCGGCCGCGGCCTGGATCGCCGGCGTGATGGGGCCTTCGGGCGCGTGATCGTGATCGTGATCGTCGTCGTGCGCTGCGGCCACGGCCGTGTGCTGCGCGTAGCCGAGCGAGGCGCGGTGCGCGCAGCCGGGGCCCGCGATCGAGAACATCGAGACCAGGACGGCGCAGAAGATTCGATTCCTCATGTTCATTCTCCGTGTTCGTTCGTGTGAAAATCAGCGGGACGGCGGCAGCTCGATGAAGCGCACCGCGAGACCAGAGAGATGGATCGGGCCACCGCCGTGGCCGTGGTGGAACTCGACCCCGACGACCGCGTCGGCTCCGACCGCGGCGGCGGCCTCGCGCATCATCCGCATCGCGGTCCGCTCGTCGCCGACGGGCTCGTGGATGTCGAGCGGCTCGACGGCCTCCGCCGGACGCGGAAGGTCCGTCGTCTCGAGGATCATCACGCGCGACGCACGCGCAGAAAGAGGCTCCTCGGCAGCCCTGGGCCTCGCGCCCGTCGCCGACGCTCCGGTCGAGCAGGTCAGGGTCGCCGAGTCGTGCAACACGATCTCGCCCGTCGCGCGATCGACCACGTCGTAGGCGATGGTCAGTGCGCTCGAGGCCCGTGCGTGGAGCGACCAACCCGTCGCCTCGACGCTGACCATCACCGACGTCTGGGTCGGGCGAACTTCGTAGCGATCCGGCCCGAGGTAGACGACGCCGCCGTGCTCGAGGTCGTCGAGGAAGGGGCGCACGCCGACCGAGCAGTCGAGCGCGGCGCCGCCCGTCATCGCTGCGCCACCGGCGCTGTCACCGTAGCGAACCTCCGTGGCGACGAGGCGGATCGCGCGAGGTCGCGGCACGACCGCGTCGTGCGCGAAGAGATCGGTGCGCGAGCGAAGGATGAGCTCGGTCGCGTTGCTCGCGGGATCACAGGCGCCGGCCTGGAACGCACTCGCTCCGAACGCATCGAGTGCCAGCGAGTAACGACCACAGGGAGCGAGCCGAGAGCTCTCGTCGAACACGATCACGTGTACGGAGGTCCCCTGCGATCGCACGTCGCGCTGAAGCGCGGCGATCGTCTCGGGCCAGCTCCCGTGTTCGATGGTCGCGACGCGAAGCTCACGATCTTGCGCGAGCACGGTGTGGCTCCAGACGGAGCACAGCCACATCGCGGCGATCACCGCGATCGAAAACCGGCGCATGAGCTACCCCCTGTGCGACCCGCGCATATGCGAAGGCCCACGATTCGGTGACGGAGCACGTCGCGTGCCGCGGCCCTTTCAACGCGAATCGTCGCTGTTTCCTGACCTATCCTCATCTTCGCGCGGACGCCTCGCCCCGATCGGAGCGAATCGCTACGGGCCACGCTCGACGCAGCCTTTCCCCGAGCGGTTTCGCTGCTAGGTTCGCGCCGCCATGAGCAAGGGCGAGAGCTTCAAGGACATGTTCACCCGCGGCGCGATCACCGTCGTGAAGCAGCGGCGGGTCTCGATGGGCGAGGAGGTCGAGGGCGTCGTCGGCCACATCGGCAAGGACGTGGTGCTGGTCGATCTCGACGACAAGCAGCAGGCGTACTTCGAGCTACCCGAGCTGAGCGACGCGGGCGGCAAGGCGCTGGTGAAGGCCGGCGACCGCGTGCGCGGCTTCGTCGTCTCGACCGACGGGTCGATCCAACTAGCCAAGCGTTTTGGCAAGGGCGAAGCGAGCGTCGATCACCTCGCCATCGCGAAGGAACAAGGCACGCCCGTCGAGGGAAAGATCACGGCGGTGAACAAGGGAGGCGTCGAGGTCGAGCTCGCCGGCGTCCGCGCGTTCTGCCCCGCCTCGCAGCTCGACGATCACTTCGTGAACGACACGAGCACGTTCATCGGCCGCACGCTCGCGTTCCTCGTCACCAAGGTCGAGGGCCGCAACGTCGTCCTCTCGCGCCGCTCGCTCCTCGGGCGCGAGGCCAAGGAGAACCGCGCGCAGACGCTCTCGACCATGAACGTCGGCGACATCAAGCGCGGGCGCGTGACGCAGCTGCGCGATTTCGGTGCGTTCGTCGACATCGGCGGGCTCGAGGGCCTCGTTCCGCTCCGCGAGCTCTCGCACGAGCGCGTGAGGGCCGAGGACGTCGTCTCGATCGGCGACGTCATCGAGGTGCAGATCAAAGGGATCGAGCAGAAGGGCGACAAGACCGAGATCACGCTCTCGCTCAAGTCGCTCGCGCCCGATCCGTGGACGGCGATCGAGGCGATCGCGCCCATCGGTCGCGTCGTCGCAGGTCAGGTCACGCGGCTCGCGGAGTTCGGGGCGTTCGTTCGCATCGGGCCCGGCATCGAGGGCCTGCTCCACGTGAGCGAGCTCGGCGCGCGCGTGAAGCACGCACAGGACGTGCTCGAGATCGGCAAGTCGATCCTGGTCCGCGTGCTCGCGGTCGATCCGATCAAGAAACGCATCGGGCTGGCGCTCGCGGCGGATGGCGCGGTCGTCGGTAGCGAGGATCGCGGACCCACGATCGTGCTCGGCCGCGTCGTGTCGGCCAAGGTCGAGTCGGTCGAGAACTTCGGGCTCGTCGTGCAGATCGACGGCACCAACGGTCGCGCCGGCCGCGCCTCCATTCCGAATGCCGAGACGAACACGCGCCCCGGCGCCGATCTGCGACGCGAGTTTCCCATCGGCACGACGGTCACCGGCAAGGTGACCGAGGTCGGCGAGCCCGGCGGCCGCCGCGGCCCGCGCCTCTCGATCAAGGCCGCGCACGACGACGCGGAGCGCGCCGACTTCGACACGTACAAGGCCGGCACCCGCGATCAGGCGCGCATGGGCACGCTCGGCGATCTGCTCAACAAGAAGAAGAAGCTCGGATCGTGACGAGGCGATCGAGCCGAGCCGCTGACTGAGAGCGGCCTACCCGATCGCGCGCAGGCGCGCTTCGAGTTCCGCGATCCGTGCCTCGGCCTCGCAGGCGCGCGCCTCGGCGGCGCTCGCGCGCTCGGCGACACTCGGCAGCACCACGCCGCTCTCGTCGATCCAACGCAGCCAGCTCCCGCCGCCGCGTTGGTAGGTCCCCTCTCGCACGCCGAGGGCAAGTCCGACGCTCGCGATCGAGAGATCGCCGCGAGCGTCGGCCGAGATGGGGACGTATTCTCCGCGTACGAGCTCGAAGCCTTCGAGTGCGTGCGTGTCGGGGTCGTAGAGCACGTAGAATCGAGTGCGCCAGATGCGCTCGTAGATCCTCTTTTTCTCGCCGTGATCCATCTCCCGGGTGCTCTCCGAGAGCAGCTCGATCACGATGTCAGGCAGGCGGCCCCCCTCCTGCCAAGCGACCCAGCTCTTGCGTATTCGATCCCCGTCCGTGTCGAGCACGATGAAGAAATCTGGTCCGCGAAAGTCTTGTCCGCGCGATTGCAGCTCGGAGAAGTAAACGAACATGTCGCCGCCGACGTAGAAGTCGCGCCGCTCGCGCCACGCGTCGGAGATCGACTCGATCAACAGGTTCATCTGCGCACGATGGCGCGGCGTGTCCATGGGCTGCCCGTCCTCCGAGGGCAGCTCGTCCTGTCCCGGCGGAGGCGCAGGCGCGTGCGGGTCGATCGCGACGTGCATTGCGGCCAGTGTGCCATGACGACTGCTCATCAGCGATCGCGGCTGCACGACGTGTTCCGTAGGTCGCGTCCGAGATTCGCGACGTTTCTCGTCGAGATCCGGCGGAATGACGGCGGAGTGGCGGCGGAAGCCGAAGGGCCAAGCGCTCGGGTCAGTGACCCGCCGAGATGCCGTCGTCGCGGGATGGAGCCCGCGCGACGTGTCCGTGCACATCGACGACCAGCGTCGCGTCGGGCTCGAAGCGTCCGTGATCGGTCGCGGTGCGCGAGTCGCTGCCCCAACTGCCGATCGTCGTGACGTCGCACTCCAGCCAGTGCTCACCGCCGCTGCCACCACGGTAGTGCGCGTGGATGTGATCGCGCTCGCTCACGAGGTGGACGTCGGCGATGAAGCCCGGCGCGCTCGACCAGTCGGGGTGCTGTTCGGGCGTTCCGTCGGGCGTGATCGAGACCACCGAGAGGCGCATCCCCGTGCCACCGCCCGGATAGAGCACGCCGAGGTGATAGCCGTGGCCGTTCCACGTGGCCGCGGCGAGCGGCCATGGAACGGGGATCTCGTGCCCAGCATCGAGCGGCTGCCCGTCGAGGTCGAGCTGGAAGAGATAGGTGCGCGCGGCGCTCGGATCGTCGGCCTGCACCTCCTCGAAGAACACCGCGAAGCCGCGGCCTGCGACGGGCGCGATCGCGACGGCGAGCGGGTAGTCGCCAGCGCGCGTACCGGGCCGAGCGAACGAGCGCTCCTCGGAGACGCTCGCGCGGCCCGCCTCGCGCCGCAAAACACGAAATCGAAAGGGCGCCCCGCCGTCGAACGCCTCGTAGGCGACGATCGCGACCCGCTCACCACGCTCGATGGCCGCCGCGGTGGCGCCGCGAATCAGCACCGTCGGCGTCTCGTCTCCGAGCGTCAGTGACGCGCCGCTCGTGCTCGCGTCCGGCGTCCATCGGGTGGCGACGCGCGCGATCGTTCCGCCTTCGAGCTCGGCGCTTCGACGTTCGACGTGAACCGGCGGGCCCGATGGCGGCTGCGCGGACGCCGGGGCCGGAATGCCGAGAGCAAGGATGGCGAAGGAGAGAAGGCGAAGTCGGGACATGCCTTCCTCACGTGCCCACGACCCCGCGGTCTGTGACCAGAAATCTCAGAGGCTCAGGCGAAGGCGGGTCACGTCGTTCTCACGAATGTCCACATCCGCGCGCCTCGCCGCGTGCCCGGGAGACCGCAGCGAGAGCGTGTGGTGCCCGACGGGAAGCGTCGTCTGGAGCGGCGTGGTCCCGAGGTGACGAGCTCCTTCGTACACCTCGGAGTATGGATCCGTCGCGATGCGGAGCGTGCCGGTCGCGTGCGTGGCCGGCGGCGGCGGCGGGTGTCGATCGGGAACCGGCCGAGTCACTTGCCGGCGCAGCGCGAACGAGAGCATCGCCTGCTCTCCCGGGCCCGCGAAGCTGACGTCGTCGGCGACGGGCACGTAGCCGGCGAGCACGACCTCCACGTGATGCGGCGAGGGTGCGACGTCGATCGCGAGCGGCGTCTGGCCGAGCAGCTCTCCGTCGATGCGCACCGACGCGCCCGCCGGCGTGGTCGCGACGCGCAAGGACGCGCTGACCGAGCGCGCCGTCAACGTGAGCTCGCGGATCTCTCCGACCGTCGCGGTCACGTGATCCCGCGAGAGCTCGACACCGTGAGCATCGAGCGCACGCACGACGTGATCGACCCCCGCCGTGATGGTGTGAACGGCCGGGCCCGGCCCGACGCGCGCGCCGTCGATCTCGATCTCGGCGCCCGGCGGCGTGGTCGTCACGCGCAGCTGCGCAGTGGCGCGCGGCGCCGTCCCGATCGTCGTGTGCGGGGCCGCGGAGGGAGGCGTGCTGGGCGGGCCGTCCTCTTGCTGGAGAACCACGGCGGCCGCGATGGACGAGCCCAGCACGATCGCCAGGGCGGCGATCCAAACGCCCGTGCGCGTGCCGCGACGCGGGACGCGCGGCGTCTCTTCTTGCGAGAACGGCGCACGCGCGGCGGAGATCGACGGCGGCGGGAACGGCGAGGGCATGCCGGGCGGCTGTGCGAGCTTGGGCACCGGCGCTGGCGTGGGATCGAGCAGCTCCGCGCCCAACGAGACGGTCGAGGACGAGAGCAGCGTCGGATCCGACTCCGTGTCACCGAGCCCGTTCTCACCGAGCGACGTCTCGCCGCTGCGCACGTTGGGATCGTCGAGCAGCGCGGTTCGCGCGCGCACGACCTGCACCACGTCGGACTTCGCGATCGTGCCCGCAGCGCGCACGGCGCGGCGATCCTCGGCAACCGTCTCCGGAAAGAGGCCGCGCACGAAGCGGCCGATCTCCACGGTGTCGCTGGGCTCGGCGGCCTTGCGGACGAACGCCTCGAGCTCGGCGCGCATCGCCAGCGCGTCGGGAAAGCGATCGTTCGCGTCCGCCGCGAGCGCCCGCTCGGCGATGTCGGCCAGCGGCGCGGGCAACCTGCGAAGGCGCATCCGATCGGGGATCTCGCCGCGCGCCGACATGCGCTTGGCGAGCTTGGCGTCTTGATGCGGAAAGAGCGGTTGCCCGAGCACCGACTCGAAGAGAAGGATCCCCACGTTGAAGAGATCACTGCGTCGATCGAGTACCTCGCCGCGCGCCTGCTCGGGCGAGAGATAGCTGTACTTGCCTTTGACGACACCGTGCTCGGTCGCGTCGTCTTTGCTCGGGCCGGCGACGCTCTTGGCGATGCCGAAGTCCGCGAGCTTCACGGCACCGTCGAACGAGAGCAGCACGTTCGAGGGCGTGACGTCGCGGTGCACGATGTTCGCGCGCTTGCCGTCCACCACGAGCTCGGCGGCATAGGCGAGCGCCTCGCACACGAAGGAGGCGACCTTCGCCGCGTGGTGCGGTGGGATCGCGTAGGGCTCGCCACGCGTGACGGCGGCCTCGGCCGCGCGAACGATGAGCGCGCGCAGATCGACGCCGCGCACCAGCTCCATCGCGAGATAGAAGGTCTCGTCACCGCCTTCCTCGACCACGGATCCGTAGTCGTAGACGTGCACGACGTTCGGATGCGAGAGGTGCGCCGCGAGCCGCGCCTCGCCCTGGAACATGCGCTTGAACTCGGCATCCGCAGCCAGGTGCGGAAGGATCCGCTTCACCACCAGGTCGCGCGAGAAGCCGTCCTTGCCCTCTTGGCGAGCGAGGAAGATCTCCGCCATGCCGCCGGTCGCCAGCCTACGAACCAGCCGATAGGGCCCGAGCGGAACGCCGGCAGCCATCTCAGTGCGGGTGCGCGCCGCTTTCTTCCGCCGTGATGGTGATCGGCGGGCTGTCGATCGCGCCGGTGCCGCGCACGTCGATGTGGATCGCGGTGCTCCCCGGCGGAACACGCGCGGGGATGGTGATCTCGAGCTCGTAGATGCTCGCGCGGCGGACGCGCACGCGCTGTTCG
>JAYVCF010000526.1:0-9182 GCA_043750095.1 Deltaproteobacteria bacterium
CGCGACACGCGCACCTGACCGAGCTGCGCCGCCTGCGTGACATCGGCCTCGTCCCTGCGATCGCGCTGCCCGCGTTCGTCGTGTACGACCTGCTCTACCTCGCGGCGGGCTACTCGGCCGATCTGACGCGCCTCGTGCTGATCCGCATCGTGTTCTCCGGCTACTACTGGTTTGCCGTCGCTCGGGCGAGCCGCGCGCGCGATCCGATCACCCCGCGCGAGCTGGCGGTGCATCGCTGGCTCATGCCCATGTCGCTGATGCTCGTGATCGCGCTCTTCGCGCTCGCGAGCGGTGGACTGCTGAGCCCTTACGGCGCCTCGATCATCTTGATGCCATGCAGCCTGCTCACGACGGCGCGTCCATGGCGCGCGTCGGTCGCGCCGGCGGTCGCGATGAACCTCGTATTTCCCTCGGTGATGCTGCTCGGGGGAGCGTTCGATCCAGCGCTCGCGGCGCAGCTGCGCGATCCGGAAGCGCTCTTCTGGCTCTTCAGCAACGTGTCGCTCGCGAGCACGGTCACGCTGACGGTGGTGATCGCCACGCACCTCTACTGGCAGCTGCGACGCGAGGTGTTCGAGTCCAAGAGCATCGGTCGCTACGAGCTGCGACGACGGCTCGGCCGCGGCGGCATGGGCGAAGTGTGGGCGGCGTGGCACGCGGGCCTCTCGCGCGAGGTGGCGGTGAAGCTCCTTCGTGCAGACGTGGGCGGCGAGGCCGACTCGATCGCAGCGGCGCGCTTCGAGCGCGAGGTGCGCGCGACGCTCGCACTGACGCATCCGAACACCATCCGCGTGCTCGACTTCGGCACCAGCGACGAGGGGCTGCTCTATTACGCGATGGAGCTGCTCGAAGGAGAGAACGTGGCCGATCTGGTCAAGCGCGAGGGCGCTCTGCCTGCGGCACGCGCGGTTCACCTCACGATTCAGGCGGCGCGCGCGCTGGGCGAGGCGCACGCGTGCGGCATCGTGCATCGCGACGTGAAGCCCGAGAACTTGTTCGTGACGGTCGCCGGCGGCGAGGCCGACTTCCTCAAGGTGCTCGACTTCGGGATCGCCAAGAGCCTCGCGAGCGATGAACAAGCGCAGCTCACGCAGACGGGCGCGATCGCGGGCTCGGCGACCACCATCAGTCCGGAGGTCGTGGCGGGTGGCGCGGTCGGCCCGCCGGCCGACGTGTACGCGCTCGGCGCGACGCTCTACTTCCTCCTGACGGCGCACTATCCGTTCGAGACGCACTCGTCGACGACCACCATGGTCGCGCACCTCACCGAGCCCGTCGTGCCACCCTCGCAGCGAACCAGCCTGGAGATCGCGAGCGACCTCGAGGCCATCGTGATGCGCACGCTCGCCAAGGAGCCGGCCGATCGCTACGCCGATGCCCGTGAGCTCGCGGCGGCGCTGGCCACATGCTCGGTCGCCGGAGCGTGGAGACCGTCCCTCGCGCCCGCGCCACCGATCTCGTCGGTGGTGTCGCGAGGAGCGCGCAAGGAAGCCGACGTTCCGACGCGTGTTGCCGCGGCGAGGGGCCGTGGCGACGCCGTGTGATCGCCCGCCTCGCCAGTCATGCCTGCCACGCCGACTCCGGCGCAAGTCTCGACAAGAACGCACCCGAGGTGCGGACGGTGCGCTCAGCCGCGCTCGAGCTCGGCCAGGATCGCGTCGTACACGCGGCGCCAGATGGCGAGGCTCAGGCGTGGTGAGACGCGCTCGGCGTACCAGAGCACGCGCCAGAACTTCGGGTGGATGATGATCGCCTCGTTGCGCGCGACGTCCCGCAGGCTGGCCTCGGCGAACGCGTCGACGTCCATCGGGCGCACGCGCTCCCAGATGGTGGCGATCTTCTCGGGCGTCGCGACGAAGTTGAACCTACCGAATGCGCCGCCGCTGAGGATCGGGGTGCGAATCGCGCCTGGGCATAGCGCCGAGACGTGCACGCCGTGCATCTTGGCTTCGACGCGCAGCGCCTTCGTCAGCCCCACGACCGCGTGCTTGGCGGCGACGTAGCTGGCTTCACCCGCGCCGGGCACGAGGCCGGCCATCGACGCGGTGTTCACGATGTGTCCCGAGCGTTGCTTCACCATCAGCGGGTAGACGGCGACGATTCCGTTGGTCACGCCGCGGACGTTCACGTCGATGACGTCGTCCCAGTCGGCGGCGCTGAAGTCGCTCGCGGGACCACCGACGCCGATGCCTGCGTTGTTGAATAGGAGATCGATCTGGCCGTGCGCTTCGACCGTCGCGTCCACCAAGGCGCGCCAGGCGGGTAGGTCGCGCACGTCGAGGCTTGCTGCCGTCGCGCGATCGCCGATGGACCTGGCGACCGTCTCCGCGAGCGCCAGCTGACGATCGGCGAGCACGACGTGCGCGCCCTGCCGTGCGAGCGCGCGCCCGATCGCGGCGCCGATGCCGGAGGCGCCTCCGGTGATGATCGCGACCTTGCCGTCGAACGAGCTGCGCATGTTGCGAGTATCGCGCACCTCGGCCTCTGGCGTGTGCTCGGCATCGGCCCACGCGAGAGACGATTGTCTACGTTGGGCTCCCTCGACTGACGTGCTTTCCCAGTGAGGCCCCGCTTCGTATCCTGCGGGGCCCATCGCATGTCGATCGTCTACCGCGAAGATCGCGACTTCGATCTGGAGCCGCTCGCGGCGCTCTTCGAGAGCGTCGGCTGGGCGTGTCGGGGTGGCAACGTCGCTTCGCTCCAGAAAGCGATCGCGGGCTCGCGTTGGGTCGTCACGGCGTGGGATCAAGGCGTGCTGGTGGGATTCGCGCGCGCGATCAGCGACGGAGTCACCACGGCCTATGTCACCGACGTCGTCGTCGCCAACTCGCATCGGCGCCGCGGCATCGCGACGCAGTTGATGAGCCAGCTCTTGCGTGGCCGCGAGTCGATCCAGTTCGTCCTTCGCACTGAGCCCGAGCTGGACGCGTTCGACCGCCGCCTCGGGTTCGCCGATCCGGATCGCATGTTGCGTCGCCCGCGCGTTCGGTGATCTCTCGCGTCAGCCGCGGCGCGCTCGCGTTCGTGGCCGGCACTCAGTTCTCCGGGGCCGATACGCGGCCCCCTCGGTCGGGAGTGAATCCCGACCGAGCCTCCCCCTCGTATCGCTTCGCGGGAGATCGCGACCGATTTTCGGTCACGTTCTCAGTGGTGTCTCTGCATCCAGATGAGCACGATCGCGATGAGCACGCCGATCGCCAGCAGGCCCAGCGTGCGCATCAAGGCCTGCCCGCGCGCGTCGAGCGCATCAACGGGAGAGATCTTCGCCGGCGGTCCCCACGCCACGAACGAGCTGCCGTCGTCGAGCGTGACCGTGTAGACGGCAGCGCGTCGGATCTCGAGCCGATGGCCGCGCACGCGACCCATCGTGGTGGCCTCGAGCTCGCCGAAGAGCGCGCGCACCTCGTCGCCGAGCTGGCTCGCGTGCGTCGCGTCACGATAGCCCGTGCTGCCATCGACCGTGCCGCTCCACGCGTCGTCGCGCATCACGATGGTGCCCAGGCCTCGCTCGAGCGCCGCATCCACGTCGAGCGCGGCCTGATCGGTGATCCCCGGTGCGCGCACGATGCGGGTGAGCGTGCCCTCCACGATCGCCGACCATGCGACGGGCGGTCCGATGAAGGCTCCGAGGCCGGTGCAGGACACGCACGTGGAGTGGCCCGCGCCCGAGCACGCCCCGCAGACGTGGCGATGCTTGCCGTGGCCGCGCACGCCCGTTCCGAGACACGAAGTGCAAGCGTTCTTGCCCTCGCCGCGACAGCGTTCGCAGTCCGAGACGCGCTCGGGCAGATCATCGAGGACTCTCTCGATGCGCGTTCCGAGCCGGCTGCCCTCTTCGATCTCGAGGTCCTCGAACTGCCAGAGATCGATGGGCGCCTGGCTCGACGAAGGCCGCCGCGCGGCTGGCATGCGCGCCCTCACGTCGATCCCGCGGTTCTCTGCGATGCGCGTGATGGCGATGCGATGGATCGGCGTCGCCACGATCGATCGGATGCGCAGACCGAGCGGATCGTGTCGCGTGCCGGGGCTCTCACCGTGCCACGCGCGAAGCAGCGCGATCACTTCGTCTCGATCGCTGAGCGGTGGCGGTGCGGCCAGCATCGGGGGCCAGCCTACCCGATCACGCGGGGCGTCGATGCCCACAGAAAGGCCAGATCCGTGCCGGCCCCGTCTTCCCGCTTGCCAGCGGAGGGGTGAAGCGGTACCTAGCAATCCCCCGAGCAGCAAGGAGTCGCGCGGCGTGAGGGATCAACTTAAGGCGCTCGTCAGACTGGCCGAGATCGATTCGCTCGCGAAGGACATCGACGATCGCCTCAAGGGGATCCCCATCGAGCTGGAGGAGCGACGCGCGGGCGTGCGCAGGCTCGAGGATCTCGTGGCGCGTCAGAAGGCTGGCATCGACGAGGCGCAGCGCCTGTTCACGCAGCAAGAGCTCGACATCTCCGCGCGCACCGACCAGCTCGGCAAGTCGCGCAGCAAGAGCGCCAAGGCTCGCACGATGCGAGAGGCCGAGGCCGCCGAGCGGGAGCTCGAGACCGTGCGCCGCACGATCAAAGACGGCGAGGGCGAGCGCGATCGACTGAAAGAGCGCATCGAGAAGTCCCGAGCGGGCCTCACCGATCCCGAGACCGCGTTGGCCGAGCAGAAGGCCGAGCTGGAGCTGGCCGAGACCGCGTCGGCCCTGAAGCTCGCCGAGCTGCGCATCGAGCGCGAGAAGACGCTGGTCGGCCGCAGCGAAGTCGCCGCGAAGATCGACAAGGCGCAGCTTCGTATCTACGACCGTCTGCGCACCAAGCTCTCGCCGGCCGTGGCCGAGGCAGCCAACGCGACGTGCATGGCGTGCCGCATCTCCATCGCGCCCAACCGGTTCATGCAGCTGGCCAAGGGCAACGAGATCATGCCCTGCCTGCACTGCATGCGGATCCTCTACGTCAAGAGCGCGATCGAAGACTAGCCGCTATATCTCGGGGCATGTTGCTTCGAGGGGTGGGCTGGGTCGCACTTTTTTCTCTGACAATCTTGCCGAGCACCGCGCTCGGGCAGCGCGGCCGTGCCACGACGCCGGAGGCGCTGGCCGAGCAGTGTGGTCCTGCGCATGCGGACGCGTGCTCGCGTGCGGGCGTCGCGTACGAGACGGGAACGGGCGTCACCGCCGATCTCGCGAGGGCCGTCGATCTCTATCGTCGCGGCTGCTCGGCGCATCACCCCGAGTCCTGTCGTCGCATCGGCGTCATGTACCTCGTCGGGACCGGCGTCACGATGGACCGCGCTCAGGCGCGCGTGTTCCTCCAGACCGCGTGTGAAGCGCACGACGGCGAGGCCTGCTTCCAAGAGGCGCGGCTCTACCAGCGCGAGCTGACGGGCGACGAGGACTTCGTCATGGCGCGTCGCTGGCTCGAGCGCGGCTGCACGGAGAATTATTACGAAGCCTGCACGCACCTCGGCGAGATGCTCGCGCAGAGCGACGGCGATCGGGAGCGAACGGACGCGGTCACGTTCTTCACGCGCGCTTGCACGGGCCACGGCGCCTCGTTCGATCCGCCCTCGTGCTGGATGTTGGGCGACATGCTCGCCGAGGGCCGCGGGGCGACGCAGGATCTCGCGCGAGCCGGGCGCATGTACGAGCGTGCATGCCAGCACGACGAGCTCGACGGATGCGAGCGCCTCGGCGCACTGCTTCGCGAGGGTGGAGCCGGAGTGCGCGCCGATGTCGCGCGGGCGCGTCGATTCCTCACGCGCGCGTGCGACTCCGGCGATCACCCGAGCGCGTGCAACGACCTCGGACTCCTCGACGAGGCCGCGGGCGATGCGCAGCGCGCGGCGGCGTACTACACGAACGCCTGCGATCACGGCGAGCCGGTGGGCTGCTCGAACCTCGGACACCTCCACGAGGTCGGGGCGACCGGCGTGCCGCAGGATCTGCCGGGCGCGGTCACGCTCTACACCCGCGGCTGCGACGGCGGCGACGGTGGCGGCTGCGTGAGCATGGGCCTGCTCTACGAAGAGGGCCGTGGCGTCGAGCAGAGCGTCGCGCACGCGGTCGAGTGGTTCTCTCGCGCCTGCTCACACGCCGATCAGCTCGGCTGCGTGAACCTCGGGCGCATGGCCGAGGACGGGCGCGGCCGCCCGCAGAGCTACGCCGACTCCGTCCGCCTCTATCAGACCGCGTGCGATCAGGAGGAGCTCCTCGGATGCACGATGATGGGCCTGCTCTACGAGAGCGGGCACGGCGTGACGGCCGACGTCGGTCACGCGCGCGAGCTGCACCAACGAGCGTGCGATGGCGGAGATCAGCTCGGGTGCGCCAACCTCGGCGTTCTCTACGAAGAGGCGCGCGGCGTCGATCGCGAGGTGCGGCGCGCGCAGCGCCTCTATCAGACGGCGTGTGATCACGGGGAGCTCTACGGCTGCACGCGGCTCGGGCTCCTCTACCGCGCGGGCACGGGCGTGACGGTCGATGATGCGCGCGCGCTCGCGCTCTTCACGCAGGCCTGCGACGGGGGGGACCTCCGCGGCTGCAACGCGCTCGGCTACATGCTCGAGCACGGGCGGGCGACCGCCGAGGATGCGGTGCGCGCCGCGACTCTCTACCGACGCGCCTGCGACGGCGCGATCATGGCTGGCTGCACCAGCCTCGGTACGCTCTACACGCGCGGCGCAGGCGTTCCTCGCGATGCGGCGCACGCGGTGCCGCTCTTCGATCAGGCGTGCCAGGGCGGCAACATGCTCGCCTGCTCGAACCTCGGCTCGCTCTACGAGACCGGATCGGGCGTCGATGCGGTGAGCATGCGTCGCGCGAGCGATCTCTACCGGCGCGCGTGCGATGGCGGCGAGATGCGGGGCTGCTTCAACATGGCGCGGCTCTACGAGACCGGCGCGCTGAGCACCGCGCCCTCGCTCGACCGCGCGCACCAGTACTACACGCAGGCATGCGGCGGCGGCTACGCGCCCGCGTGCGAGCACACGACGGTCGGCGCGCCCGTGACGCCGCCGCCGCCGTGATCAGGATCAGTCCGCCGTCATCCGGAACGCGAGACGCGGCGCAATCGAGCCCGAGGGGAACGCGGCGCCGATGAGCGAGGCGACGCGCATGAACGCCGTGCCCTCGTCGGCCTCCACGAGCGTCGGGCAGACGCCGGCGCCGCACACCGGACGCGTCGTGGTGCTGATCGCCGAGTCGGCCTGCGTGGCTTCGTCAGCGCGGAACGAGAACGCACCCGTCGTGAACGGGCGCGGCGGCGGCTCGTCGTCGGACTGCGGCTGCGGCACGCCCGGGAGCATCGCGACGGTTGGTGTCGTGCCTGCGGGCACTCCGCCGTCGGCGACATCCACCTGATTGAAGCGGACGATCATTCCCTGCCCCCGCGACCAGAGCACCAACTGCAGGTGGCCTCCCGGCGCGGCCACGGCGGGTCGCCCGTCGCAGTCGATGTAGTGGCCGTCGCGACACGCGTCGTAGACCTCACCCCAGTGCGTGGTGAAGTCCTCCCAGGCTCGCTCGGTCCCCGGAAACGTGACCGGGCCATGCTCGGGCGCGATCTCGGGCGACGTGAACGTCATCCAGTGCAACGCGGGGCTGCTGTCGGGCGCGCGCACCGCGATCGCGAACTCGTGGTAGCCCGCGGCGATCAAGGTCTGCAGCACGTGCACGAACGTGCCGTAGGGGACCACCCCGTGGATGGTCAGCGCCGCGATTCCGCGCGCGGGCAGCGACGCGATGCGCGTCCGAAGCTGCGTGTATCCCTCGGGCGTCAGCTCCGCGGCCGGCGGGACTCCACGCGTGAGCTCGTACAGCGCGTGCCCGTCGACGTGCATCGCCGTGTTGTTGATCTCGATCCGCAGCGCGTTGCTCGGCCTCGTTCCATCGTTGCGCAGCGAGATCGGCACCTCGAGCGAGCCGACCAGCGGCGGCAGCTCGGGATCTGCTGGCGGCGTCGCCTCGCCCCCGCACGCAGCGAGAACGGACGTGGCGAGAACGAAGGCTCCGACGCGGCGAGTCAGCGAGGTACGCATGGGCGCGGAGAGTAGACGCTCTCCATACCCCGGCTCAACAGGCTCTTCGGAGCGCAAGCGGGCAATGGGACCCGCGCGCAGCGCGAGGAGCGCAGCGACGAGGCGGAGGGGAGGGGGACCCGAAATCCGGCTCGGCCGGTGTCGGGGGAGGGACGCCCAGTCCCTCCGAGATGATCAAGGATAGATGTCGAACATGTAGCCGACCGAGAGGCCGGCGAAGAGGCGGGCCGGGTGGTCGTGCACGGCCGTCGCGCAGATCGTCTCGGGCGTGGCGCTGATGGCCGAGCAGCTGTTCGCAGCGTCGTTCAGCGTGGTCTCGACGCCGGCGTAGAGGCGGATCAGCACGCCTTCGTCGAAGCGGTACTCGAGGCCGAGCGACGTATCGAGGAACGCCGCGAAGTCCCAGCTGCGGTGGACCTGCGTCTCGCGGCCCTCGTTCCAGGTCAGCGGCCCGCCGGCGAAGCCGATGCGCATCAGGAGCGCGAAGTGGTCCTGCGGAAGCACGAGCGTCACGCCGCCGGCCACGCGACCGCCATCGCGGCTGACGCCACCGCCGACATCGAGACGGAGGTTGCGGATCGGCTGAACGAGGATCGCGCCGCCGATGACGCCGAACGGCGTGTCCACGCCGCCCGTGAGCTCGACGCCGAGCAGCCGATCCCAGCGCAGGTGCATGGGGTCCGCGGTCTGCGGCTCCTCGACCTGGTCCGACACTTCCGGCTCGGGATCATCAGCCAACACGAGCGCGGGCATTCCCACGAACTGGGCTGCCCCGAGAGAAACGGACATCAGGGCGAGGAGGCGAAGGCGCGTCATTGTCGAGACCTTTTCCGGCGGGTCGGGCTTCGGAGCCCCCGTGCTTACGCAAAGGTGGGGCCGAGGGCAAGGCTTTCCGTGCTGGCGGCCCGGTGGCCGGCGCGCGCGCGCGTGTCGCGCCCGGAACCGCCTCCATTCAGCAGGCGGGAGCGCCCAGTCGGCGCGCTCGGGCGCCCGTCGGGCCGAGCGGTCTGGACGGGCTGCCCTGCGCGCGATAGCCCAGGCACGTGCATCCCGTAACGCCGCGCGTGCGCGACTCGTCGCCTCTGGTCACCGGCTGGGGGCGGCTGGGGGTCCCTGGCCACGAGGTCCGCTCGACCAACCTGGAGCGCCTGTCCGAGACGGCCGTGCTC
>JAYVCF010000527.1:0-4694 GCA_043750095.1 Deltaproteobacteria bacterium
TCGACGTCGGCCGCGCACGCGCACGCTTCGACTTCTCGACGTACCCGGGCGGCTCACCCCTGCCCGAGGGTGGCTTTCTGCTCTCGGGGACGCTCGACGTCGCGAGCGGCGTCCTCTCGCTCCATCCGGATCGATGGATCGCGCAGCCCGATCCCGACTGGACCATGGTGCCGCTCACCGCGGTGCTCGATCGCGCCGCGGGGACGGCCAGCGGCCGGATCGAGGACCCGTCGTGCGGCGCGCTCACGCTCACCCGCGCTGCCGACCCTAGGGGGCGCGCGCTCGTGCGCACTGCACACCTCGAACTGCCCGCCGGCTACGCCAGCACGATCACCGTTGCGGATACCGACCGCGGTGGGTTCACGGACAGGTCGTACCCGTGGATGTCGATGTACTCGGACATGCTCTCGAGCCTCATGGCGCGGCTCGCCGCGTTCGTTCGGCACGAACTGGGGCTCGTGGAGCCACCCGCCGCGCGCTAGCGGACGTCGCCGCCGCGGCCGACGTCGTGCACGTCGATGCCGCGCGCACGCAGGCCCTCGCGCGGGGCGAGCAGGTTCGCTTCCTTGGCACCGCGCCCGAGCGTGATCACGGCAGGATGCTCCAGGATGAGGAGCGTGTCGGGGACGAGGCCCCGCTGTCGCGCGGTGACGAGGCGCTCTTGCAGCACGTGCGCGTCGCCGTATCGAACGGTCCCGACACGGAAGACGTGCACTTCGCGGCGCATTCAGGTGAGGCCTACCCCATCGCAAGCGCGTGGGCACGAGGGTTGCTGATGCCGAGGGAGAGGCTCGTCATGGCACACCTTCGCGCACGTCTTCTCCTGGGTCTTCTCGCTTCCGTCTCGTCCGCGGTCGTTGGATGCAGCGAATCGCACAGCGCGATGGGGCTGCCCGACGCGTTCGTCGGTGGCGGCGACGGTGGTGCATTCCCGGATGCGCCCGACGCGACGGATGCCGGACCGCGCGCGGACGCGGCGCCGATCGGCGACGCCGGCGTGATGCCGAGCTCGTGTGCACCGCAAGACGCGCAGGCGATCGTGTGCCCTTCGGCGGTCTGCGACGGGCTCGATCAGTGGGCGTGGGACGGCGAGCGCTGCATTCGCATCGAGTGCGGCACCTGCGTGGGCGCCGACTGCGGCCACCTGGTGTTCGCCGAGTCGCAGTGCCGCGCGAACCACGCCACGTGCGTGCCCGAGATGTGCCGCGCGACGGGCGGACAGTGGCTCTTCTACGCGCAGGAATGTCAGCACTATCGCTGCGGCACTCCGCAGCCAGCCGAGTGTCTCGTGGGGATGCCCGTCTGCAACTGCGGCGACGGCCGGAGCTTCGATGCCGCGCGCGGTGGCTGCTTCGACGACTCGACGTGCCCGGCCGTCGATCCGCTCCCGCCGCAGACCTTGTGCACGGCGACGGGCGGCACCTGGACGACGGGCATCTGCTGCGCGACGCACTGCGGAGAGGTCTGTCCGCTCGCGTGTGCGGCCGACAACTGCGCGTGCGGCCCGCTCCAAGTCTTCGACGGCGTGCGCGGCTGCGTCGACTCGGCCGAGTGCCACGTGCACCGCACGGGACAGGAGTGCAACACGCAGATCCGCTGCCAGGACGGGCTCATCTGTTGCCAGCACTGCGGCGGCGCGGGCTGCGATCCGACGATGACCTGTGAGGCGCCGGTGTGTAATGCCGGTCCGCACATCGACATGTGCGGGAATAACTTGCTGGCGCCTTGAGGCGAGAGCGAGAGCGAGAGCGAGTACTCTCGCCGCATGAAGGTCGTCGCGATCCGCCAGCCCGGTGGGCCCGAGGTGCTCGTCATCGAGGAGCGCGCGTCGGCGCCGCTCAGTGAAGGCCAGGTGCGCGTCGAGGTCGCGGCGGCAGGGCTGAACCGCGCCGACCTCCTGCAGCGACGCGGCCTGTACCCCGCGCCTGCGGGAACCATCTCCGACGTCCCGGGGCTCGAGTACGCCGGCACCATCGTCGACGTGGGCGAGGGCGTCGCGCGCGCGCGCATCGGCGATCGCGTGATGGGGCTCGTCGCCGGTGGCGCGATGTCCACCGAGCTGGTCGTCGCGGACGCCGAGACGATGCCGATCCCGGAGCCGCTCTCGCTCGTCGAGGCGGCCGGCGTTCCAGAGGTGTTCGCGACCGTCTGGGACGCCGTCTGGGTGCAGGCCGGGATGAAGCGCGGACAGACGCTGCTCGTTCACGCGATCGGGAGCGGCATCGGGACGGCGGCCATCCAGCTCGCGCACGCCTTTGGCACGCGCATCGTCGGGACCTCACGCACGCCGAGCAAGATCGAGCGCGCGAGAGCGCTCGGCTTGGTCGATGGCATCGTCGTCGAGAGCGACGCTGCGTTCGCCGCGCGGGTCTCGGAGCTCACGGGCGGCGCGATGGCCGACGTGATCCTCGACACCGTCGGCGCGGCCTACCTCGAAGAGAACGTCCGCGCGCTCGCGCCACGCGGATCGATCGCGGTGATCGGAATGGTCGGCGGCGTGGTGGGCTCGCTGCCGCTCGGAATCCTGCTCGGCAAGCGCGGCCGCATCTTCGGCACGACGATGCGCTCACGCGGTCCGGCGGAGAAGCGCGCGCTGGCCGAGGGCTTCACCCGCGAGCTCGTGCCGCTCTTCGAGGACAAGACCCTCGCGCCCGTGATCCAGCACCTGATCCCGATGGCCGAGATCGGCCGCGCCCACGCGCTGCTCGAGTCGAACGAGACGTTCGGTAAGATCGTGCTCACCTGGTGATCTCTGCGCCCGAACGTAACAGCGGGGTCGACTGACCTCCGGCTTCCGGCGCCGCTGGCGAGTGCGGCAGCCAGGCCCGCCGGTCGCCGCGTTTCCGTCGCGAAATACGGGCAATGCGTCGCCGTGAGCGCGCGGCACGTTGGTTGCGACGGTGCTCGGGCATGACCCAGCACGACGTCGTCCGCCTCGCTCTCGCCGCTCTCTGCCCCGCGGTCCTCGCGCTCTCCGGATGCGCGCCAGCGCGGTCGACGGCGCCAGCCGATCTCGGGACGGGCGAGGAGTTCGTCGAGGACGGCGAGGTCGTACCGCTCGGCATGGCGGACGACTTCTTCAGCGCGACCGCGAGTGAGTTCGTCATCGCTGGCTCCGACACCGTGACCCTCGAGCCGAGCTACGCGTCGCGCTCGACCGCGGATCGTCTCTCCCGCGCCCGCGAGCTCGTCGGCCTTCGTCAGATCGCGCTCGCCTGGTTCCTCAACCAGTACCTCGTCGACAAGGAGGCGGAAGAGGCGAACCACGCGTATGGCGGCTTCGGCGCGATGGCCAAGGCGAGCGACTACGCATCGGTGAACATCCGCCCCGAGAGCACGGGCTCGCTGACGTATCGCTTCGACTTCGAGCAGCTCGTCGCGGGCCGGACGAACCTGATGACCCTTCTTCACCCGCAAGCCGCCGCGAACGGCACGCGCACGTTCACCCTGACGGTGGGCCTGCCGACCAACGTGTCGATGGGCGAGCTCGAGACGAACCACGAGTGGTACCGCAGCGCGCCCTGGAACGACTGGAACCCGACGACGGTTCCGGTCGCGCAGCGTCGCGACCTCGTGGTGTCGATCCGCCCCGAGACGGCCTCGCACGACGCATGGTTCGACTACGACCGCCTCTTCGCCGACGGCGTGCTCGACATCGACATCCACTTCGGCTGGGACTACCACGCGGGCTACCACGTCACGCACGCGCACCAGATGCACGACTGGCTGCGCGCGCAGGGCTTCACCGCGCCGGTCACGACCTTTGCGGCTCTGAACCGCACGAGCGGCGCCTACACGCGCACGATCCGCGCGAACGGTCACGATGTACGCGTCGAAGTGCGGCTCTTCTACGGGCACACTGGCGGCGACACCGATCCCGATACCGACGCGGGCGGCCGCCAGCTCGAAGCCGACGCACGAACCTCGCTCGCGACGCGCGACATCATCGTGTACTCGGGACACTCGGGCCCCTTCTACGGCTTCGCGCTGGCGAACTGGCGCATGACGAACGAGGGCGACCTCGACGACAGCGAGATGGCCAGCGTGCGCATGGCGAGCGGCCGCTATCAGATCGTCGTCGCCGAGGGCTGCGACACGTACCAGATCGGTGCGGCGTTCGGCGCGAACCCGGCGCACCCGGCGCTCCGCGACCTGAACGTGCTCACGACGACGAGCTTCTCGAACGCGGCGACTCCCGAGACCGTGCAAGCGTTTCTCGCGCACGTGCTCGAGCGCGACAGCCGAGGTCGCCACCGTCCGCGAACCGTGCGCTCGCTGCTCACGCGCCTCGACGCCGTGTCGAGCTTGGGGTTTCACACGATGTACGGCATGCACGGCATCGATCACGACCCAACGCTTCACCCTTACGCGGACCGCGAGATGATGGGCCAGGCGTGCAGCGCCAACGCCGACTGCGGCGATCTCGGCAACCTCTGCATCCGCCCGCGCGCAGGTGCAGCCCGCGTGTGCACGGCGGCGTGCACGGACGACCGCGGGTGTCCCACGGGCTCGGCTTGTCGGCAGATCGCGAGCGCGGGGTCGGCGACGATCTACGGCAGTGCGTGCGTGGCGCGCTGAGCGAGAGCGAGAGCGAGAGCGAGAGCGAGAGCGCGAGCGAGAGCGAGAGCGAGAGCGAGAGCGAGAGCGAGAGCGAGAGCGAGAGCGAGAGCGAGAGCGAGAGCGAGAGCGGGGCG
>JAYVCF010000528.1:0-15520 GCA_043750095.1 Deltaproteobacteria bacterium
GTGACCTCGTCCCGCTCGGTGCCGCGGTGGTGCTCCCAGGCATCATCGCCGGGCTCGCGTTCGTTCACGGCCTGCGCATCCTCGGTGCGGCACGAACCGCGGTGCTCGCGCTCTTCGAGCCCGTGGTCGCGTGCACCATCGGCTGGGCCGTCTTCGGCGAGTCGCTGGGCTCGCTCGCGATCCTCGGCGGCCTGATGGTCGTCGGTGCGGGCGCGCTCGTGGCCGGCGATCGCCGCGAACGGTCCCCGGCTAGCGCGCCGTGAGTGCGCGGAGGCGCGCGTACTCGCCTGGCGTCGCGCGCTCGAAGCCCTCGGACTCCATCGCGAGACAGAGCGCAGCGATCTTTCCGCGGCCCGTGGTCGGAAACACGCGCGCGACGAGCGCCGTTGCCCGCACGGGCTCGAGCGCGCGCGTCAGCACGAGCGCATCGTTGGGTGCGGCGTCCGTCACGAAGACCGCGCCGAGACGCATCGCACCGCCTCGGCCCGCGTGCAGCGCGAGCGCTTGCGTGACGTGCTCCGGATGCGGACCCGGCACCGACACGGCCGCCACGTCTGCGCGCCCATCGAGCACCGCCTCGAGCGCTGCCGGATGCGTCCCGCAGAACTCCTGCGAGACGAAGGTCTCGTCGAGCTCGAGCCCGCGCTCGCGCAAGTGCTGCCGAACGAGCAGATAGCCGCCGATCGAGAGCGCATCGACCCAGGCCGCGCGCTTGCCGGCAAGACGCTCGATCGCGAGCCGATCGTCCAGGCGTGCGACGAGCGCCGAGCGATACTCCGAGCGTCCCTCGCGAACGGTCTTCCAGATCGCGCGCGCCTCGTCGGCGATCTCCGCGCACACCGCCGCCGGCGCCCAGACCAGCTCGGCCGACGCCTCGCGCACGCCGCGCGTGATCGCCGCGTAGTCTTCGGCGACCTCGACGTGAACGTCCTCGCCCATCTCGATCGAGAGCGAGGCCTCGAGCAGCTCGCCCCGCGCTTTCGCGCGCGCGACACCGACCGAAGGAGGAAGCAGGAGCCTGAGCACGGCCCATTCCTACACGAGCCTGGGAAAAGATCGACCCACCCCTGGTACGCTCACGGCGTGGGCTTCCGCGACGACCGCGACGCGAGCGTCTTGCGCATCGAGGTGCTCGAGCGCGATCTCGCCGCGGCCAAGAACGAGCTCGAGGCGGCAACGCTGCGGGCGGCAGAGGTAGAGGATCTGCGCAAGCGCGTCGTCGCGCTCACGACGGAGCGGGATGCCCTCAAGATCGGCGTCGAGCCGACGTGGGCGGCGCGGAACCAGCGGCTGGTGGTGGCCGGTGTCTTTGTCGCAGGAGTGCTCGCGATCGGCGGCGTGGGCGTGGCGTACGCGGTGCGGCGCGAGTCCGTCCAGCAAGCACGGCTCCAGGCACGCGCCGAGGCCGACCTCGCTCAGTGCGAGTACCAGGGCGAGCCGCTGCGCCAACAACGCGACAGCGCACGCGAGGAGCTCCGTCAGATCGACGCGGTCCACGCGGACGAGCTCGCGAACCTCCAGCGGCAGCTCAACGTGGCGAGGCTGCACGAGGCGGGGCGCAGTCTCCTCGTCACGGCGCGCGTGCAGTCTCGGCAAGGCAGCGTCCCCGACGGCGCCGCCGACACGTGCGTCATGGCGATTCGTGACATCGGTGGCGGCCTCTGCGCGGCGGCCGTGCTCTGCGGCGACGCGCAGGTGTTCCCCTTCGACGAGCCGCCACCCGACGTGGTCTGCACCGGCACCGGCGGCGCCGCGTGGAGGGCGGACGGTGACGTCGCGCTCGAGACGGTGAGCGCGCGCGTGGACTCGCGAAGCCCGGAGCTGCTCGCCTACGACGCGCACGCGCACACGCTCGAGGTCCGCGAGACGGGCGCAGGCTCGTTCGCGCTCCATCTCCGCGTCACCGACGTCCTTCCGTTCCGACTGCGCTGACGCCCTGCTACTCTCGCACCGTGGGCTTCCGCGACGACCGCGAAGCGAACGTGCAGCGCATCGAGCTGCTCGAGCGCGATCTCGCCGCGACCAAGAACGAGCTGGAAGCCGCGTTGCTGCGTGCCGCGGAGGTCGAGGATCTGCGCAAGAGCGTGGTCGGGCTCAGGAGCGAGCGCGACGCGATGCGGAAGGGCGTCGACCCGAAGTGGGCGTCGCGCGGGCGGAGTCTGTTCTTCGTGTGCGGTGTGCTCGTGCTGGTCGCGGTGGCCATCGCCACGAGGCTCTCGAGCTCGGGGACGCGGGAGGAAGCGGACCGACTGCGGGCCGCCGCACTCACAAACAGCGCGCTCGACGACCGAGACGCGCAGATCGAAGCGCTCCGCAGAGAGCTTCGCGCGGCGCAGGCCGAGGTCATCCAAATGCAGGCTGCGCACACGGCCGAACTGCGCGAGCTTCGGCGTCGATCGGGCGCGAGCGCACACGACGGCGATACCCGGCTCTTCGTTCTCGCTCACGTCGTCTCACGGGAGGGCGCGATCGCGAGCGCCATTGGCGACCGCTGCGTGCTCGTTCTCCGCGACGCGCTCGAGGGCTACTGCGGCGCCGAGCTCTTGTGCAACGGCGCGCAGGTGTTTCCGGTAGAGGGGTCTCCGGCGCTCGTCCGGTGCTTGCTCGGCGATGGCGGCCCGTGGCGAGCCGACGGCGCGCCTCCGCTCGCCCGCGCCCGCGCCTTCATGGCCGGCTCGACCGAAGCGTTGCTCGACTACGACGCCGCCGCACGCACCCTCGACGCACGAGCGCCGGAGCCGTCGGCCTTCACCCTCCACATGCGCGTCGACGGCGCTGTCACGCGGCCCCGGTGACCGCACCGGCGCTCGAGCGTCGCCTCGGAACGTTCTCGGCGACGACGCTGATCGTCGGCTCGATGATCGGCTCCGGCATCTTCATCGCGCCCTCGATCATGGCGGGCCAGATCGCCTCGCCGGTCGTTCTGCTCGGCCTCTGGATCGTGGGCGGCATCCTCACGCTCGTGGGTGCCCTCTCGTACGCCGAGCTCGCTGCGATGATGCCGCACGCAGGCGGCCAGTACGTGTTCTTGCGCGAGGCGTTCGGTCGCCCCACCGCGTTTCTCTACGGATGGACCTTGTTCCTGGTCATCCAGACCGGCTTCAACGCGGCCGTCGCCATCGCGTTCGCGAAGTATCTCGGCGTGCTCGGCCTTCCGGTGGGCGAGAACGATGTGCTCTTCACGGTCGGCCCTGTCTCGATCAGCTCGGCCGGTGTCGTCGGCTGCGGTGTGATCGCCGCGCTCACGCTGGTGAACATCCGCGGCGTGCGCGAGGGCGCGCTGGTGCAGAACGTCCTCACCGTCATCAAGGTGCTCGCCGTCGCGATCCTGGTGATCCTCGCGTTCGCGCTCGGACACGGATCGGTGTCGCACTTCTCGTCCGCATCGACCACCGAGCTCGGCCCCGTCGCGCAGGCGGCCGGCATCGGCTTTCTCGCTGCGCTCGGCGTGGCCATGTCCAAGGCGCTCTTCGCATACGACGCGTGGAACACCGTCACCTTCGCCGCCGAAGAAGTCCGCGAGCCCGAGAAGACACTCCCCCGCGCGCTGATCCTCGGCACGCTCGTCACCACGCTCGCCTACACCGCGGCGACCGCGGCGTACGTCTACGTGATCCCGATGGACGCGCTCGCGAACGTGGAAGAGCACCGCGTCGCCGCCGAGGTCGCGACGATCGCCCTCGGGACACCGGGCCGCATCGCCGTCGCCATCGCGATCCTCATCTCGACCTTCGGCTGCGTGAACGGCCTGATCCTGGGTGGCGCGCGCGTGCTCTACGCGATGGCCAAGGACGGCGTGTTCTTCCGCTCCGCCGCGACCGTGCACCCGAGCTTCCGCACGCCGGTCCGCGCGTTGGCGTTGGTGGGCGTGTGGTCCTGCGTGCTCGCGCTGAGCGGGAGCTACGACGCGCTCCTCACGTACGTCACGTTCGCGTCGCTCGTGTTCAACGCGCTGACGGTGGTCGGCGTGCTCGTGCTGCGCCGGAAGAAGCCCGACATGCCGCGGCCGTACCGCGTGCCCTTGTATCCGCTGACGCCGCTCGTGTTCCTGATCGGCGCGGGGTTCTTCACCGTGTACATCTTCATCGGCGCGCCGCGCGAGGCGATGATCGGCACGGCGTTGGTGCTGAGCGGAGTGCCGGCGTATTGGTGGTTCCGGCGAGCGGTGTAGCGAGAGCGGTGTAGCGAGAGCGAGAGCGAGAGCGAGAGCGAGAGCGAGAGCGAGAGCGAGAGCGAGAGCGAGAGGCCTCGTCCTTCGCTCTCCGTCTCCTCCTCAGCGGCCTCGTCGGCGGCCGGTGGGGCGTGCGGTACCGCTGCTCGGCCGCGTCGGTGCCGTCGTCCGCCCGCGCGCGCCGCTGCCTGCGCCCGTCAATCGCCAGAACACCTCGTCGGTGTGCACCGTTCCGCGCTCCTCGACGAGCTGCTGGTAGCCGCCGCTCATGCGGACGTCGGTCGCGTGCGCGGCCCACTGCTGCCAGACGTAGTGGGTGAGCTCGCCCACCGTCGTCGTCGTGTCGTGTGGGTCGTCGTCGGCGTTGCCCTGGATGCCCAACCGCAGGAAGTGGCTGAGGTAGCCGCCTGCTTGGAACTGGAGCGCGACGCCGCTCGTCACGTCTTCTTCCGACGAGAACAGGCCGACGATGCCGGGGCGATGCACCACGTCCTTCGCGAAGCCGCCGGAGAAGCACGAGTCGAGCGAGAAGAGCGAGAGCGCGTGCACCGAGTCCATCCACTGCGCCATCGTGTCGTCGAGGATCTCGCCGTCGTACACGAAGATGAACTCGTCGTGGCCGTCGAGCTCGTTCGGGTCGCTCGTGGTCGCGGTCGCCTGGCCGCCGTGGCCCGACCAGAAGAACACGAACGTGTCGTTGGGCTGGATGCGGCTCGCGACCTGCTCGATGGCGTGGTGGATGCCCTGCACCGTCGCCTGGCCATCCACGAGCAAGAACTCGGTGTCCGTGGTGCTCAGCCCTTGGTTGTGCAGCGCCTCGACGATCTTGCGCGCGTCGTTCGCACACTCGGGCAAGTGGTTCGCCGCGTCCGGGTAGTCGGTGATGCCGGCCGAGACGACCCAGACGCGCGTCGCGTCACCGGGCGCGGCGATGGGCCCCGTCGGTGCCGCACTCGGATCGCTCGGAGGCGTGGACGGTCCGGTGGAAGGCGGCGCGCTCGGCGTGCCCGTCGCGTTACCGTTCACGACGAGGTCGTAGCCCCCGCTCATCCCCGGCGCGTAGCTCGTGACGAGGACGCGGTACTGGCCGGCCTGGTTCGCGGTGAAGTCGAGCGCAGCGTTGAGATCGCCGGGCTGCTGATCGTCGTTGTCCTGCTGCTGACCGTCCGGCGAGCGTAGAATCAAGTAGGTGTCGAACGCCGACGACGTGGCCTCGAGGTGAACGGGCACACCCTGCGGGAAGTTGTAGTCGTACTCGTCGAAGAACTCGCCCGAGCTCAGCTGGCTGTCACCGTTCGCGAGCTCGCCGTGCTCGGTGCGAACACCCGGAGGCGCACCGCTGGGCGCACCGCTCGACGGGGGCGCGGACGGCGCGGTGGCCGTCGGTGCGCGAGGAGTCGCGGCCGTCGGAGCAACGCTCAGCTGATACGACCCTGTCTCGCCGGCGCGAAACGTCGTCGCCGCGATTCGGTACTCGCCGCGTGCGCTGACGTCGAGGTCGAGCGAGGCGTTGTGTGAGCCGCCGGCGTCATCGTTCTCTAGGCGCTCGCCCGAAGGCGTCGTCACCACGAGAAAAGAGTCGAGGCGCGTCGACTGCATCGCGATCGTGTAGTGACCCGCGCCCGGCGCATCGAACGCGTAGTAGTCGGCGAACTCGCCCGACGGAAGCGTCGCGTCGCCCGTCGCGAGGGTCCCCTGCACCGTGTCGCCGACGTGAACCGAGACGGCCGTGGGATCCGCGCTCGGTGCCGAGGGCGTGGCCCCCGCGATGTACGAGCGGAAGTTCCCCGGGAGCACGTGGAAGTGCGGGACCGATGCCGTCGCGACGTTCGGCGCGTCGACCGAGCGCTGCGCGTGCACGTGGTAGTCGCCCGTCGCGCCGGGCGCGAACGAGGTGACGGAGATCTTCACATCGCCCGCGTTGGCCGCGACGAAGTCGAGCCCGGCCTCGGTGCGGGTGCCGCCGACGTCGTCGTTCGTCAGCGTGCCGGCACCGGGGAGGCCCACGCGCAGCACGGTATCGAGCGAGGCCGACGTGACGGTGACGTGGACGCGCTGGCCCGCATCGACGTGGAACGTGTAGCGATCGACGTACATCGCGCCCATGCGTCCGTCGGTGCTGGCGAGGCTCCCGTCGGCGTCGAGGAGCACATCGCCCGAGGCGCCGGGTGCGCCCGAAGACGGCGGCGCGGTGGCGACGGAAGTAGGTGCAGCCGAGGTCGGCGGCGGTGGGGCCTCACTGCTCGAGCCGCAGCCGAGGGCGAGGAGAGTCCCGAGAAGCACCCACGAGGAAGTTCGCATACCGCATGCTACGCGCGTCGCGCGGAATTGTTCACCGCGTCGCGCAGAGGGATTGCGGACCCGCGCGCTACGCCGACGGCTCGACCTTCTCCCCTTCGTGCATCCACTTCTTCACGAACGGCGTGAGCAGCGCGAGGATCACGGCCGCGACGAAGGATGCGACACCGATGGAGAGGAACACGTCGGAGTAGAGGTGCAGCGTCTCGGCGGGCGGCGGGATCACCTGCGGGCCTTCGCTCTCTTCGCCGCTGACACCCGTGAGCATCGCGATCAGGCCCGCGAAGAACTGCGAGAACGCCGTCGCGAGGTACCAGGCGCCCATCATCGTCGCGACCATGCGCCCGGGGGCGAGCTTGCTGACCATGGAGAGGCCGACGGGCGAGAGGCAGAGCTCGCCCGTGGTGTGGAGCAGATAGGCGAGCACCAGCCAGCTCATGCCGACCATGCCGCGCTCCGTCGCGCCCTGCGCGCCGAACCACAGGACCATGAAGCCTGCGCCGAGCTGCACCAGCGCGAACACGAACTTCGTGGGCGTCGAGGGCTCGATCTTCCGCGCGCCGAGCCAGGTCCAGAGCGCGGTGAACACGAGACCGAAGATCAAGATGAAGATGGGGTTCGTGGCCTGGAAGACCGACGCCGGCACCTCGGCGCCGCCCACGCCCATGCCGATGTGCGCCCTCGTGATCGTCCAGCTCGCGTGGAGCTCGGTACCAGCTTCTTGCGCCGCGGTTCGCGCAGCGCTGAGGCGATCGAGCGTGTACGCCCCACTCGCGCCGGCGGCGCCGTCGGGATAACCGAGCTGCTCCTGGTTGATCTCGATGTCGATCGTCTGCCCGACGTCGGCCTCGGTGATGACGCGCGCCTCGGTGACGCGATCGACGTTGCGATCGGTGAAGTTGTTGATGGAGCTGCCGGCCTGCTCGAAGAAGGCCCAGAACAGCATCGAGAACACGCACATCACCAAGATGACGAAGAGCCGATCGCGCTCGATGCTCGGCGAGCGGAACGAGAGACCGCACTCGGCGAACACCCAGAGGACGCACGCGATGGCGACGTGATGCCACGCGGTGAACGCGATGCCGCGGATCTCGTAAAGCGTCATGTCGAGCGGAACGGACCAGCCGAGGAGCGGGAACGCGATGGTGATCGCCAGCCAGAGGCCGAGCACGGCGTACGCGGCCGCGAGGCGCGCGATGGGTGCGCGCGCGAAGCCCAGCGCCTCGACGAACACATACCCGAGCGCGACGTAGCCCACGACGTAGAGGACGTAGCCCGCGATGGACGGGTTCGAGCAGAGCCACGCGAACGTCGGGACGATGAGCGCGACGAACGCGAACACGATCCCGAGCTTGCGCCCGTAGTTCGTCACGTTCTTCGCCGCGCCCGCTTCCTTGGGCAACGCGCCGTTGGCCAGCGCCCAGAGCGCGAACACCATCGCGACCACCAGCGAGACGGCGACGAACACGTTTCCACCGAGCGCGATGGCCGGCTGTTGCAGCCCGGTGAACACGAGCACGGCCGCGGAGCCGAGCGCGCCGAGGCCGATCAAGATCTGCGTGACGAGCGTCGGCGCGACGAAGATGGCCAGGCCGATGGTCATCCCGATCGTCGCGAGGCCGAAGCCGTAGTGCCAGCCGTAGGTCTCGCCGATGTAGCCGCAGAGGAGAGGCGCCATCGCGGCCCCGAGGTTCACGCCCATGTAGAAGATGGTGAACGCGCCGTCGCGCTTGAAGCTGAGGCGCTCGACCCCGTAGAGCGAGCCGAGGATCGTGCCGATGTTCGGCTTGAAGAAGCCGTTGCCGCAGATCAGGAGCGCGAGCGCACCGTAGAACGCGTACTGGTTCTCGATCGTCATCACGAGATGACCGAGCGCCATGAGCGTGCCGCCGAGGATGACCGCGGCGCGCTGCCCGAGCACCTTGTCGGCGACGAGCCCGCCGATGAACGGCGTCATGTAGACGAGCGCGGTGTAGGCCCCGTAGACGCCGTAGCTGCGCGTGTCGTCGTAGTGAAGGAAGCCGCGGACCATGTAGAACACGAGGAGCGCGCGCATGCCGTAGTAGGAGAAGCGCTCCCACATCTCGGCGAAGAAGAGCGCGAAGAGCGCAGGGTGATGCCCCACCCGCTTCTCGAAGGGCGTGACGGGGGAATCGAGGACTCCGCTCTGGGACGGGGCTTCTACGCTCATGGGTGGGGCCGTCGATATCCCGGCCCCGAGCCGCGCACAAGAGCGGAGTACCGCGCATTCGCACGGCGGCGCCCTCGCGGCGGCAGCGACGGTGCCGGCCGCAGCCCGCATCGCAAGCCCGAACGAAAAAAGGCGCCGACCTCGCGGTGGCGCCTTGTTCGGTGTGAGGAACGACTGAGGCGATCAGGCCGGGGCGCTTGCCTCGTCCTCGTCCTCGTCCTCGTCGTCGTCCTCGTCCTCGTCCTCGTCGTCGTCCTCGTCCTCGTCGTCGGCTGCTGCGCTTGCCGCAGCGGCCTTCTCGGCAGCGGCCTTCTCGGCAGCGGCCTTCTCGGCAGCGGCCTTCTCGGCAGCAGCCTTCTCGGCAGCAGCCTTCTCGGCAGCAGCCTTCTTGGCGCGCTTGGCCTTCTTCTCCGGCGACATCTCCTTCTTCGGCGACGCGGGCTCCGGCAGGCGAGCCGGCTCGGCCTCGACGGCCCCGATGCGCATCCCGTAGAACGAGCGGTGCACGAAGTAGGCGCTGACGAGGAAGAACGCGCCCGCGATCACCATGCGGATCGGACGGCCCTCGCTGTGCTGAAGGATCTCGGCGAGCTCGACGGCGAGGAGGCCGAAGAGCGTGGTGAACTTGATCACCGGGTTCATCGCGACGCTGCTGGTGTCCTTGAAGGGGTCACCGACGGTGTCGCCGACCACGCACGCGTCGTGAAGCGGCGTGCCCTTGGCGCGGAGCTCGGTCTCGACGACCTTCTTCGCGTTGTCCCAGGCGCCGCCCGCGTTCGCGAGGAAGAGCGCCTGGAAGAGGCCGAAGAGCGCGATCGCGATGAGGTACCCGATGAAGAAGTACGACTCGAGGAACGCGAAGGCGAGCGTGCCGAAGAAGATCGTGAGGAAGATGTTGAACATCCCCTTCTGCGCGTAGAGCGTGCAGATCTCGACGACCTTCTTGCTGTCCTCGATCGACGCCTTCTCGACGCCCTCGAGCTTGATGTTCGCCTTGATGAACTCGACCGCGCGGTAAGCGCCCGTCGAGACCGCCTGCGTGCTGGCGCCGGTGAACCAGTAGATCATCGAGCCGCCGGCGAGGAGGCCCAGCAAGAACGGCGGGTGCAGGAGCGAGAGGCTCTGGAGCGCGCCCTGCTGCAGGCCGTGCGTCAAGACGACGATGACGGAGAAGATCATCGTGGTCGCGCCCACGACGGCCGTGCCGATGAGGACCGGCTTCGCGGTCGCCTTGAACGTGTTGCCCGCGCCGTCGTTCTCCTCGAGGAGCTCCTTGCCCATCTCGAAGTTCGGCTCGAACTTGAACTCGTCCTGGATGACCTGCGCGATGTTGGGGACGTTCTCGATGAGCGAGAGCTCGTACACGCTCTGCGCGTTGTCGGTGACCGGGCCGTAGCTGTCGACCGCGATGGTGACGGGGCCCATGCCGAGGAAGCCGAACGCAACCAGGCCGAACGCGAACACCGGCGCTACGTCGATGCCGTTGAGCGTCATCATGTGGCCGATGGCCAGCGCGCTGCCGCCGCTCGTGTCGATGAGCGTGACCGCGTACGCCACGCCCATGAGCGCGACGAAGATCATGCCCATCCAGTAGGCGCTGAAGTTGCCGGCCGTGAGGCCCGCGAGGACGTTCAGCGAGGCGCCGCCCTCCTTCGAGGCCTGCACGACCTCACGGACGTGCGCCGACTCGGTCGACGTGAACACCTTGATGACCTCGGGGATGATCGCGCCCGCGAGCGTGCCGCAGCTCACGATGATCGAGAGCTTCCACCAGAGCGTGGTGTTGCCGCCGATGTCGGGGATGAGCCAGTACGAGACCGCGAAGGTCGCGATGATGGAGACGATCGAGGTGAGCCAGACGAGGTACGTGAGCGGCTCTTCGAAGTTGAACTTCACGGCGTCGCGGTAGCGGCCAGCCATGAACGACTCGTTGGCGAAGTACGAGAACACGCTCGTCACGACCATCACGATGCGGACCATGAAGATCCACGTGAGGAGCTGCACGCGGTACTGCTCGTCCACCGCGAGGAGGATGAACGAGATGAGCGCGACGCCCGTCACGCCGTAGGTCTCGAAGCCGTCGGCCGAGGGACCGACCGAGTCGCCGGCGTTGTCGCCCACGCAGTCGGCGATGACGCCCGGGTTACGCGCGTCGTCTTCCTTGATCTTGAAGACGATCTTCATCAGGTCGGACCCGATGTCGGCGATCTTGGTGAAGATGCCGCCCGCGATGCGGAGCGCCGATGCGCCGAGCGACTCGCCGATCGCAAATCCGATGAAACACGGCCCGGCCCAGTCGTGCGGGACGAAGCAGAGGATGCAGATCATCAGGAAGAGCTCGACCGAGATCAGCAGCATGCCGATGCTCATGCCGGCCTTCAGCGGGATCTGATAGACGGGCAGGCCCTTGCCGCGGAGCGATGCGAACGCCGTGCGCGAGTTCGCGAACGTGTTCACGCGGATGCCGAACCAGGCGACGCCGATCGAGCCCGCGATGCCGACGCACGCGAAGAGCAGGATCACGACGACCTTCAGCGCGCGCTCGCCGGGGGGCAGATCCGCGAACGCGAACATGCCGTAGTAGACGGCCATCACGGAGCCGATGAAGAGGAAGAGCTGCCCGATGAAGCGAACCTGCGTGAGCAGGTACGTCTTGCACGTCGCGTAGATCAGCTCGCTGACCTCGAGCATCGACTTGTGCGCCGGGAGCGCCTCGAGGTCGCGATACATCGAGATCGCGAAGATGAGGCCGAGCGCGCAGACCCCGAGGCCGCTCATCAAGAGGTACTGGGCGTTGAAGCCTGCGAGCTCGGCGTTCTCGAACGCCGGCAGCACGAGGTTGGCCTCGCCACCCGCGTGATGCGCGCCGCCGCCACCTTCGGGCGCGATGATGTCGAGCGCGAACGCCGGCGCTGCGACGAGAGTCGCGGCGAGCGCAGCGAGCAAGCCGGACGTGGTGTCCAGCACTCGCGTGACCATGGAACGAACAGGGCTGTGCGACATGAACCTCTCCTTGGAGGACGTACCTTGGGCGGCCCTGGCCCAAGCCCGCATCGGCACCGAGGGGCGTGCCGATCAAGACCTGACTTCTATGGCTGCCGCCCGTGGCGGGCCGACCATCGCTTGGCCAGCCCCTTCGGGGCGGCCGCCTATTACCACGCCTCGCCCACCTGTCGAGTGACCCATGGCCGCGCCTGATTCCGCGGCCCAAGATGCCGCCGTGGCGCGCGCCTCCCTCCCCGTCGTGACCGAGTCCCGCAGAGCACGAGCGCTCACCGTTCCGCCACGGCCCCGCGATTTCGCTGCGGACGGCCCGCTCCGCGACGCACGAGGACGCCTTTATTCTTATGTGCGCATCAGCCTGACCGATCGCTGCGACATGGCGTGCGTGTACTGCATGCCGGCCGGAGGCGAGGCGGAGCACGGCGAACGACGCGAGCTGCTGAGCGACGACGAGCTCGCGCGCCTCGCCTCGGTGCTGGCCCGGCTGGGCGTGCGGCGGGTGCGGCTCACGGGCGGCGAGCCACTGGTTCGTCGCGGCGTTGCCGATCTGGTCGGGCGAATGCGCGACGCGGGCGCGAGCGAGATCGTGCTCACGACGAATGGGTCACTGCTCGGGCGACACGCCGAGGCCCTCGCGCGTGCGGGGCTCGCGAGCGTCAACGTCTCGATCGACAGCCTCGTCCCCTCTCGCTTCTCGGAGATCACGCGCGGCGCTGCGCTCGGCGATGTGCTCGAAGGCATCGCGCACGCACGATCGGTCGGCCTCTCGGTGAAGAAGACGAACACGGTCGTGCTCGGTGGCGTGAACGACGACGAGCTCGCCGCGGTCACCGAGTGGGCCTGGTCGAGCGCGCTCACGCCGCGCTTCATCGAGCTCATGCCCATCGGCGAAGGCGCGCGTCTTCCTGCGACGCGCTTCGTCTCCGCGGACGCGATGCGCGGAGCGCTCGGTGCGCTGCTCGTCGACGAGCGCGGCGAGCCGGACCAGGGCGTCGGTCCCGCTCGTTACGCGAGCGCGCGCGATGGCTCGGGTCGTCGCGTCGGGTTCATCACGGCCGTGAGCGACGAGTTCTGCGCCTCGTGCAACCGCATCCGCATCACCTCGCACGGCGAGCTGCGCGCGTGCTTGGCGGATCGCGCATCGGTCTCACTCCGTGACGCGATGCGTGCGAGCGCGAGCGACGCCGACCTCGCGTGGTCGATCGCCTGGGCGCTCGGCGCGAAGGGAGAAGGACACGCGTTCACGAACGCGGACGTGCACGAGCACCAAGCCGTGGGGATGAGCCTCATCGGCGGCTAACTTGCCCGAGCCTGTGTTTCATGGTCCCACTTCCGCATGACGAGCCTCGCGGAAGTGCTGACCTCGGACGACAAGCGCAAGCAGGTGGTGGACGACTGTGTCGTCGTGCTCGAGCAAGAAGTCGCCGACAAAGGCGGGCTCTCCGGCATCGCGATCAAGGGCGCGTTCAGGACCGTCCAGGGCATCTCGCCGGGGTTCGTCCGCAACGTCGTCAACGATCTGCTCCCCGAGTTCGCCAAGGCAGCGGACGCCGTCTTCCAAGAGGCCAAGACCAAGAACATCCCGGTCGCGCGTCACTTCGAGACGGAAGGCGGCCGCGTCGCCGAGGCGCTCCTCGCGATCACCGATCGCCGCGCGCAGCGTACGAAGTACGGCGCGGCCAAGAAGCTCTACGAGACGCTGCGCGGCACCGCGCGCAAGCACGTGGAGTCGGCGATGCCGCGCGTCGGCCGCCTCGTCGAGAAGTACGCGCCCTGATCACGACCGGAGTCGTCCGCAAAGCGGACGCGACACAATCGTGTCGGCCCGGCGAGGCGGGCACTGCTCTCGAGATCACGCGCGCCTGATTCGCGCTACCCTCGTAGCGTGCGGCTCGCGATCCTCCTGTCGTTCTTCGGCGTCGTCGCGTGCACGACCACGCTCGGCTCACGCGGAGACGGCGGGGCTGCGGACGCGGGATCGATCGACGCGGGACGCGGATCGCTCGACGCCGCGAGCATGCGCGACGCAACGTCGAGCGACGCGGCCACCGTGATCGATGCGGGCGTCGACACGAACCCGATCTCGCACCCCGTCGATGCGGCCCCGGATCCGGTCGACGCCGCCGCCGCCCCGGACGCGTTCACCGGTCTCGCGTGCCCCGGCGGCCCGGGCGTGCTCGATCTCCACCTCGCCACGCTCCACGACAACCCGCCCGATCTCGCCAACTGGCCCATCACGACCACGATCACGCAGCTCAACTTCACCACCACGGGCGTCCACGTGGAGTTCAGCAAGCGCGACGGCGTGGGCCGCTGGCCCGACATCATGCCGCCGGGCTGGACCGGACCGCTGGAGTACACGCTCGGGATCGCCGAGTGCATCGACGGCACCTGGCACGCGTCGGCCGCGATCCAGTTCTGGTACGGCCTCGACGAGAGCGGCGGTAACGTCGCGCTCAACAACCAGGTCGCGATGAACTGGTACTACGACGGCCGATGGGGCGCGCTCGCCGGCCGACAGCCCGCCACGGGCGAGATCATCGGCGTCTTCGTCATCGCGGGGAACACGCGCGGTGTCTTCACGGACGACCCCGCCGAGTCGCCCGTCATGGAGCGCTCGAACGTGGTGCTCGTGCCGATGCCGGACGTCAGCGGCGCGATGCACAGCTTCTGAGGCACCTCGTGCGCACACTCCTGCTCCTTTCCGCGTTTCTGCTCGTGCTCGGCTGCGGCGCGCGCACGGGTATCCCCGAGCTGCTCGCGCACGACGCGTCGCGCAACACCGACGCCGGCACGCCCGACGCGGCCGCGATCGACGCGCCGAGTATCGACGCGGCAGTCCTTCCCGACGCCGCACCGCCCTGTCGCGTGGACTCGGACTGCGACGACCGCGTCGCGTGCACGCTCGACACGTGCACACCGATGGGCTGCACACACCGCACCGACGACGCGCGCTGCGACGACGGCCTCTTCTGCAACGGCCAGGAGACGTGCTCGCTCTCGGGCTGCGTCGACGGAACCGTCCCGTGCAACGACGGCGTCGCCTGCACCGACGACCGCTGCCGCGAGCCCAGCGACTCGTGCGCGCACGATCCGAACGACGCGCTCTGCCCGCTGAGCAACACCTGCGATCCGATCCGCGGCTGCGAGCCTCGCTTGCTCGCGCAGGATCCGACGTCCATCTACAACATCGCGCTGCCGAGCGGCGTGGTGTCGCGCATCACGCGCACGGACCAGCCGCTCACCGACATCGCGCTGGCCGGCAACGGAACGTTCTACGGCGCGACGACCACGCGCGGCCTCGTGCGGCTCGACCCGCGCACGGGTGCGACCACACCGGTCGTGGCGATCGCAGGACGCTTCTACGGGCTCGAGGCCGATCCGTCTTCCGATGTCCTCTACGGCGGCAGCGACGACAGCATCGTGCGCTTCGATCTGGTGACGGGAACGCACCCCGTCGTCGCGCGGCTTCCGGCGCCCGAGATCGTGAGCGGCGACTTCGCGTTCCTGAACGGTCGGCTCTACATCACGGCCACTCGCAATTTTCGCGTCGCGAACGACGACCTGTTCTCCGTCGATCTCACCTCCAGCGGCCCGCCGACGCTGATCGGAAGCACCGGACATCCCTGCATCTTCGGGCTCGCCGTCTATCACGACACGCTCTACGGGCTCACGTGCGACGGGCTCGTGCTGACCATCGATCCGACCACCGCAGCGAGCACCATCGTCTCGCGCACCATGATCGAGTTCGACGGCGGCGCAGCCCGCTGATCTCCGACAGGAGTGCCTGGCTCACCGGCACGACTCCGCTCGAAACGGACGCGCTTTCGCGGAGCGAGCGGGCGTGAGACGCTGAC
>JAYVCF010000529.1:0-14257 GCA_043750095.1 Deltaproteobacteria bacterium
TCGCGCGGGCTCGGCCGCAGCTACGGGGACAGCTCGCTTCCCCCGCCCGGCGTCTACGAGGTCGCGTCCACCGCGCTGGCCGATCGTCTGCTCGCCTTCGACCCTAGCACGGGCCTGCTTCGTGCCGAGGCCGGGACGTCTCTGCTCGCGCTCAACCGGCTCTTTCTCGAGCGCGGGTTCTTCGTGCCTGTCACGCCGGGCACGCAGTTCGTGACGCTCGGCGGGATGGTGGCGTCCGACGTCCACGGCAAGGAGCACCACGTCCGCGGCTGCTTCGGCGAGCACGTGACCGAGCTGCGCATGCGCGTCGCCGACGGCCGCGTCGTCACCTGCTCGGACACGGAGCACGCGGATCTGTTCCACGCGACGATCGGCGGGATGGGCCTCACCGGTCACATCCTCGAGGTCACGGTCCGGATGCTTCCGATCGCGTCGCCCTGGATTCGGCAGCGCAGCGTTCGCGTGGACGATCTCGACGCGTTCATGGTCGCGCTGAAAGAGCACGCGGGCCGCTACCCCTACACGGTCGGCTGGATCGACTGCCTCACGCGCGGCCGGCATATGGGGCGCGGCATCCTGATGGCCGGCGAGTGGGCACCGCGCTCGGAGGTCCCTTCGCGTTTTCCCGCGCCGCTTCCTCGCGTGACGCTTCCCTTCGATCTTCCGAGCGCGCTGCTCGGCGGTCGCACGCTCGGTCGGCTCTCGGTCGGCGCGTTCAACGAGGTCTTCTTCCGCCGCCACATCCCGCGCGTGCGTGAAGGGCTCGTGCACTGGGAGACATTCTTCTATCCGCTCGACGCCGTGCGGGAGTGGAACCGCATGTACGGGCCGCGCGGGTTCACGCAGTACCAGTGCGTGCTGCCCGAACGATCGGGGCCGGACGCCGCGCGTCGCGTGCTGGAGATCCTGACCAAGAGCGGGAGCGCATCGTTCTTGTGCGTCATCAAGGACTGCGGTCCCGAGGGCAAGGGCATGCTCTCGTTCCCGATGAAGGGGATCTCGATCGCCCTCGACATCCCCGTACGCGACGACACGCAGGCGCTGGTGGACGCGCTCAACGAGCAAGTGATCGAAGAGGGCGGCCGGATCTACCTGACCAAGGACGGCTTCACGCGCGCCGACCACTTTCGTGCGATGGAGCCACGCCTGCCTGCGTTTCTCGAGGTGCGGCGCAAGTGGGATCCGGCGACCAAGATTCGGAGCGCGCAGTCGGTGCGCTTGTTCGGAGATCGATCGTGAAGAAGCGAGTGCGTCCTCTCTCGGTAGCCGTGCTCGGTGCGACCAGCGGCATGGGGCGCGCGCTCGCACGCCGCCTCGCCAAGCGCGGTGATCGCGTGTTCGTTCTCGGCGTCGATCGCACGGAGCTCGATCGAACCGCGGCGGACCTCGGTGTGTACGCGGGCACCAAGGTCGAGTGGGCCGAGTGCGACCTCTTGAAGCCGGAGACGTTCGGGCCCGCGCTCGCGGCCGCGGATCGCGCGCTGGGCGGAGTCGACACGATCGTGGTGACCGCCGCGCTCTTCGCGACACAGGAGGCGATGGAGAACGATCCAGCGCTGACCGCCCGGCTGCTCACCGCCGACTTCACGAACACGGTGCTGTTCTGCGAAGAGGCCAAGCGCCTCTTGCTCGCGGGCGGCGGCGGAACGCTCTGCGTGTTCTCGAGCGTCGCGGGTGATCGTGGGCGCAAGCCGGTGATCCTGTACGGCGCGAGCAAGGCCGGGCTCACGCACTACCTCGAGGGGCTCGATCACAAGCACCACGCCGACGGGCTGCGCGTGATCACGGTGAAGCCGGGCTTCGTGAAGACGGGCATGACGACGGGCCTCAAGCCGCCGCCCTTCGCCGGCGAGCCCGACGACGTCGCCGCGCGCGTGGTGAAGGCGATCGATCGCGGCGAGGCCGTGATCTACGCGCCCGCGCCGTGGCGCGCGGTGATGGGCGTGATCAAGGGGATGCCGCGCTTCGTGATGCGTCGGGTGGGGTTCTAAACCCAGAGTGCAGGTTCGTTGATCCTGGCTCCATCGATCGCCACAGGGTCGCGGCGCGGGTGTGACCCTTGGCCCCGCGCTGCGGCGAGCAAGCGACGGCTCGCCTGGATGCGGGTCCAAGCCGACCACCCACACCGCTCAGTGGTTGCGGACTGCTGTTCTAAAAATGCTCGGCGTCTGCGACGCGATGCTGGTCGCAAAGTCGCTGCGCGACTTCGCGTTGCGGGGCTGAACCCCGCGCCCCGGGAAGCACCGACCGCCGCGCGCTGAATCGTCGGTGGGGTATGGGGCGGAGCCCCAACTCACGCGCGAATCGCGGAGCGATTCATGCGAGCGGACGCGTCGTGACGCCGCGCATTTTCAAGAGCCGCCCCGAGCCAATCTGAGCGGCGGAGGTGCGAGGCTTCGACCGACATCCAGGCGAGCGCTGTTTGCTCGCCGCAGCGTCGGGCGAAGGGTCGCTCCTCCGCCGCGACCCGGTCACGATCGATGGGTCAGTTCAGGTGATCCGTAGTGTAGGAGCGAGAGCGAGAGCGAGAGGTCAGGCCTCGCCGATCGAGTGGAGGAACTCCTCTGCCTCGCGCAGCTCCGCGTCCTCGATGCGCGCGCGACGCGCCCAGAGCACGGCCTTCTGGTGATCGCCCTGACGCGACGCGATCTGCGCTTGCCGCAAGAACGCGATCGCCTTGCTCATCGGGCCCGGCGTCTTCTGCAGCGTGACGACCTTGAGCGCGTTCATCGCGCTGGCGTCGTCGCCGAGCGTGATGGCGAGCTCGGCGAGCTCGGCCGCGACCACGTTCGACTGCTTGTCGGTCTCGAGCGCGACCTTGAGCCACTCGAGCTGCGTCTGCGGGTCGCCCGAGAGACCCGCGATGCGCGCCATGCGCTGCTGGAGCGAGGCGAGCGCGGGACTGCGCTTCTTGCCCTTGGCCTGGATGGCCGCCTGCAGGATCTCCACGGCCTCGGCGAGCGCGTCGGACCCGATGAGCGCGTCGACGAGCAGCACGAGCAGCTCGAGGTCGTCTTCCTTGATGGTGAGCGCCTCCCGCAGCGGTGCGATCGCGCGCACGGGCTGCTGGAGCTCGTACACGTAGATCTCGCCCGCACGTCGGAGAGCGGCCTCGCGCGCGTCGCCCTCGCTGGCTTGTGCATCGACGAGCAAGACGGACGCGAGCTCCTCGAACGCGCCGACCGACTCGTAGAGCGCACGCAGCGCGCCGCGGATGCCCTGGTGATCGGGCTGATCGCGATGCGCCGCCTCCAGGCCCTCGCGCGCCGCGGCGGGGTCGCCCGCCTGGCCGGCGGCCTCGTGCAAGCGCAGCGCAATCTCGGCCTGTGGCTCGCCGGTCTCGAGACCGACCAGGCGCGTCGTGTGTCCGACGACGTCGGACCAACGCTGCGTGCCGCTGTCGAGCTCGACGAGCGTGCGGAGCGCGGAGACGTCGCTGGGATCGCGCTCGACCCAGTCCGCGAGGACGTCGCGGCTGCGCGCGGCATCGCCTCCCGCGCGCAAGATGCTGGACAGGCGCAGCGTAGTGGCCCGCTCGGCCTCGCGGTCGCCCTGGTCCGCGAGCGTGAGGCGATGCGCGTCGAGCGCCGCGACGAGCTGCGCCTGCGTGGTCTTCGGATCGATGCCGAAGCTTTCTTCTGCGTCTTCGAGCGCGCCGCCCGAGTCGCGCAGCTCGAGGCGCAGTCGGCTCCGCGTACCGAGCAGCTGAGCGCGCTCTTTCGTCGCGTCGGGCCGCTCTTCGAGCGCACCGCGCACGGCCTCGGCGGCATCGTCGATGCGCCCCGACTGCGTGAGCGCCTCGACCAGCTCGCCGAGGAGCTCGAGATCCCCCGGGTTGAGCGCGTGCGCGTCCTTCAGCACGTCGGCCGCGCGCTCGGGACGATTGAGCTCGCCCTTGTAGAGCGCGGCCGCCTCACGGAAGCGCGTGAGGCGCGCCGCCGCGTCGGTGCGATGCGCCGCGTCGAAGGTCATCATCTCCGCGAGCGCCTCGAGGTCGTTCTTCTCGCGCAGCGTCGCTTCGAGACGCTTTCGGAGCTTGTCGTGGGTCGGTGCGGCCCGGAAGCCCACGTCGAGCGCGCGCAGCGCGGCATCGGTGTCTTCGAGCGCGATGAGCTGATCGGCCAGCGAGAGGGCCAGCTTCGCCGCGGCGTCGCCCGCTTCCACGGCCAGGAGGCGCTCTCCGAGCGTGGCGCGGTCGCGCGCGTCGTCGTCCTTGCCGTAGAGCTCGTAGAGCGCGCGCAGGAGCCCCGGATCCTCCGGCGCCCAGTCGAGGCCGGCCCGGTACGCGTCCATCGCGTCCTCACGGCGGGTCTTCTGGTAGAGGCCGCCCGTGCGAAGCGAGAGGGCCGCCACGGCCGGGCCGTCGTTCCGATCGCGCGCGCGATCCAGTTGCAGCCGCAAGAGATCCGCGAGCTCTTCGTCGCGACCCGAGCGCTCGAACACGTCCGCGAGCCCCTGCGACGCTCCGAGGTGATCGGGATCCTCGTCGAGCACCTCGCGCAAGACGGTGACCGCGTCCTCCTGCGCCTTGTAGGGGCCCATCAGGCGCGCGGCGAGCTCCATGCGCAGCGCGTTGCGATCCTCGGGCTCGATGAGACCGTCGAGCGTGCGGCGCACGAGGCCTTCGTAGCCCTCGCGATCCTTGAGCGTGACGAACGCGTCGGCCGCGGGGCCCCAGAGCGTGCGGTCGCGCGGCTCCGACTCGATGAGCTTGGTGTACGTCTGCGCGGCGAGCGCGGGATCGCCACCGGGCTGCGCGGCGAGCGCGGCGAGCTCCTTCGAGAGCGTCTCCGTTCGCTGCGCGTCGCCCGACGCGTCGGACGCGTCGACCGCGGTCTGCGTCCAGCGGATGGCGCCCTTGAGATCGCCTGCCGCGCGCCGTCGCTCGGCGAGCGTGGTCGGAATCCAGAGGGCACTTCCGAGTCCGTCGAGCGAGTTGCGCGCGATCTCCGCGCCGCGCACGAGCAGCTTCTCCGCGTCGGCGTCGCGTCCGAGATCCGTGGCGACCTGCGACGCCTCGCGCACGTCCTCGATCGAGGCGCCGTCTCCGTCGATGCGCTCGCTCAAGTAGCCGAGCAAGAGAGCCTTGTCGCCCGAGGCGCGTGCGGTGCGCTCCCAGAGAGCGGCCAGCCCATCGTAGACGCCCGAGCGTGCATCGGCCGGGAAGTGCGAGGCCGCCTCGGCGGCAGCCTTCGCGGCGCGTGCGTTGTCGCCGTCGCGCGCCACCGCATCGGCCAGCGTGTCGAGGCCGCTCTGGAGCGTCTCGCCCTCGCGCAGCTCGACCTCGGCGATGCGATAGAGCGCATCGGTCTTCGCGCTCTCGGGAATGTCGTCCTCGGGACGTCCGAGGGTGCTCGTGTCGACGCCCGCCGCCACGAGGCGACGCAGCACGCGGATCTCTTCGATCCGATCGCCGCGCGCCGCGGCCACGCGTCCGAGTGCGCGCCATGCGTCCACCGTGCGCACGCCCAGCCCCTCGACGCGCGAATACGCCTCCGCCGCGCCAGGCAGATCGACGACGTCGTACTCGAGGATGTCCGCGAGGTGCATCAAGAGGTCGGACGCGAGCCCGGCATCTTCCTTCCGACGTGTCGAGCGCTCGATCAGCTTGCGAAGCGCGTCGGCGACCCGCCCGCTCTCACCGTTCTTCTTGCCCGTCGCGCGCGCCGCCTGGATCTGCTCGGTCCACTCGGGCGCGAGCTCCATCGCCTCGATCCGCGCCGACAGCGCTTCTTTCGGCAGGTTCTTGAGGGTCTCGAGCAGCTCGGCGCGGTCCGCGAGGACCTTCGCGCGAGGCATGCCCGCGTCGTCGAGCGCGAGTCGGCGCGTGAGGATCTTCTCGGCGAGGTCGGTCTCGCCGCGCGCGATGAGCACGCGGGTGAAGCGCGCCGCTTCCGGGCTGGTCTGCTGGGCGGTCTCGACGGCCGACTCGAGCAGTTCTCGCGCCTGCGCATCCTGCCCGCGGTCCTTGGAGAGCCGCGAGAGCTCGTAGAGAACTTCGCTGGCGCCGACCTGGACGTCGGGCGACTCGGGCGACTGGCGACGCACCAGAAGAAGGAGAGCCCGATAGGCGCGCTCGCTGCGATCGAGCTGGCCGCCTTCGCGCGCGAGCTGGCCGAGCAAGCGCAGGATGCCCGCGTGCGCGAGGTCCATGCTCGACGCCTTGTCGAGATGATCGAGGGCCTCCTTGATGTCGCCTGCCGCATGCGCGACCTGCGCGAGCTGGTAGTGGGCGTGCGCGCGCTCGGGCGAGCGACGGCGTCCGAAGTCCGTGATCATCTGCTCGAGGACGGTGCGCGCGTCGTCGAGTCGACCGGCCTTCCGATAGCCCTCGGCGAGCGTGCTCTTCAGATCCTGATCGATCTCGCCGCGGCTCCGGGCCGCTTCGAGCATGGCGATCGCTTCCTCGGGGGCGCCGAGCTCGCGATAGAGCGCCGCGGACTCGTGTACGTAGGCGGCTTGGGCATCGCCGCTGGCGTTCGCGGCACCGTCGCGAAGCAAGTTCGCGAGCTCGATTCGCTTCTGCTGCTTGCGGTAGAGATCCGCGAGGCGGTCGCGCGCGGTCGATGCCGACGGGTCTTCTGCGACGGCGCGCTCGAGCGCGAGGATGGCGCGATCGGTGCGGCCTGCCGCGAGCCGCGCGTCAGCGAGGCGAAGCGCGACGAGGTTGCGCGCCTCGACGCCCTTGGTCGCGTCGAGCTGCTTCTCGAGCCACTCGGCGGCGAGCGCAGGCTCGTTGCGGCCGAGATGGATGCGCGAGAGCGCCTCGAGCGACTCGATGCTGGGCGCGAGCCCGACGACGCGGCGATACGCGGTGAGCGCACGCTCGGTGTCGTGGAGCTGCTCCTCGCCGATCTTGGCGACGCGGCCCCAGAGGCCGGCCGCGCGCGGCGCGTCTTGGTCCTCGAGGCGGCGAGCCTGACCCGCGAGGAGCTCGGCGAGCTCGGCGCTTCGGCCCTTGCTCTCGAGCACCGCCGACACCTCGGCGATCGACTCTTGGTGGCCCGGGTGATCCGCGAGGTTCGCGCGGAGCATCTCCACGCGGCCGCCTTTTTCTTCGAGGTGACCGAGGAGGCGCGCGACCTCGAGCCGCACGAGCAGCTTTCGCTCGGCGGGCAGGTCGAGCTCGAGCTCACGCTTGCGCAGCGCGAGCAGCTCCGGCACACGGCCGCGCGCTTCGTACGTCTTGGCGAGCCGATCGACGACCTCGCCGTCCTCCAGCGTGTCCTCGACGACCTGCTGATAGAGGCGCATCGCGCGCGCCTCGTCGCCCAGCTTGCCCTGGGCGAGATCGCCCGCGCGTCGCAGCATCGCGCGCGCCTCCGCAGGCGGAAGCGGCAGGCGCGAGCCCTCGACGAGCCAGTCGATCGCGTGCGCGATGCGCCCGGCCTCGGTCTCGAGACGCACCAGCGAGTTGAGCGCGTCGAGCGCGCTGCGGTCGGCGGGGCGCTCGCCCTTGGCGGACTCGCCCTTCAGCCAGAGGCGCGTCGCCGCGCGCTGGAGGCGGCCGAGGATCTCGCGCGTGAGGACGGGGTCCCGAACGTTCTCCTCCGCGATGCGGGCCGCGTCGAAGAGCGCGTCGAGGTCGCCCGGAAGCTGATCGGCGAGCGAGAGCAACGTGTCCACGAGCCGCTTGCCCGGCGCGCGCCAAGAGAGACGTGCCAGCTCGCGCAGCGTGTCGGTGTGCGCGGGATCGAAGGCGAGCGCGCGCGCGAGCAGGCCCTCGGCCTTCTCGAGATCGCCGCGATGATCGCGCTGCCAGGCGGCGAGCCGCACGAAGAGCGAGCGCAGTAGATCCGAGCTGGCGCGCGTCTCGGTCTCGGACAGCGCGCGGGCGCGTGCCTCGATCGCAGGCTCGGCGCTCGCGGCGAGCGCATCCCATGCTGCTTTCTCTTCCGCGAGCGCCTCGACGGCGGCCAGCAAAGGCTCCTCGATCGCACGCAGCGCGAAGCTCGACTCGACCAGCGTGCGCGCGACCGTCGCGAAGTCGCCCGCGCTCGCGGCGAGGCGCGCGACTTGTCCGGCCACCTCGGCGTCGGTGGGCTGCAGGCCGAAGGCGGCGCGCGATGCCGCGAGGGCCTCGCTCGACGCGTCCTGTGCCTCGAAGAGATCCGCTGCGCGCTTGGCCAGCGTGAACGCGCGCAGCGGGTCGTCTCCGAGCGAAGCACTGGCCGCAGCGAGGGCCGCCGCCGCATCGCGCTCGCGTCCGGATGCGCCGGCGAGGCGGAGCATGTCGCGCTCGAGCGCGTCGTCCTCCGGCGTGAGCGCGAAGGCGTTACGCGCGTGTTCGAACGCGCTCGCCGTGTCGTTCTTTCGTTGCTCTTCGAGGCCGCTCGCCTCGCGCAGGAGCCGAACGCGCGCGCGCTTGTCGTCGCCGGACGCTTCGAGCCGATCGGCCAGGAGTGCGAGGAGCGCCTCGACGTCATCGGTGCGACGTGCGGCCTCCGCGAGCCCCTCGACCGCGCCCGCCTTGGCGCTCGGGACGGAGAGCAAGGTGGCCAAGCCCGAGCGCGCGAGCGGATTCGCCGGATCGAGACGGATGGCCTCGTGATAGAGGCGCGCCGCGCTCTCGACGTCGGCGAGCGGCCCTGCGCGAAGCGTGGCGAGTCGCACGAGCATCTCGACCGCGCGCTCGGCGTCGCGCTTGCTGGCGCGATCGAGCAGCTCGTTCTTGGCCTCGTGCCGGCCCACGACCTCGTACAGGCGCGAGAGCGCATCGACGGTCTCGTTGGTCTCGCCGAACTCCGCGGCGACGCCGAGCCAGGTGTCGATCGCGGCCGCGTGATCGGCGAGCTGCGTCTCTTCGATGCCGGCGATCTCCACGAGGTCCGCGCGGCGAACGGCGCCCGGAAGGGGCAGCGCAGCCCGCGCGGCGAGCGTCTTGGCGCGATCGCCATGGCGCCCGAGCTCGGCGAGCAGCGTGCTCTTCGCCTCGAGGGCTTCGAGATCCGCGGCGTCGGCCGCGAGCCGCCTGTCCCATGCGGCCAGTGCGCGGTCGCGATCTCCGAGCTCGGCCGCGAGCCGCGCAGCAAGCCCGAGCGCACGCCGACGCTCCGAGCCGTCGACCTCGAGGGTGGCGAGCTGCTCGCGTAGCGCGAGCAAGTCGCTGCGGCGCTCACCGCCAGCCGCGTCGAGCAGGAGCGCGAGACGTCGAGCGACCTCGAGTCGTCGCGCGGCGCTGGCGCCTTCCGCATCGAGGACGCGTCGGTAGAGCGCTTCTGCGGCGTGACGATCGGTGCGCGCGCGGACGTCGCCCGCCGCGACGAAGAGCTCGGCCCGTCGCGAGGAGCTGGTGGTCACCGCCGCGGCGGCCTCGAGCGCGTCGGCCAGCGGCCCGTGCGCCTCGATCGACTCCGCGACCTTGGCGAGACGGTCCTCGGCCTCGCCGTCCGAGGGATCGAGGGCGAGCACGGCCGCCCATTGCTCGAGCGCGACCTGAGGCTGACTTGCCGCCTCGGCGACGTTCGCGAGCTCGCGATGGAGCGCGATCTTGTCTTGTCCGGTCGAGAACGAGAGCGCGCCGCGCGTGACGCGCTCGTAGTCCTCGCGTCGACCTGCGTCGCGATATCGATCGCGCAGCTCACCGAGCGCCTCGCGTCGGACCGCGGCGGCTGCCGAGTCGAGGCCGAGCACGCGCTCGACGAGCGCCACGGCGGCGTCCGTCGCGTCGCCGCTGGCCAAGAGCCCGCGCGCCTCTTCGAGCGCCGCGGCCGCGTCGTTCAGCGAGTCGAGGTAGGTCCGCGCGATCTGCAGCCGCTTCTCGGGCGACTCGGCGTCCTCGCCCTTGCGCCAGAGCGCGATCAGCTCGGCGTGGCGGCCCTGTCGCTCGAGGAGACGCTCGAGCGAGACCTTGAGCTGCGCATCGTTCGGTCGCAGCGCGGAGAGCTCCGCGAGATAGCCGATCGCGCGGTCGGGCTGCCCGGCGAAGTCTTTCGCGAGCTGCATGGCCTCTTCGAGGAGCTGCGTCTTTCGGAACGGGTCGTCGGCCGCGGCGAGCGCGCGGTCGTAGAGCGCGAGCAAGTCGTTCCAGCGCTCGCGCACCGTGAGCAGGACGGTGACCCGCGCGAGCGCCCAGTCGGCGCGCGGATCGAGCGTGAGCACGCGCGTGAGCACCTCGCTCAGATGCGGTGAGTCCTCGCCGAACCACTCCTCGTGGAACCCCGACGCGCGCGGCCCGATGGCGGTGACCTGCGCGAGTGAGATGGGCCGGCCGAGCACGTCGCGATAGAGCTGCCCGACTTCGTCCGGCTTCTGCAGCTTCGCGGCGATCTCTTCGAGGTCGTCCCAGAGACCGAGATCGTCGGGCGAGGCCTCGACCGCAGCGAGCGCCGACTTCAGACGGGGATCGATCTCGCTCATGATGTCCTCTCCAGGGGCACCGCGCGACGCGGGTCGGCAGGATATCAAGGTCGCCCGCGAATGGATCCGCGATCTCTCGCGCCGAAAAAGCCGCGAGGCCGACGAGCTCTCGCTCGGTCGGCCTCGTTTTCAGCGCGCGCTTTCAGCGTGGGGGTCTAGGCAGCAGGAGCTTCGAGAGCGGGACAAGGGATTCGAACCCTCGACTTCGACCTTGGCAAGGTCGCACTCTACCACTGAGTTAGTCCCGCAGAGTGGACGGGCTTGGTAGCGCGGGCCTCGGGGTCCGTCAAGCTCCGCGGCGAGGCGCGACAGCATGAACAAGACGCGAATCGAGACGGACAGCATGGGCTCGGTCGACGTTCCGGCCCACGCCTACTGGGGCGCGCAGACGGCGCGCTCGATCGCGAACTTTCCCATCGGCGAGACGCGCATCCCCCGCGAGCTCATCCGCGCGCTCGTGACGCTCAAGAAGGCCGCGGCGCAGGTGAACGCCGAGCTCGGGCTGCTCGACGACACGCGTCGCGACCTGATCGTGGCGGCGGCCGACGAGGTGCTCGCGGGGCAACACGACGATCAGTTCCCGCTGGTCGTGTTCCAGACCGGCTCGGGCACGCAGACGAACATGAACGTGAACGAGGTGCTCGCCGGGCGCGCGAACGAGCTCGCGGGCAAGGGCCGCGGCGGCAAGTCCCCCGTGCATCCCAACGATCACGTGAACCTCTCGCAGTCGTCGAACGACACCTTTCCGACCGCCATGTCGATCGCCGCCGTGGATCGACTGACGCGACACTTGGTGCCTGCCGCGCGTGTGCTGAGCGCGACGCTGGCCGCCAAGAGCGACGCGACGAAGGACGTCGTGAAGATCGGCCGCACGCACCTGATGGACGCGACGCCGCTCACGCTCGGGCAGGAGATCTCGGGCTGGGTCGCGCAGATCGAGCTCGGCATCGCCGCGATCGAGATGATGGTGCCTGCGCTCGCGCTGCTCGCCGCAGGGGGGACCGCGGTGGGAACGGGGCTCAACGCGCACCCGGAGTTCGCCGATCGCGTCGCGGCGCGGCTCGCGCAGCTGACCGGCCTCGCACTGAAGACGGCGCCCAACAAGTTCGCGGCGCTCGCGGGTCACGATGCGTTCGTCGGTGCGCACGGTGCGGTCAAGCAGCTCGCCACGGCCTGCATGAAGATCGCGAACGACGTGCGCTGGCTCGCGAGCGGCCCGCGCGCGGGCCTGGGCGAGATCACCATCCCCGACAACGAGCCAGGCTCCTCGATCATGCCGGGGAAGGTGAACCCGACGCAGTGCGAGGCGATGACGATGGTCGCCGTCGAGGTGATGGGCAACGACGCCGCCATCGGCTTCGCGGCCTCGCAAGGCAACTACGAGCTCAACGTGATCAAGCCGCTGATCGCGTCGAGCTTCCTCCGATCGGTGCGCCTGCTCGGCGATGCCTGCCTCAGCTTCGAGGAGCGCTGCGCGCGCGGCATCGAGCCGAATCGTGCGGTGATCGCCGAGCACGTCGCGCGCTCGCTCATGTTGGTCACCGCGCTGACGCCGAAGCTCGGGTACGACGCGGCTGCCAAGATCGCCAAGCACGCGCACGCGGAGGGGACGAGCCTGCGCGAGGCGGCCGTGGCGCTCGGGCTCTTGAGCGGCGAAGAGTTCGACACGCTCGTGATCCCCGAGGAGATGACGCGCCCTACGCGCGGATGATCCCCGCAGGAGGCGTCGAAGACGCGATGATGCCGCGGTACGCGATCTGATCGTCGTACATGCGGTGATAAATCCGGTGCTTCTGCTCGTGGTACGCGCGCACCGCGCCGTCGGCAGGGGCGATCGTTCGCTCCGCGGCGTTCATCGACGCCATCGCGGTCACGAGGTCGGGCACATCGCCGCTCGCGACGGCACCGAGCATGGAGGCACCGAGCAGCACGGCTTCCTTCTCGCGCGGCAGCACGACGCTCGTCTGTGTCGCATCCGCGTGCTCACGGAGGAACACCGGGTTCTTCGTGTCGCCGCCACACGCGACCATCGTGTCGATGCGGTAGCCCGCAGCGTTCATGGCGTCGACGACGTGGCGTGTGCCGTGTGCGATGGCCTGGATCGTCGAGAGATAGAGGAGCGCGAGCGCGTCGATCGACGAGTCCAGCGAGAGCCCGCTGATCATCCCGCGCAGCGTGGGATCGGCGCGCGGCGAGCGGTTCCCGTGGAAGTCTGGCTGCACGTGCAGCTCGCGCGTGAGCGCCGCGGGGAACGCGACGGAGCCCGCGAGCGCATCGAGCCGCGCGTTGAGCAGCGCGTACACGCTGGTTCCGCTCGTCATCGCGTGGGCGTGAAGCTCGGCGGCGCGCGCGTGCGAGTCGATCACGTGATCGATCAGCGCGCCGGTAGCCGACTGCCCGCCCTCGGTGAGCCACATCCCCGGGACCATCGCGGAAAAATACGGTCCCCAGATGCCGTCGATGAACTTCGGCTGCGCGCTCACGGCCATGTGACACGTCGAGGTCCCGCCGATCAGCGCGAGCCGCGTCTCGAGGACTTCCGGTGACAGCGCCCCGTCTCCGGAAGCCAGCGCGCCCGCCCCGAGAAGACCGAGCCCGCCCGCGTGCGCGTCGATGATCGCGACCGCGCACGCGATCCCGGGTGCCAGGCCCAGCTCGCCCGCCGCTCTCGCCGAGAGCGAACCCGCGCGCTCGCCCATCGGCCGAACCGTCGCGCCGATCTTCGCATGATCGTTCGCGGCGAGATCCGCGAGCCCGACCTGCGAGAAGAACGAGTCGTCCCAGCGCGACTCGTGCCCGACGTAGGTCCACTTGCACACGGTCGTGCAGAGCGAGCGCACGTCGGCCCCGCTCGCGCGCCAGAGCAGCCAGTCGGGAAGATCGAAGAAGCGCGTGGCCCTGTCGTAGGACGAAGGCAGCTTCTCCTTCAGCCAGAGCAGCTTCGGCGGCTCCATCTCGGGCGACATCGTGCCCCCGACGTAGCGAAGCACCGCGTGCTGGGTCGCGTTGATGCGATCGGCCTGATCGATCGCGCGATGATCCATCCACACGATGATGTCTTGGTCCGCCGCGCCATCCGGCGACACGGTGACGGGCGCGTCGTGGGCGTCCGTCGCCACGAGCGAGCAGGTCGCATCGAACCCGATCCCGACCACGTCGGTGGCCTTCGCGCGCGCCTCCTTCATCGCGAGCCGCGTCGCGTCGCACACGCTCTGCCAGATGGCGGCCGACGACTGCTGCACGAAGTCGGGCGCGGGCTTGTACACGGGGAAGGGCGCCGATCCGATCCCGCGTCGCGTGCCCGAGCGGTCGAAGAGCGCGGCGCGCGCGCTCGCAGTGCCCACGTCGATGCCGAGATAGAGCCGGTCCGCGGTCATGGTCAGCTCGCGCGCATCACGCGGACGTGGAACCCGAGCTCCTGGCTGAGCGCGACCATCTCTTCGAACACGTCGCCGTACGCGACCGCGACGTGGTTCGACAGGTAGTGCGCCATCAGCGTGTCTCGTCCGATGCCCATGTCGGCGGCCATGAAGGGCCACTGGCGCGTGGTGCCTTGCCACCAACGGTCGCGCACCTCGGGCGGGAGCAACACAACCTCGCCCTTGCCGATGTCCATCCAGAGCTTGCCGGCCTTCACGTAGGCGCGCGCCCAGGTCATCGCTCCTGGGCGGCTCTCCCCGGCAAAGGTGCCGCCCGGTGTCGGGAAGTACATCGAGGGCTGCCGGTAGCTGTGAACGCCCTTCAGCGTCGTGGGATCGTGATTGAACGCGTACGCGCCGCACGAACCCGAGTTCAGGAGCACCCAGAGGAAACGTCCGTCGTGCTCCGCGCCCCAGCGCACGTCGTGGAACATGACCGCCTCGTGCAGGCCTTTGTTCGCGCAGAGGCGCTTGAGCAT
>JAYVCF010000530.1:0-6804 GCA_043750095.1 Deltaproteobacteria bacterium
AAGGCCGTGCGGAAGATGCCGCGCGCCGAGGTGGTCCGCGTGGTGCCGCGCATCACCAAGCTCGGCGAAGAGGCGGGCGATGCGCTCGTCGATGGTCTCAGCGCGCGCAAGACCTTCGTGCGTCAGGCGTTCGCGCTCGCGCTCGGCAGTCTCAAGCTGCGCCGTGCGGTGGTGCCGCTCCTGCATCTGTTGACGTCGGAAGAGAGCGACGTCTGGCGCGAGGTCGCGCGCGTGCTGGGCTCGTTCGGCAACGCGAGCTTCCGGACGCTGCAGCGGCAGCTCTCGGAAGTGAAGGCGGGCGACGAGCGCTACGTGCGCACGCTCGCGTATCTGGCCAACAACGGCTGCGAGAAGGCGATCACGGATCTCACCAAGGACAGCGCGGATCCCACGGCGGCGTCACTCGCGGTCCGTGCGCTGGCCATGCGCGACGAAGTGCGGCTCGAGGACGAGCGCGTGCACGGCAAGCGACCGCTCGAGGGCGCCGACCCATGGCTCGCGTTCTCGCGACGCTTCTTCGAGGAGCTCGAGGGAACGGCGCCCGACGTCGACCTGCTCGAAGCCGAGTGACGTCTACGCCATCGAGACGTACGCGAGGTAAGCCGCCTCGTGGATGCCGACGAGCGTGATGGCGCGCTCGAGCAATGCCGTGCGCTCGGCCGCGGGCCAGGCGCGCCCGAGTGTTCCGATCGCGCCGCGCCGATGCATGCGGCCCGCGAGCCAGCCGACGTGACGCGCGAGCGGCTCGAGCTCGTCGGCCTCGACCTCGCTCGGATCGAGCTTGTCTTCCTGGGGGGAGAGGCGCCGCACGAGCATCGAGAGAGTCGCGCCCCGCGCAGTGACGAGGCGCGTCGTGCCGAGCATCCGCGGCGGCGCGGGCGCAGATGTCTCGATGCCACGAACGACGCGCGCGGCTCCCGCGAGGCCTCCGGCCGCGAGCGCGCTCGCTGATCTCGGGGCCTCTTCCTTCAGGTCGAAGAGCCACTCGCCGTGAACGCCGCCGCGCGCCAGGACGGCGAAGCGCTGCACGCCGAGGCTGCCGGTGCCCGCGACACGCCGCGCCACATCGAGGACCTCGAAGTGCTCGAGGTCGGCGCCGTACCGATGAGACGCGCGTGCCGCGTAGCCCGCGAACGCATCCTCGACTCGGCCCACGAGCGCGCGTGAGACGGGCCACAGGCGCAGGTCGCGCTGAAGAGCGCGCTTGCCGGCAGACCCGCGTGTGTAGGCGCGGTGCATGGACTGCTTCGTGCGCGCCTGCACCTGAGCGACGAGCCGCCGTACCGAGGCTGGCTCGCGCGCTTGGACCCGCCCGCCGAATGCGCCCTCGACCCAGCCCTCGATCAGCGCGCGACACGAGGCGACCCGAGTCGATGCGCCTACGCCGCGCTCGTCGAGCGAGAGCAGCCAGCTCACGGCGAAACGGAGCAGATCGAGCCGCACCGGCCCGATGCACGCCTCGTCGAAGTCGTTGGGACCGAAGACCACGCGCGTGTCGCCGGAGCTCGCATCGTCGGTCCGATACGCGCCGAAGTTCTGCACGTGCAGGTCGCCCGTGAGCCAGGCGCGACCGCCCGGACCGCGACCGAGCGCGGGGAGGTCGCGCAGGAGTCGGTAGAAGAGGGGCGCGCTGCCCCGCAGAAACGCGAACGCGGAGGCCGACATGCGCGCGCGCTTGACGGCGAACAGGCCCGGAGCGGTGGCGTCGATGGTGCGGTCGAACGCGAGCTGAGCGCGCGCGAGGGCGATCGGATCGATCGTCTTCTGCATGAGGTTCCGAGCGTCGCGCTGGGGGCAGGTTGGGTCAACCATCGATGGCGAAGAGCAGCGCACGCACGGCGCCCCGCATCGATCGCATCGCGGCGGCGACGCTCGGCATGGCGGCGCGCGCGGCCACCTCGGACCACGAGACGCGATCGACGAGACGCGCTTGGAGCAGCGCCCGCGAGCGGACGTCGAGCGTGGCCAGCAGCACCTCGTGATCGCGCACGAAGCGCCCCAGCGACGCAGCCACGACGTCCACGGGCTGCGTGCTCGAGGCGTAACGAAGGGCGATCGCGCGTCGCTCGCCGAGCTCTGCCTCGCGTGAGGTGGGAAGTGAACGAACGAGTGCGGAGCGCAGCTCCGGGTCGATCGGAGCGCTCTCGTCCGTCTCCATCAGTGAGAGCTGCTGCTCGAGCTCGCGCGAGAGATCATCCCGGAGCGAGGCGACGAGTGCGCGGGCCGCATCGGACCTCGGCCGGATCATGACGACCGCGGGCTCACCGCTTCGCGCGCCCCGCGACACGCCGACCCGAACGACCTCGTAGCCGAGCGCCTGTCGAAAAGAGACGAGCTCCGCGGTCGCGCCGAAGATCGTGCCGAAGAGATCCGGGGTGTAGTGCGCATGGATCGCTTCGACGAGCGCGCGAGCCAGCCCACGCCGCCGTCGGCTCTCGTGGACCGCGATGCGGACGCTGCGGATCATCGAGAGGCTCGCTGCGTCCGTGCGGAGCGCGTGACTGACCAGCGTGTCCGCGAGCGCGTGACCCGCGACCCGCTTCGATCCGAGAGCCATCGCGTCGACGAGGGCGCGCGGCAGACTTCCTTCGCGCGCGACCAGACTCGCTGCGACCACGTCGTCGCCTTCGAAGAGCGCATGAACGTCGAGGTTGGGCGCGTCGAGCAAGCGCGAGAGATCATTCGGTGTGGTCCGGTAGTGGGCGTGCACGAGCAGGCCGAAGAGCTGCCGCAGCGTGCGCTCATCCGCTGCGAGCCGATCGCGATCGAGCACGCGGTGGTGCGCGACCGACCTCGACTCCGACGCCAAGGCCGCCGGCTCCGCGTCGAGCATCAGCACGTCACGCACCCATCGCTCGAGCGTGTCGTTCTCGGCCCATCGGATCGGCTCTCGGAGCGTGAGCTCCAGCGTGGGGACCGCGCGCGCACGCGCCCACGAGAGGAATCGGAGCGAGAAGCCCTGGCCCGTGCCCTCGTATCCGCGGGTCGTCGTCGCGAGAACCACACGCGCGCGCGGGTGCGCGCTGACGATCCGCTTCGCCAGCGCGACCGGCAGCTGCGCCGCCTCGTCGATCACGACGACGTCGACGTCCGGGGCCGAGCGCGCGAGCTCCTCTGGGTCGACGAACGAGACGACCTCTCCGGCAAAGCGAAGCACCTCGATGAGCGCCTCGCGATTCGCAGCGGTCACCACCACGCGCAGCGCAGGCGTCGTCTCTCGCGCGCGACGGATGGCGCGACCCAGCGCGGCCGACTTTCCGCGACCGCGATCCGCGAGGAGGGTGACGACGATCGGCTCGCGCGCGACGAAGGCCGAGGCGAGGCAGTCGACCACGGCATCCTGCTCACGCGTCGCCTCGGTCTCGTGCGAGACGGTGGCGATCGACGCGGGCCCGGCAGCGGGAAGCCGCTCCTCGAACCGCCGTGCGAAGCGGGTCCCGACGTCTTCGAGGGTGTACGGATGAATCGCGAAGTCCGAGCGTCGGGCGATCTCCGCCGACGCGGGCGGGAGCCGCAGCACGAGCGCGCCGCCTCCACGAATCAGCCCTTCTGCACGGGCGATCGTGTCGGGGTCGAGCGGCCCATGCAGATCGAGCACGACGGCATCGAGGCTCTGACCGAGGAGCGTGTCGAGCGCGCGCTGCGAGATCACGCGAGCCCCGCGCGGTGCGTCGGGCGAGGTCCAGAGCACTTCGCTCGGGTCGAGCGCACGCGTGCATGCGATCGCGCTCTCGCGCGTCTCCTCGTGCGTCCCACGGAGAACGACGCAGCGCCGGCTGCGCGTGTTCATCACGTTCTCAGCGGTTCAGATCGGGCTGCACGACGGCGTCGCGATAGGCGATCCCCGCGGGCGCCCCTCGAAACGGGAATGTCACCGTCGACTGCGCCTGGCCGTCCGCGTCGAAGGTCGCGAGCTTCGCCTTTCCAGCTTCGACGCCGAGCGTTCCTCGCCATCGCACCTGCCCTTCGGACGTCAGGCAGACGATCGCCTCGGGCGTGGACGACACGTCGCCGCCCCGCAAGAGGACGAGCTGGCCGTCACACACCATCCCGGACTCGGGCGCGAAGCCGACGTCGACCTGACCGAGGACGCTGCCTGTTCGGAGATCGACGCAGACGACGCGCGTGCCGTACACACCGAACATACGCTCGTGCACGCGATAGAGGCGTACGACGGGCTGCTCGGTGGGCACGTGCCAGGCGATCGTTCCGTCGCGCGGTCGCAGCGCCACGATCGCCGACCCCATGATCACCACGACAGGCTCGAACTCGACATCGGTCATGAGGGCCATCGTACATTCACGGGGTGACGACGCACGAGCACGAGATCACAGAGCGGGTGGAGCTCGCCGACTGGCGCGGACGGCTGCGGCCCGAGGCAGTGGGTTTCACTCGGCAGCCGAGGCACGACGCCGGCATTCCCGCGCGATGGGGTCGTCGCAAGCGCTGGGAGTACTGGTGCGTGATCAGCACACGCGGCGCGCTCCAGGTCACGATCGCCGATCTCGACTTCGTCGGCCTCGTCGAGCTCTCGTTCGTGGACTTCGAGACGAAGGAAGTGGCGAGCGCACCCTTCGTGCTGCCACTCGGCGCGGGGCTCGCGTTACCCGATCGCAGTGGCGAGCCCTGGAGCGTGCGGACTCCCCTCGGATCGGTTTCCCTCAGCACGGGCGCGGAATCGACGCGCCTGCAGGTGAGCGCGCGCACGTTGTGGGGACGCATCGACGCCGACCTCGCGATCGCGACGCCGCCGTCCGAGGAATCGTTGAGCGTGGTGATTCCCTTTGGCGATCGCACCTACCAGCTCACGACCAAGCGCGTGGCGCTGCCCGCGCACGGAGCGATCCGCGCGCTCGGCCGGCACTACGCGATCGACGAGGCGCACGAAGGCTTCGCGTGTCTCGACTTCGGCCGCGGCGTCTGGCCTCGCGACACGACCTGGAACTGGGGCACGGGCGCGACGCGAGGTGCGAGCGGACGCATCGGCCTTCAGCTGGGCGGAAAGTGGACCGACGGAACGCGGGCCACCGAGAACGGGGTGTTCCTCGACGGACGGCTCGACAAGATCGGCGCGGAGCTGGCGTGGCAGTACGAGCGCTCCGACTTTTCGCGGCCGTGGCGCGTGCGCGACCCGCACGGCGAGATCGATCTCACGTTCACGCCCTTGCTCGAGCGCGTCGCGAAGCTCGACCTGCGCCTGATCCGAACGGAGCTCCATCTCTGCTTCGGTCGCTGGTCGGGGCGCGTGCACGCTCACGGACGCGATCTCGCGATCGACGGCGCGCTCGGCTGGGCCGAGGAGCACCGCGCACGCTGGTGACCTTCCACTCTTGGCGGGCTCTGCGCGTCGTGCGAGAAAGGACACCGCATGACCGACTACATCTACACGATGAAGGGTGTGACCAAGGTCCACCCACCCGACAAGAAGGTCGTGACGGACCTCTATCTCTCGTTCATCCCCGGCGCGAAGATCGGCGTCATCGGGCCGAACGGCTCGGGCAAGAGCTCGCTCATCCGGATCATGGCGGGGATCGACAAGAGCTTCACCGGCGAGGCTTGGATCCGTCCGACGGCGACCGTCGGGTTCGTCCCGCAGGAGCCCGACATCGGAAAAGATCGCCGCGTCATCGACGTGGTGCACGAGGCCGTCGAGCCGATGCGCAAGGCGCTCGAGCGCTTCGAGGCGATCGGCATGGCTATGGGCGAGCCCGACGCCGACATGGACAAGCTGCTCGACGAGCAGGGCAAGCTCCAGGACTTCATCGAGGCCGGCGACGGATGGAACCTCGACACCACGCTCGAGATCGCCATGGACGCGCTCCGTCTTCCGCCCGCCGAAGAGAGCGTGAATCACCTCTCGGGCGGTGAGAAACGCCGCGTCGCGCTCTGCCGCACGCTCCTGATGCGCCCCGATCTCTTGCTGCTCGACGAGCCCACGAACCATCTCGATGCCGAGTCGGTCGCCTGGCTCGAGCTGCACCTCAAGGACTATCCCGGAACGATCGTCTCGATCACGCACGACCGCTACTTCCTCGACAACGTCGCCGAGTGGATCCTCGAGCTCGACGGTCGCGGCGAGGCGTTTCCCTTCAAGGGCAACTACACGAGCTGGCTCGAGCAAAAAGAAAAGCGCCTCGAGATGGAAGAGAAGGGCGAAAGCGCCCGCCGAAAGAAGATCGCGCAAGAGCTCGAGTGGGTGCGTCAGTCCCCGAAGGCCCGACAGGCCAAGAGCAAGGCGCGCCTGCAGGCCTACGACGCGCTGGTCGCGGACGCGGGCAAGAAGAAGCGCGACGAGACGCAGATCTCGATCCCGCCCGGCGAGCGCCTCGGCGACACGGTGATCGAGGCCCACGACGTGGCCAAGGGCTTCGGCGATCGCCTGCTCTACGAGCACCTCTCGTTCATCATTCCCAAGGGCGCGATCGTCGGCATCATCGGCCCGAACGGCGCCGGCAAGACCACGCTCTTCAAGATGATCACGGGCGACATGAAGCCCGATCACGGGACCATCAAGGTCGGCGAGACCATCAAGCTGATGTACGTCGATCAGTCGCGCGACAACCTCGAGGGCGAGAACACCGTCTTCAAGGAGATCAGCAAGGGCCAGGACAAGATCGTGGTCGGCCGCACGGAGATTCCTTCACGCGCCTACGTCGGCCTCTTCAACTTCAAGGGCAGCGACCAGCAGAAGATCGTGAAGAACCTCTCGGGCGGCGAGCGCAACCGCCTGCAGCTCGCGAAGGTGCTCACGCAGGGCGGCAACGTCCTCTTGCTCGACGAGCCCACCAACGATCTCGACGTCGA
>JAYVCF010000531.1:0-4080 GCA_043750095.1 Deltaproteobacteria bacterium
GCGAACACCCCCACGGTCTGAACGACAGCGACTTCGACGCCCTGTTCACCATCGACAAGCCGGTGATCTTCGCCTTTCACGGCTACCCGTCGCTGATCCATCAACTCACCTATCGGCGCACCAACCACGCCAACATCCACGTCCGCGGCTACAAGGAAGAGGGCACGATCACCACGCCCTTCGACATGACCGTGCTGAACGACCTCGATCGGTTCCACCTCGCGATCGACGTCGTCGATCGTGTGCGGCAGACGGGCGAGCTCGGCTCTCGGCTGAAGCTGCTGATGCAGCGAAAGCTGGTGGAGCACAAGAAGTACATCGACGTGCACGGCGAAGACCTGCCCGAGATTCGCAACTGGACGTGGAGCAGCGCGACGCCCTCACGCGGCGCTTGATGAGCGGCGGGCCTCCAGGGGTGTCGCAGCTGCGACAAATCCGTCCCGTGGAGGCCCCGGTCGATCAGTTCTGGGTCAGGAGCCAGGCGTAGACGTCGACCATGTCCTGCGTTCGCAGCGGCGCTCCGCTCGGCGTCGGAGCGACGAGCCACGCCGGCATGCCGGGTCCCTGCGAGACACCGAGGTTGTCGAGGTCGGCGCGAGGGACGCTCGCGAAGAGCGACGCGTTCCACGCCGGATCGGCGACGACGTTGCCACCCGCATGGTTGAGACCCGGCGCGATCCCACCCTCACCGCGCGCGCCGTGGCACATCGCGCAGTTCCCGGCGTAATACGTCTGGCCGCTCGCCGGGTCACCGCTCGGAACGGGACCGACGGGGATGCTCGCGCTCACGTTCGCATCGATGCCCGTGGCCGCGACGTGCGCATCGACTCCGATGACGCCACCGGCGATCGAGCCTGCGTCGGTCACGAGGAGATAGCCGGCGAGCTGCGCGTCGGTGTAGTGCTCGCGGTTCTGCAGGAAGAACCCGCTCGGCGCGAGGCCGGGGCGCGGCAGGTTGCTCACCGTGGGCGTGCTTCCCGAAGCGAGTGCGATCAGGACGGGCGGCGCGTTCCAGGTGACGACTGCGCCGGTGGGCAGCGGGCTGTGCACGCCCGCGGGCGAGACCATCACGACCTCGAGCTGGATCACGTCTCCTGCGACGGCGACGAGCGAGCCGCCGTTGCGAAGAACGATCTGAGGACTGCCGAGCGACGCGTCGGGCGGGCCTACATCGATCATCGGCACGGCCGCATCGTTCGGCGGAGGCGAGGTCATGCAGCCTGTCGCGAGCGCGGTCACCATCAGCATGCGAGTCGGGAAGGTCGGGAAGGTATGTCGGTTCATCGAGTCTCCTGACTCGATATTCAGCAACGGCCGTGCCGTGCGAGCTCGAGACCGAGCCCGTCAGTCGATGCGGAACTCGACGATCGCCATGAGCTGCCAGACCTCACGCCAGACCGCCGCGGTCCGATAGTCGCCGCTCCATGCGTAGACCGCCGAGCGCGCGTCGCCTCGATCGACGTGCATCGCGATGATCCCGAGATCGATCGGGAACGTGAGATCCCAATGGAACATCTCCGTGAGCCGCCACTTCATCTGAACGGTCTCCACGATCTCGACGCCGCTCGCTCCACCGTTGATCACGTCGACACCGGGCAATGCACACGCGCGCGCACGGAACCGAACGAGGGGCAGCTCGTACCAGGCATCGACTCCCACGGCCCCGCCGAGGATCACCGACGTCGGAAGATCGTCGTCGGCCGTGACACCGTTGTGCCGCGTGATCGTCGTGATCGACCCGGCGAGCGGGGAGAAGTCGAGCGCGACGCGGAAGTGCGAGCCGCCCACGGGACGAAGCACGTCGTAGCGAAGCGCGAGGGCTCCGTCGAACTGCTGATAGAAATGCAGAGGCGTCAGCATGTGGTTGTTGGCCGCGCCCATGATCACGTACGAGACGCCATCGCCCGCGGGGATCTCCATGTCGTCGATCGTGTGCTCTTCGCCGCTGGGCCGCTCGACACCCGTGCTGTTCGGGACGACGCCGCTGAAGAAGCGATGGAACACCTCGGCGATGCCACCGACGATCGGCGAGGGCGGCGGATAGTACGGATACGTGGGCCCGCGATCCGGCGTGGGGCGACCGTTCGCGCGCTCGATGGCGTCGTTCACCTCGATGACGAAGGTCTCTTCACTTCGCGCTGCCCAGATGCTGTCGGTCTGCGCGGCGGCGATCGAACACGGCGCGACGACGCCGACGAACGCGACGACGGTGATGAAGAAAGCAGAGAGAAGCCGCGAAGCGTGAAACATCCCGCGCTCGACTGAGCAGCGCGCGTGCCACGCCCGATCCGGCCGGCGTATGCGACGCTTCGCTCCGTGTGCGGCGCACCTGTGCGGGCATTCTGCCGTAGGTGAGACCAACTGCCTCGCTCGCCACGCATCGCGGGAGAAATCAGGCGCTTCGCGGGTGGGCACGCTCTTGCAGTGGGCGCCCGTGACGGCACCGAGCTCGATCTCACTTCGAGCCAGCCAGAGGAGACCACGATGAGCAACATGACCGACAAGGCGACGCACAAGATCGACGAGCTCGCCGACAAGGCCAAGACCGCCGCGTCCAAGGCCGGCACGGCCGCGCACGACGTCGCGAAGGCAACGGGCGAGAAGGTCCGCGATGCCACCAAGGCGACCGCCGAGAAGATCGAGCACGCCGCGAGCGTCACCGGCAAGAAGGTCCACGAGACCGGCGAGAAGATCGAGAAGGCCGTGGGCAACCTGGGCAAGAAGCTGGGAGCGTGATGCGCGACTCGATCGAGCGGCGGGGCGGCGCGTCGTGCTCGCCTCGCTGGCTCGCCGGCGTGCTCGCGCTCGCGTTCGTCCTCGTGGCGACGGCGGCGGCTCCGGCGGCGGCGCAGGACTACGATGCCGACGACTACGATCGTCCGCGCGTCCGCTTCGGCATCAGCGGGGTCGGCGGCGGCTTCGTCGGTGCAGCACACGGCGCCCTCGGTGGCGCGTCGCTTCGCCTCGGCGTCCAGATCAACCACATCGCGGCCATCTACATTCAGTCGCAGGGCTTGATCGGGCAATTTCTTCCGTCCCCCGGCGACGGGATGGCGGGCTTCGCGTTTCACTCGCTGATGTTCGAGTTCACGGTCGCCAGCGCGTTTCAGATCGGAGTGGGCCCCGCGCTCGACTTCGTCTGGGGCTGCGACAATCGATATCAAGCCTCGTGTACGGGAACCGGACCTTATCTCGGCGGAGATCTGAGACTCGCAGTCTTGGCTGGCACGCACGGTCGTGGCCGACGCGAAGGCATCGCCTTCTCGTTCGACGTCCATCCCACGTGGTTCGGCAACGACGCCGCGATCACGCTCCTGGCCGGGATCGGCTTCGAGATGTACTGAGCCGCCCGACGCGACGTTCGTCGAGAGACGTCGTCGCGCCGCTGGGCCATCGTCGACTGGGCCATCGTGGAGAGGACGTCGTCGCGGCCGACGCGCTAACCTCCGCCGGTGGCCCAGCCGACGAGCCGATGACGACCTCGGAACCCCGCGCGACGGACGTCGCCGCCACCGACGCCGCATCCTGGGTCGGGCGCTTGATCGACGAGCGCTATCGAATCGATCGCGTGCTGGGCGAGGGCGGCATGGGCGCCGTGTTCGTCGCGGAGCACCTCAAGCTTCAGAAGCCGGTCGCGCTCAAGATCATCCTGCCGCACCTCGCAGGGGATCTCGAGTTGGCCCAGCGGTTCGCGCGCGAGGCGATGGTGAGCGCGAAGCTCGACAACCCTCACATCGCGAGCGCCGTGGACTGCGGCACCCTGCCCGAGGGAGGCGCTTATCTCGTCATGCAGCTCGCGCGCGGCCGCGGACTGCGCGACTGGATGCAGGGCGCTGCGGACTGGCGCTTGGCCGTCCAGCTCGGCGCGCAGATCGCGGACGCGCTCGCCAGCGCGCACGCGCAGGGCATCGTGCATCGAGACCTGAAGCCCGAGAACGTGATCGTCGAGGAGCGCGACGGCACCCTGCACGCACGCGTGCTCGACTTCGGGCTGGCGCGACACGTCGATGCGCAGAAGGACGCTCAGGCGCTCACACGCCTCGGCACGATCATGGGGACGCCCGGTTACATGGCGCCGGA
>JAYVCF010000532.1:0-15451 GCA_043750095.1 Deltaproteobacteria bacterium
CGCTCGGCACGTGGGGTCGCAAGTGGTCGCTGTACGAGATCCAGCAGATGCTCGCGCACTCGGATCAGCGCGTCACCGAGCGCTACGTTCGTCGTGCAATGGACGCTCTCGCGGATGCTGCTCGGGCGACGACTGGTTGCCCAGGGTTGCCCATGAAGCTCATTCGCGAGAGCGGGGAATCGGCCCAGAAAACAGAAGCTCCGGGAACTGGACTCGAACCAGTGACCATTCGGTTAACAGCCGAACGCTCTACCAACTGAGCTATCCCGGAAAGGGCGCGGAAAGTGACGCGCGATCTGCGTGCTGTCAAGCGCGCGGTGCCAGCTCGTCGGCGAAGAGGGCGAGGATTGCCTTCCAGTGGCGTTCGGCCTCGGCGGCGTCGTAGACGGGCGTGTCGCCCACGGCCCAGCCGTGCTTCGCTGCGTAGAGCTCAAGCTGGAAGCGGACGCCGGCACGCGTCAGCGCTTCGTCGAGCGTGCGGGCGTGCTCGTCGCTGAAGCTCGCGTCCTCGGACGCACGGCCGAAGTAGAGGCGCGCCAACACGTGATCGGCGCCGAGGTGCGGGCTCGTCGGGTCGGGCGACACGAGGCCGCCCGGGTGGATCGCGGCGGCCGCGCGTAGGCGCTCGGGGTAGTGGCTCGCCGTGAGGAACGCGAAGCGGCCACCCATGCAGTAGCCGATGGCGCCGATGCGGCTGCCGTCGACGTCGGGACGCGCGCCGAGCGTGTCGAGGTACGCGCGCGCATCGCGCATCACGTTGTCGGTCGACATGCCGACGATCTGCTTTCGCATCTCGGCGAGCTTCTCTGGGTTGCCGAAGACCTCGCGCGGGTCCCAATGCAGCTCACGGCCGACGCGGTAGTACATGTCCGGCATGAGCACGTGGTAGCCGGCGGCGCCGAGGCGATCGGCCATGGCGCGAAGCGCGTCGCGCACACCGAGGCCGTCCATGAAGAAGAGAATCGCCGCGTGCTCGCCGGCGCCGTCGGGCGTCACTTCGTAGGCGGCGGCGACGCCATCGGGTGTGCGGATCTCGATCGTTTCCTTCTTCATCGCGTCAGCTCCCCACGGCGAGCGCGTAGGCATCAGGCCGCACGACGGGCGGCAGCGCGTCCGCGCGGATCAGCAGCGTTCGGACGGCCCAGACCTCGTGGAAGATTCGGTACTTCAGCGCAGTCTGATCGAGGTAGTCGACGCCCGCGCTTCCTCCGGTGCCCGTGCGGCGTCCGATCACGCGCTCGACCATGCGCGCGTGACGCTGACGGAAGACCACGAACGACTGCTCGAGGGCGACGATTCCGTCGATCAGCTCGCGCGGCCACGCGAGGAGCGGCAGCTCGCGATAGCTCTCGATGTACACCAGCGCGGCGCGGATGCGGCTCGTGCGCGCGCGCTCTTCTTCGGGGCGGTCCTCGGCGAGCAAGAACGCGCGGGCGCCGGCCACTTCCTTCGCGAAGCGCTCCGTCAGGCGCGCGCGATCTTTCTCGGAGAGCGCGTCGTGCATCGCGAACGACTTGGCGCGCGCCACCTCCGACGCCTGTGCTCCGGAGTACGCATCGAGGAACCCACGGACCGCGTCGGCGTCGCCCGCATCGCCCGGGCGTGATCCCGAGATCGGCGTGCGAAAGAGCCAGTCGGCGATCGCAGTCTTCAGCGTAGGCCGATCCTCGAGGCGACGCGCGACGCGACGGGACGCCGGGCTCTCGCTTCCATCGGGGTTGCGCAGCGCTTGCAGGTACGTGGCCTCGTGACCGAGTGGCAGCCGATCGGCGTCGTCGAGGCCCATCAAGATCTCGATCTCACGCAGCTGCGCGCTCTGAAAGCCGCTCGCAGGGCTGAGCTTGTCGCGGAACGCGAGGTAGTCGCGCGTGGTCATCGTCTCCATCAGCGCGAAGTGATCGCCCAGGTTCTTGAAGACGAGCGACATGCGTCGAAGACCGCGCACCGCTGCCGCGATCGACTGCTCGGGGACCACGTCCTTGGCGAAGACGTCGCGCACGGTCACCAGCTCACGCAGCGCGAGCTTCATCCAGAGCTCGTCGATCTGGTGGATGGTGATGAAGAGCACCTCGTCGTTGGCGAGCTCGGCGTCGCTCTCTTCGAGCCCGCCCTGGAGCGAGGTCAGCTCTTCGAGCCGCATGTACTCCCAGTAGGTGGTGGGGCTCTTCTTCGTCGTCATCGCGTCATCCGTCTCCGCGCGCCGAGCGCGCCTGCGGGTTCTAGCAGTGCTGCGCGGGTGAGCGTGTCCCCGCCGAAGCGGTTTCGCAGCGCGGCGCTCACCGCCTCGAGCTTCTGGTCTTTCTGCTTCTTCTCGTCGGGGAACAAGGTGCGTGTCTCGTCGATAGGCACCAGGCGCCCGGCCGACACCCCCGTGAGGCGAACCCGCCGCGTGAGATCGAAGCGATCGAGCAAGCCGCGCGCGACGTCGTAGATCGACGACGTGCCCACGATCGCGTCGCGCAGTGCCGACGCGCGCGTCTTGATCGTGAAGTCCGAGTACTTGAGCTTCACGGTGATGCCGCGCGTCGCGAGCCCTTCTGCGAACAGGCGCGAGGCCACGCGGCTCGACTGCGAGAGCAGCGCGCGCTCGAGCTCGACGCGCGTCGTGAGGTCCTGCTCGAACGTCTCTTCGGCACCGACCGACTTCGCGTCGCGATCCGGATCGACCTCGCGAGGGTCTTCGCCGCGCGCGAGGCGCTTCATCTCGGCGCCCCAAGTACCGAAGAGACGCTCGAGGATCGCGTCGTCGGCGCGCGCGAGATCACCGAGCGTGTGGAACCCCGCCGTGTGCATGCGCGGTGCGCTCTTCTGACCGATGCCCCACATGCGCTCGATGGGCAGCACCGCGAGAAACGAGGTGACCTCCTCTTCGCGCACCACGACGAGCGCGTCGGGCTTGCGCAGGTCGCTGGCGATCTTCGCGACGAACTTCGAGGGCGCGACCCCTGCCGACGCGCGAAGCGTGAGCTCGTCCCAGATCGCGTCCTTGATGCGCTGCGCGATCGCGCGCCCGTCTCCGAAGAGCGACTGGCTGGCGGTCACGTCGAGGAACGCCTCGTCGAGCGAGAGGCCTTCGACCAGAGGCGTGAAGCGGCGAAAGATCGCGAACACCGACTGGCTGACTTCGCCGTAGCGCCAGTGTCGGCCCGGCACGACGATCGCCTGCGGACAGAGGCGCATCGCCTCTCCCATGCTCATCGCTGAGCGGACGCCGAAGGGGCGTGCTTCGTACGAAGCGGCCGTGACGACACCGCGACGGCTCGGGCCGCCGACGATGACGGGCTTGCCGCGCAGCGATGGATCGTCGCGCTGCTCGACCGACGCGTAGAACGCGTCCATGTCGACGTGGAGAATCTGCCGCATCGTCGGCCGGCATCATACGCTCGGGGCCATGAACGACGAGGTCGCACGGTGGGTCGACGCACTCGGCCTGACGCCCCATCCGGAAGGTGGATTCTTCCGGGAGACGTACCGGTCGGCGGCGCGCATCGGCGATCGCTCGCTGTCGACCGCGATCTATTTCCTGGTGACGCGCGGCAACTTCTCGGCGCTCCACCGCATCGCGTCCGACGAGCTCTGGCACTTCCACGCGGGGCAGGCGCTGCAGATCGTGACGATCGATCCCTCCGGCCATCGCATCGATCTCCGGCTCGGGCTCGACCTCGCGCGCGCCGAGCGCCCGCAGCACGTGGTGCCTGCGGGAGCGTGGTTCGGCGCGCGGCTCGAGAGCGAGGCGTCGTCCTACGCGCTCGTCTCGTGCACCGTGGCGCCGGGCTTCGACTTCGCCGACTTCGAGCTCGGACGGCGAGAACATCTCAGCGAGCTCTTTCCGAGCCATGCCGCCTTGATCGCGGAGATGACTCGATGAGAGCTCAGCTCGGGGCGCTGCTCGCGGCCGCTGAGCTCGCGGCGGGCGCAGCGGTCTCGGCCTCGACGGGATCTCCATCGGCATCGCGTCGATGACATGGGCACGCGTCGCGGATCGCCTGGCGCGGGCAGTCGAGCGGGTTGCGCGCCTCTCCGTCGAGCGTGGTCGGCATCCCGACCGTGAGCACGAGCGTGCCCTCGATGCCTTGTGTCTGCTGCGCGCTGTTCGCCGTGGTAAAGTCCACCATCGGGATGGTCACTCGGCCGCCGATCGAGAACCATCCGAAGTTGATGGTCTTGCCGATGACGAGGCCGAGCGATCCCGCGAAACGATCCGTCGCCGCGCGGTACGCGACGCCCATCTGGCAGTCGAAGATCCACATCCCGCCCGTGAGGCCGCCCGCGACGCGCGTCGTCGAGTCGCCGAGCACCTCGCCAGTGACCCAGCCTCCGACGCGGATGGGAAGCGAGGTCGGGTAGTAGTCGAGGCGCAGCTGTGCACCGATCCCGATGTCGGTCGTGCGACCGCCGCCGAACGAGCCGAGGACGCTCGGCGTGAGGATGGTGCTGGGTCGCATCAGCGCTGCGTGCCCGGTGGCGGTCTCGGAGCTCTGCGCGTGGGCGGCGAGCGGTGCGGCGCTGATCGAGATCGCCAGGACCAAGAACGTCGAAGACATCCGCATCGGTATCCCCCTCGAAACGAGCCAAGACGACGGAATGCGATGGGCTGTTCGGGCCAGCCGCTCGCGCCGTGACATCAGCACTCGGTGACGCAGCCCGTCAACCGCCCTACCTGCTCGGGCGTCAGCCGCTCGAGCCCGCTCGCGACGAAGCACGGCACGATGCCGATGCCCTGGCCCGCGACGAGGAGCGCGGCGAGCGCGTGGTCTTGGAGCGACGAAGGCTAGGAACGAAGAGAAGAGGTCGCCTGAGCAAGGCAGGAAGGCAGGAACGAACGAGCCTTCTTCCGTTCCTGGTTTCCTGCCTTCCTGAGCGGCAATTCTCTTCCTCTCTTCGTCAGAGGCGATGCAGCTTGATGGTGTTCGTCCCGCCCGAGAGCGGCCAGCCGAACACCATCGCGAAGGCATCGCCCTGCTTACAGAGCTTCTCTCTCGCGAGAACGCTCGTCGCGAGGCGCAGCGTCTCTTCGAGATCCTCGGGCGGCACTTCGAGCCGCGGCATCACGCCCCACTCGAGCGCGAGCCGCGTCGCGACCTGATGATCGGCCGTGATCGCCACCACCGGTGCGCGCGGCCGATTCTCGGACAAGAGCCGCGCCGTGCGACCGTCGCGCGTGAACGTGACGAGCGCTTTGACGTCGATCAAGTACGAGAGCCGCGCCGCGGCTCGTGCGGCCGCGTCGTTGAACTTCCAGCCGACCGTGATGGGCGGAAGCGCGCCCGCGCCGGCGTCCTCCTTCAGCATCTCGCGCTCCACCTCGCGCACGATCGCATCCATCATCGAGACGGCCTCGATCGGGTACTTCCCGCTCGCGGTCTCGCCCGAGAGCATCACGGCGTCGGTGTTGTCGAGCACGGCGTTGGCCACGTCCGCCGCTTCGGCGCGCGTGGGGCGTGGATTGCGGATCATCGAGTCGAGCATCTGCGTCGCCGTGATGACGAGCTTTCCGCGCGCGTTCACCTCTCGGATGATCCGCTTCTGCAAGAGCGGCACGAACTCGCTCCCGACCTCCACGCCGAGATCACCGCGCGCGACCATCGCGCCCTCGGCCTGATCGAGGATCGCGGCGAGGTTCTCGATCGCCTCTGGCTTCTCGATCTTGGCGATGATCGGCGTGCCACGCGCGATCGCCTGCGCCTCGGCCACGTCCTCCGCGCGACGCACGAACGAGAGCGCGAGGTAGTCGACCTTCAGCGTCTCGACCGCGAAGATCAGATCCTCGCGATCCTTCGCGGTGAGCGCGGGCGTCGAGAGGTTCGCTCCGGGAATGTTCATTCCCTTCTTGTCCGAGAGCTCGCCGCCGATCTCGACCTCGCAGATCACGTCGGTCGTGTTCGTCTCGACCACGCGCAGACGCAAGAGGCCGTCGTCGAGCAGGATGATCGTCCCCGGCAGCACGTCGCGCGGCAGCGGCTGGTACGTCTGCGAGACGAGCTCCTTGGTGCCGGGGATGTCGCGGTTCGTCAGCGTGAACGTCTGACCGACGTCGAGCTCGATCTTTCCTGCCGCGAACCGACCCACGCGCATCTTCGGACCGCAGAGGTCCGCGAGGATCGCCAGTGGCCTTCGCGCCTTCTGGCCCGCCTCGCGCACCAGCCGCGCCGCGGTCGCGTGCGCTTCGTGCGAGCCGTGAGAGAAGTTCAGGCGCGCGCAGTCCATGCCTGCGGCCACGAGCTTCTCGATCATCTCCGGCGTCGAGACCGAGGGTCCGAGCGTGCACACGATCTTGGCGCGTCTCATGCGCGCTTTGTACCGCGGAACGCGCGCTGCTACGACACGCTCTGAATGACCGTCGGGTTTCGATCGATCCGCCGCGCGACGTTCGGCACCGCCGGGTGGGAACGACTCGGCCTACGTGAACCCATCGACACGCGAGGTCACGTTCTCTCCTGGCGAGTGAAGGCCCGCCGAGCGAGCCTTCAGTGCGGGATCACGCCGCCGAACCAGGCGGCTGCGCCAGCGCCGATCGCCACGATCACTGCGAGCACGATGTAGATCATCGCGCCGCTCGACTTCGCTGCCCGGACGGGCTCGTCGGATACGGCGAGCTTTCGCGGCGCAGGCGCAGCGTCGTCCGACACGCTCTTGCGCGGGGCGGTCACACCGCTCTGCTTCGCGGGTGAGGGTGGTGTGCTGCTGCGACGGCCCTCGGGCTGGCTGGCGCGCGGCTCGAGTGATCGCGCGAGGCCGCCCGTCGGTGTCGCGTTGCGCGAGGGCGGCGGCGCGTCGTTGGAGTCGATGCCCGACTCACGCCATCCGGGCTCGCTCTTGGTGGTGCTCACGCCCTGCGCGGAGGTCTGCACGTCTTTGTCATCGCGGAACCAGTCGGCTGGGTTCTCGAACAAGCCCGCATCGAGCGGCTTGCTCGCGTCGTCGTCACCACCGCCACCGCCGCCACCGCCGCCGCTCTTGGCGCCACCGGCGTCGGCGACCGGATTGCTCATGTCGTCGAGCGAGGTGAAACGAAGCAGCTCTTCCTGGATGAGCCGATCGATGATCGACTGCTGCCCGGGCGCGGTCTCGCCCTTCTTCAGCTCGGCCTTCGTCAGGATCGCGGCCTTGACCAGCGTCGCGATGTCGAACGCCGTGACCTTCAGCTTGCGACTGAAGAGGTATCCGGCGAGCGCATCCTGGAACTCGCGCGCGTTCTGGTATCGCGACGCGGTGTCTTGCGTGAGCGACATGCCGAGGATGCCCTCGAGCTCGGCGTCGACCTCGGGATTGATCCGCGCGAGGCTGGGGATGTTGGCCTGCTGAACCAGCTTCACCGTCTGGAAGTCGCTCTCGCCGAGGAACAAGCGACGCCCGGCGAGCATCTCCCAGATCACGATGCCGAGCGCGAACACGTCCGTGCGCGCGTCCACTGGCTGACCGAACGCCGCCTCCGGCGAGAGGTAGCTGAACTTGCCTTTCACGACGCCGGGGTCGGTCTTCTCGAGCTGCGTGGTCGCCTTGGCGAGGCCGAAGTCGGTGACCTTCACCTCGCCGCGCTTGCTCAAGAGAATGTTCGGCGGCGACACGTCGCGGTGGACGATGTGCAGCTCCTTGCCGTCGTCGTCCGTCAGCTCGTGCGCGAAGCTCAGCCCGTTGAGCGCGTTCATCGCGATGTAGAGCGCTTCTTTGACGCCGAGCCGCTTGCCCGACTGGCGATACGTCTCGATGATCGTCTTCAGGTTACAGCCGTCGACGAACTCCATGACGATGAAGAACGTGTTGTCGGCGGCACCGATGTCGAAGACGGTGACGATGTTCGCGTGCGTGAGGCGAGCGCCGAGGCGCGCCTCGTCGAGGAACATCGAGATGAAGTTCTTGTTCTGCGCGAGGTGCGGCAGAACGCGCTTGATCGCGACCTGCTTCTTGAAGCCCTGGACCGAGAGCGACTCGCCCTTGAACACCTCGGCCATGCCGCCGGCCTCGAGGCGTTCGACGACCCGATATCTCTGTTCTACGGCCATGCGGAGCTTAGCAGGGGGGGACTCTCGGATGGATCGCTAGGAAGCACAAGGAAAAGCAAGCCGAATGGCCGGGGTCGGCGAGCGCGATTGTAGAAACGCCACGACGCTGCTTCAAGGTCAGAAACGGACCGTTCCGTCGATCTGTCGGATGTCGGCGTGGTCGTTCAAGAACGCGAGCGCGAGGCCCACGATCTCGGACACCGCGAGGACGACCGCGCCCGCGACGAGCCAGGTGACGAAATCGCTCGACGCGTTGCTGAGGATGCCGCCCAGCATGATGCCGGCGCCTGCGAGCGCGCCGCCGATGAAGGTGAGCCAGCCGACGATGCGCACCGCCTCGCGGCTCTCGTACTCGAGCTCGAGCGACATGTCGTGGTCGACCGTGAAGAGGTTGTGGTCGCCGCGCCGCGCGCCGCCCTGGCCTTGAGAGACGCCGAGCACGTAGGTGTGCGCCGGGAGCTCGATGTCGCAGGGTGCCGTGCAGAGCGGCGCGAAGTTGTCGACCATGATGGTGGTGAAGCTCCGCCCCGTGCTGACGATCGCGGTCCCGGTGCCGGTCACTTGCTGCAGAGTCAGATCGGGCGAGGTGGCCTCGACGTGCACGCGTACGCTCGGCCCCATGGCCATCACCGGGCCGCCCATCCTCGGCACGGGTCCGGGCTGAGCGAGGATCGGCCGTGTCATCGGCGTCGCGAGCGAAGCGCTCGGCGCGGGGGGCACGATCTCCGTCGCACTCGCAGACGGCGCCGCGGACGCGGGACCGGCGAAGCGGACCTCGGCCGAGGGGAGCGTCCGCATCTCGCCCGTCGCGAGCTGGATGGTGACGTGGTCTCCCGGGAGGTTCTCGACGATCGTTCCACGCAGCATCCCGCCGTTGGCGAGCTGCACGAGGTCCGGCGGCACCGTCTGCGCCATCGCCTGGGGCGCCGAGGCGAGAACAAGCACGAACGCGGCCACGACCCATCGCATGCTGCAGCATGGCACGTGCCGCTTGACGCTGCGCGCGCGACCGCGTTGACTCGCGGGCGTCGTGCCCCGCTCGCCGCGTCCGATCCGCATCGCTCCGTCGATCTTGTCGGCGGATTTCGCGCGCCTCGGAGAGGAGGTCCGCGCCGTCGAGGCCGCGGGCGCCGACTCCGTCCACGTCGACGTGATGGACGGACGATTCGTCCCGAACCTCACCATCGGCCCGCCCGTCGTGGCGGCGCTGCGCAAGGTGACCAAGCTCCCGCTCGACGTGCACCTGATGGTCGTCGAGCCCGAGAAGCTCATCGACGCGTTCGCCACGGCGGGCGCCGACATCCTCACCGTGCACGCCGAGGCCTGCGTGCACCTGCATCGTGTGGTGCAGCACATCCGCTCGCTCGGGAAGAAGGCGGGCGTGGCGCTGAACCCGCACACGAACGAAGACGTGCTTCGCTACGTGATGGGCGAGGTCGATCTCATCCTGGTGATGAGCGTGAACCCCGGCTTCGGCGGTCAGTCGTTCATCGACGCGGTGCTGCCCAAGATCGAGCGCATCCGCGCGATGATCGGCACGGTGGGCCGCGTGATCGATCTCGAGGTGGACGGCGGCATCAAGCCGGGCACCGCCTCACGCGTCTGCGAGGCGGGCGCGGATGTGCTGGTCGCGGGCAACGCGGTGTTCGCGTCGCCGCCGTATGCGGATGCGATCGCAGCGCTCCGGCGCGACGCGGGTGGTGCGAAGTGAGCGACGAGATCGAAAAGCCGCCGCTCACGACGATCTTCGTCGCCGACCGTGCCGAGAAGCGACGCCTCGATCGCGCGCGCCTCACGATCGTGGACGGCAACGACAAGGGCAAAGAGCTCGTCATCGAGCGCGAGCGCATCACCGTCGGCCGCAGCGTGATCTGTGATCTCGTTCTGGCCGACAAGGCCGTGAGCGGCACGCACTTCGAGATCGTGGCGAGCGATCGCGGGTTCTTGCTGCGCGATCTGGAGTCCACCAACGGGACGCTGTGTAGCTCTGGTGCGGGGGGTGGCGAGCTCCGCGTGCGCGAGGTCTGGGTGAAGCCCGGCACGACGATCCGCGCGGGTCAGTCGGTGCTGCGCTTCGAGCTCGGCAAGGGCACGGTCGAGATCGATCTCAGCAAGAGCGAGCGCTTCCACGAGCTGGTGGGCAAGGGCGTTCGCATGCGCGAGATCTTCGCGATCCTCGAGAAGGTCGCGCCCACCGAGCTGACGGTGCTCGTCCGCGGCGAGACCGGAACGGGCAAGGAGCTCGTCGCGCGCGCGGTGCACAAGAGCTCGCGTCGCAAGGGCGCGCCGCTCGTGGTGCAGGACTGCTCGGCGATCCCCAAGGACCTCGTCGAGAGCACGCTCTTCGGGCACGAGCGCGGCTCCTTCACGGGCGCGACCGACCGGCATCGCGGCAGCTTCGAGCAAGCCGACGGCGGCACGATCTTCCTCGACGAGATCGGCGAGCTCGATCTCGCGCTGCAGCCGAAGCTCCTGCGCGTGCTGGAGAACCGGGAGATCAAGCGCGTGGGCGGCGATCGGTCGATCCCCGTGAACGTGCGCGTGGTCGCGGCGACCAACCGCGATCTTCGGCAGATGGTGAACGACGGAACGTTCCGCGAAGATCTCTACTACCGCCTGGGTGTGGTGACGGTGGAGCTGCCGCCGCTTCGCGAGCGCCCCGAGGACATTCCGCTTCTCGTCGAGTACTTCGCGACCGACTTCGCGGCGCGTCGCTGGCCGGGCGAGGACAAGAAGCTCGGCATCGCCAAAGACGCGATGACGCGGCTCACGCAGTTTCCCTGGCCTGGCAACGTGCGTGAACTGAAGAACACCATCGAGCGCGGTGCCTCGCTCGCCGATGGTCCCGAGCTGACCGTGCGCGATCTGCTCCCCAGCTCGCAGAAGACGCCGCCCGTGCTGCTGCCGGGCGGTGATGCCGATCAGTTCGTCACCGACGGAATGCCCTTCAAGGAAGCCAAGCAGCGCGTGCTCGATGTGTTCGAGGCGGCGTACCTGAAGGCGCTGCTCGACAAGCACGGCGGCAACATCACGCGCAGCGCGCAGGCCGCGGGGCTCACGCGCTATCACCTTCGCGAGCTGGCGAAGCGATATGGCGTGCGCAACCAGGTGCCCGACGACGACGGCGACTGATCTAGGGTGCGGTACGCCGGCGATCATCCAGCTCGACGCTTTTGTGTCGTCAGGGTGAGCCCGGCGGCGTGAACGCGTGCGACGGCATGTCGGGAACCACGTCGTGCACCGGCCCCTCGTGATGCACGGTCACTTCGTGATGCGCGCGATGACGCGGGGGATGCTCGCGCTCCATGTCTCCGTGCGTGCGCTCGGCGCGCTCGTGCTCGGCGTCGTGCACGTCGAGCAGCACCACGCGCGTTCGAAGGAGCGGCCGCCCGAGGGCCGAGCACTGCAGGCCCTGTCCGTCGGGGCCCTCCATGCATCCCGCTTGTCCGAGGTACGGAACGACCTCGCCCGCCCAGAACGACCAGTCGCTGTCGATCGTCTGCCGCTCGCCGAGCACTCCCGTGGGCGGTGGATGCGCGACGGCCGCGGCCGTGATCGCCGCGAGGGCGGCCGCATCGAGCGTGTGTGAGCCCGACGTGTGCGCGACCGCCGCGCTGAGCACGTGGCCCGCGCGGTCTTGGATCACGTGCACCTCGACGCGCGTCCATCGCGTGTGCGCGTTGAGGAGCGACTGCATGTCGAACTGCTGCTGCATCGACTGGTCCTCGGCCGTGGTCGCGCGCATCTCGGGCGTGTACACCGAGCTCGGCCCTCGCGTCGTCTCCGGCGGGCCGTAGCGCGCCAGCTCGTCGAGCGCGATCTCGGGGAGGCTCATCCCGCGGCGCCGCTCGTCGGTGATCGCGACCAGATCGGGGTGGAACTCGCTGCGCATCGAGCGCCCGAGCTCGGCGTAGTAGCCGTCCACGATGCCGTGATGGATCGCGTCGCGTCGCTGTCCGTCGCCGAGCCAGTCTTCCGCACCGCGGATGGCGACTTCCGTCTGGTCGATCGGCCCGAGGGAGTCCGCGGTGCCGGTGCTGCGGGCGGCGACGTCCTCGGGAGACAGCGACGGTGTGCCCGCGTCCGCCCGCGGCGGCGGTACCCCAGCGTCGGCCTGTGCGCTCGCCGACCCCGGCGCGAGCCACAGAAGCGCCAACATCGCGAGGCTCGTCCGCACCCATGGAAGATACGCGGCTCGCGCGCGCTTTCTTTCGCGACCTCTCGCAGCTATATCGGGGCCACCTCGCATGCCGCAGTACGATCCTCGCGCGTTCTTCACGTTTCTCAAGCAGGGCATCACCAAGTGGGATCAGACGGCCAGTCTGGTCCCCAGCCAGCGCTTCCTCGTGAACGCGATGGTGGACGGTGCGCACCCCGAGACCGCGGGCGCGATCCTGGAGCTCGGCCCGGGCGTCGGCGTGATGACCAAGCCGCTCTTGCGCCGCATGCGCCCCGATGCGCGCTTGTTCACCATCGAGATCGACGAGCCCATCCACGAGGCGCTCTGCCGCAACGTGATCGATCCACGCTTGGTCCCCATGCTCGGCTCGGCGGCGGACGCGGAGAAGCTGCTCGCCGAGCACGGCTTCGAAGGCAAGGTCGATGCGATCGTCTCTTCGCTCGGGATGAGCTTGATCCCGGCGCCCATCCGCGAGCAGATCCTCGACAGTGCGCTCCGCGTGCTCGCGCCGCACGGCGTGTACGTGCAGTTCGGCTACTTCCACACCAAGCACCTCGCGTACACGAAGGACCGGGGCTGGTCGGGCTTCGACTACAAGGCGATGCTCGAGCGGAAGTTCGGGCGCGTCACGCGCTCGCCCGTGCCGCTCAACGTCCCGCCGGCCTGGTGCTACGTCGCGCGTCCCTAGCCTCCCGCGCCGGTGGTATCGTCTCGCCGTCATGGCCGGCCGAACGTTCGTCATCGGTGACATCCACGGGGACCTCGACGCGCTGCGCAAGGTCATCGCCAAGCTTCCGCTGATCGATGCGGAGGACACGGTCGTCTTCCTCGGCGACTACGTCGATCGCGGGCCGCACTCGTCGGAGGTCGTCCGCATCGTGATGGCCCTCGACCGCGCGGTCGGCTGCAAGGTCATCTGTCTGCGGGGCAACCACGAGGACGCGTGGCTTCGCGTGCGCAAGCGGCGCTGGGACGAGTTCGTGTTCCCGCCGCAGAACGGATGCTTCGCGACCTACCGCTCGTTCGTCGGCGGACCGGTGCCGGTGAAGGGCGAGATGCCCAAGATGGAAGACATGGACGCGCTCTTCTCGGGCTCGTTCTTTCCGCCCGAAGTCGCGTCGTGGATGGAAGAGCTGCCGATCTGGTACGAGGACGAGCACGCGATCTACGTGCACGCGGGGCTGATCGAGAAGGACGGCAAGTTCCTCCACCCGAAGGACACCGAGCAGCAGATCGCGCTCATGTGGACACGGACCGACAGCTTCTTCACGGACTACCGCGGCAAGACGGTGGTCATCGGGCACACGGTCACCGAGCTGCTCCCGCAAGAGCTCTCGACGTACACGCCGAGCGATCCGACGGACATGTGGGTGGGCAACTCGATCATCGCGATCGACACGGGCGCAGGAAAAGAGGACGGGTTCCTCACCGCCGTCGAGCTGCCCTCGCGCACGGTCTACGAGTCGCGTTGAAGCATCTGCGGTCCCTATGGGGCCACGCGCTCGAGCCGCAGATCGACCTCGCGCACCACGTACTTCCATTCCTCCGTCGCGCGGAGCAGTCCGACTAGCTCGTCGAAGAGCGCGTCGTGCGCGGGCGCGTACTCGAACCAGGTGAGAAAATCGAAGGGCTCGCCGAGCTCGCGGCTGTGATGAAGGCGCCGCGCGATCGCCGGGAGATACTTCAGCGTTCCTGCGACGTGGTGGGAGCGCTCCTCGAAGATCGCGCGCCGCTCGTCTTGCGCGAGCGCCCACCAAGCGTCTGACTTCGTCATGGGAATGAGCGCCGCATGCGTCGCCTCGGGCCGACCGAGCCCGGCTTGGACCGCGCGAAGTCCGTCGCGCTCGACGGCCGTCACGTAGCGTGGGTGGCTCGTGACACCGCGCAGGATCCAGGCAGCGCTCACGGCCTCGGGCGTCGCGATCGCGCCCTCGCGCACGTCGATCCGCGCCGCGGGCGCGAGCGTCTCTCCGATGATCGGGGTCACGCTTCGAACGCGCCAGAGCCCCGAATCGGCGGCGACGAAGGAGACATGCAACGTCGAGCTCATGGTCGCTCTCTACGCGATCGCGAGCGTGTTCGTTACGCGGCGCGCTGCCGTGTTATGAGCCCATGACATGCCTTCGCGGCGGCTAGAGGCGATCGATTCGCTCGTGACGCTCAGGGTCGACGGTGCCGATGTTCCGGCGCGGGCCGGTGAGCCGATCGCCGTCGCCCTCTGGGCTGCTCGAAGGCTCGTGCTCGGACGCAGCGTGAAGTACCACCGCGCTCGGGGCGCAGCGTGCTTCTCCGGTCGCTGCGACGGCTGCCTGATGCGCGTGAACGGCGCGCCGAGCGTACGCACGTGCCGAACGAAGGCCGCGCACGGGACCCTCGTCGAGACGCAGAACGTGCTCGGTACCGCAGGGATCGATCTGCTCTCGGCGACCGATCTCGTGTTCGCGGGCGGGCTCAACCATCACGAGATGTTCACGTGGAGCAAGCCCGTGAACCGCGTGATGCAGGAGGTCGCGCGCCATGTCGCCGGCGTCGGGACGCTACCCGACGAGGTCTGCGCACCGACGAACGTCGAGCGCCTCGCGTGCGACGTCTGCGTGATCGGCGGCGGCCCATCGGGGATCGCGTGCGCGGACGTCATCGGAAACGGTGGGGCCAGCGTGGTCGTCCTCGACGAAGAGGATGCTGCGCGCGCCGCGTACATGCGCTCGGGCACGAGCGCCGTGGGCATCTTCGACGAGACCGACGGAACACGCATCGTGCTCGCCACGAACGATCGCGGAGCGATGGTGGTGACGCCCAAGCTCATCGTGATCGCGCAGGGCCGTGCCGAGTCGAGCGAGGCGTTCGAGGGCAACGATCTTCCGGGCGTGATCTCGCTCGACGGTGCCGAGCGATTGTTCCGCGCAGGCGTGCTCCCAGGCGAGCGACCCGTCGTGGCCGGGGAGGGCGCGAACGTCGACGCGCTCGTGGGCCGCTTCGATCGCGCGGGCGTGAAGACGGTCCGCATCGCGCGCTCCGAGCTCGCCCGCGCACGCGGTCGGTCCTCGCTCCGCCTGGTCGAGACCACGCGCGGAGACAAGCTCGCGGCGGACGTCCTGGTGATCGAGGGACGCGCGAGCGCCTGCTACGAGCTCGCCGCGCAAGCGGGCGTCGAGGTTCTGTTCGACGGTGAGGTGTTCAACCTCGTGGCGTCGAAGGACGACGGAGCGACGCGGCATCCGCGCGTGCTCGTCGCGGGCTCGGCGGCGGGGGTCGACGACGTCGAGGC
>JAYVCF010000533.1:0-4502 GCA_043750095.1 Deltaproteobacteria bacterium
ACTGCTGTTCGTGCCCGAAGGGCGAATCAGAGGGGTACCCGCCCCGCGACGCGGCTGCTCGAGCAACCGGTCATCTTCACTGTGGCGAGGTACTACGTGCGGTACGTGACGACGAAGCGGCACGCGTCGTCGCCCTTGGTCCGGCACGTGGTCTCGCTCGCGTCCGAGATCTCGCCGCCCGAGAGCTCGACCGATCGCTCCACCCAGCCGAGGACGCTCAAGCAGTGCGCCTTGTGGGGTGTCGCGAAGTCGCGCAGCGTGAGCGTGGCCTTCTCGAGGGGCGGCTTCTCTTCGAACGCGGCGTCGATCTTGCCGGAGTCGTAGTGCACCTCCCAGACGCGGATCGCGCGGGAGATGATGAACTTCGGCGATCCGAGGGCGTAGAAGATCCGATACAGCGTGGGCAGGTTCACCTTGGCCGCGAAGCGACCGAGCTCCCGGCAGAGCGCGAGGTCACCGCGTCCGTAGAGGCGATCGATCTCGGTGCACAGGTTGATGAACAGCTCGAGCGGCACCCAGTCGTGCGGCATCACCTTCTCTTCGATCCGCTTGCGGTGCTCGGGAGCGAGCGCCTCCCGCAAGCGCCGCACGCCGGGCTCGCCGTAGAGCTCGCGCACGTAGCGCATGCGCGCGGTGATCGCGCTGCCCTTGATGTTACCCCCCATGCCCACGCGCGATCGTAGCGCGGTCGGACCCCGCTTGCGACCATCGCGGCTGCGCTCCTAGAGTGCGGCGTGGCCACGGCGCGCGCTCGAGAGACCGTACTCCTGACGGCGTTCGAGCCCTTCGGGGGCGCTCGCGTCAACGCGTCCGAGCTCGCCGCGCGGCCCCTCGATGGGCGCGTGATTCGCGGGCATCGCGTGGTGGTCGAGATCCTGCCGTGTCGCTTCGATCGCGCTGCCGAGGCGCTGCGTCGTGCGATCCGTCGCGTGCGGCCGACGCTGGTGATCGCCTGCGGCGAGGCGGGCGGACGTGCCGACATCACCCTCGAGCGCGTGGCCATCAACGTGGACGATGCGCGCATCGCCGACAACGCGGGCGCGACGCCGATCGATCGACCGATCGCCGCGCGCGGGCCGGTCGGATATTGGTCGACGCTGCCCATCAAGGCGATCGTCCGCGCGCTCGCGAAGAAGCAGATCCCGGCGAGCGTGTCTCAGACGGCCGGCACCTTCGTCTGCAATCACGTGTTCTACGAGCTGATGCGCATGCTCGCGCGACGAGGAGACGTCCGCGCTGGGTTCGTGCACGTGCCCTGCGCGCCGGAAAAAGCGAGGAGGCGCATGCCCACGCTCGCGACGGAGACCACCACGGCGGCGCTCGAGATCGTGATCGCCACGGCGCTCGGGACGCGACGCGACGCGCGCGTGAGCGGCGGAGCGACCCACTGATGTCGGAAGCGCGCGTCGAGCTCACGTCGGGGGTCTGGGCGGGCCACTACCAGCAGCAGGGCCGCGCCTTCCCGCAGAAGATGACGCTCGAGTTCGCCGACGGCCTCGTGCGCGGTGATGGCGTCGACGCGATCGGCACGTTCACGTGTGACGGGGAGTACCGCGTCGATCGCGGGACGCTGCGGCTCGGGTGGGTGAAGACGTACGATGGAGCCCACAGCGTGCTCTATCTCGGTGCCCTCGAGCGCGGGGCGATCGTCGGCACCTGGAACGTCGACGGCTGGAAGGACGCGTTCGCGCTCGAGCCTGCCCGGACGATGGGAACGATGAAGAGCGAAGGAACGACGAAGCGATGATCGATCCGAAGAACAAGCCGACGCTGCCGGGCGCTCTCTCCGCCACCACGCTCGCGGTCCCGATCGGCGCGCGCGTCGTCGAGCTGCTCGAGGTCGCGTACCGCGCGCGTCGTCCGGTGCTGCTCGAAGGGCCCACGGGGATCGGCAAGAGCCAGATCGTCGCCGAGTTCGCGCGCGCGAGCGGGCTCGAGGTGATCGTGCTCGATCTCAGCCTGCTCGAGCCGCCCGATCTCGTCGGGCTGCCGGTGCTCGAGAACGGACGCACGCGCTACGCGAGCCCCGCCGAGCTTCCGTCGTCCGGGCGCGGTGTGTTGATGCTCGAAGAGCTGAACCGTGCGGAGATCCCGGTGATGCAGCCCGCGTTGCAGCTGCTCTCGGCGCGGCGCCTCCACTCGTACGAGCTGCCGCCGGGCTGGTCGTGCGTGGCGGCCGTGAACCCCGAGGGCGGCGACTACCAGGTGAACACGCTCGATCCGGCGCTGCGCTCGCGCTTCATGCAGCTCTCGGTCTGCGCCGATCGTCAGGCCTGGCTCGGCTGGGCGCAGCGCTCGAACGTGCATCCCGTGATCCTCGACGTGGTGCGCGCACAAGACGGCGCCTTCGAGAACGCCTCGCCGCGATCGTGGGCGTACGCATCGGACGTGCTCCACGCGATGCGCACGAAGGAGCTCGCCGATCGGGATCTCGTCCGCGTGGCGCTGCGCGGTTATCTGCCTACGCCCTGGGCGCTCGCGGTCACCGCGGCGCTCGCGAGCAAGCCCGAGACGGCGGATCTCGAGGCCGAGGTGTTGCTCTCGCCCGAGGGACCGGCCGCGCTCGCCAAGCTGGTCGCGGGTCTCGAGCAGAAGACGCGCAGTGATGCCATCGCGATGCTCAGCGCGAAGGTGCGACACGTGCTCGCGAGCGAGGAGCTGGTGACGCGCGCAGAGGCCGGCAAGGTGACGATGGAGTCGCTCGAGAAGTTGCTCGCGCCGTTCCCCGGGGATCTTCGCGAGCAGTGTCTCGAGACGGCCGCCGAGTCGCCCGCGTCCGGCTCGTTGCTGAGCGGCCTCGGTCACGATCCAAAGCAGGTGGCCGAGCACTATGCGGGCTCGCCGCTCCGTGCGCAGGTGCAGGCCTGGCGAGCCGAGGCGAAGCTGGCGCGGGTTCGGCTGGTGGTGATCGCGGCCGCACGCGCGCTCGACGCGGTCGGTGACGATGCAGCGCGCCAGGCCGCGCTCGGTGTCGCGCTCGCGCCGCTGGTGATCGACGCTGGTCCGGTGGCGAGTGATCTCGCACGCTGGCTCAGCGCGCGCGGTCTCACGCCGAAGGCCAGCGTGTGAGCTTCGGTACGTGGCTGCGCGGTTTGTTCGGCGGGCCCGCGCCCGAGGCTCGCGTCACGCTTCTGCGCCCCGTCTCCTTGCAGCAGGGTTGGTTCGAGGCGCTGCTCGAAGAGTCGCGCTTCCTCGAGCGCTGGCCGGAGTACGCCGGCGTGCTGGCGCACATGGATCCCATCGCCACCAACACGATCGCGGCGATGGCCGTCGCGCTGCGCCGCTGGGACGATCCCACCTCGCGCATCCAGCTCCTGGTGAATCGTGACTGGCTCGAGGCGAACCGCGAGCTCGCAGTCGGCGTACTGCTCCACGAGATCCAGCACGTTCTCCTCGGTCACCTCACCGATGCGAAGCTCCACGCCGTCGCGTATCCACAGGTGATGGAGATCGCGATGGAGGTCTCGGCCGACGAGCCGATCCCGATTCCGATTCCGGAACACGGGTACGGCATCGAGCGGCTCGCGCGCTTCGGGATTCGGCGCGGTCAGAGCTCGATGGAGCGCTATCAGCTGCTCGCGGCGGCGTACGAGCGCGGTGATCTCCACATGGAGGACTTCTGGCAGGCGCGCACGCGCGACACCCATCGTCCGCGTCAGGGCTCGGGCTCGTGCGGGGCGGGGATCGGAGACTTGCTCGACGCGCGAAGCGACCACGCGACGGCGGGACGCTGGACGAACGCACGATGGGGCCGCGGCGCACCCACCTCGGCGATCAAGCTCGAGCTGATGTTGCTGGCCATCGCCGAGCACCTGCGCGGCGAGCGCGGCGGCGACGACGACCCCCTCGCGCGAACGCAGCGTCGCGTGGCCAAGGAGCTCGAGCGCATCGTGTTCGATCGCGCCGAGGGTGCGACGATCGACTGGCGTCGCGCGCTCCGCGAGGCGTTTCCGCGGCGGCGCAGCGTGCGCCCCGACTATCTGCGTCCCAATCGGCGCTTTCCCACGCGCGTGGGCGAGATCCCCGGGCGCACGCGACGTCCTCCGCGCCCCGCGCTGCTCGTCGCCATCGACACCTCGGGGAGCATGACGGGCGTGACCCTCGATCGCGTCGCGCGCGAGGTCCGGCGCTTGTCCTCGCTCGCGCGTCTCACGATCGTCGAGTGCGACGCGGCGGTTCATCGTGTCTACTCGTTCACGGGGACGCTGGGTCCCTTCGTCGGCGGCGGAGACACGGACTTCGGCCCCGTGTTCGAGGAGGCGCGCGTGCCGCGCGATGTGGAAGGCCTGGTGCTCTTCACCGACGGCAAGGGCCAGATGCCGGACGCTGCGCCCACGATTCCGACACTGTGGGTGATCACGCACGACGATCCGTTCCTGGCGGAGGCGGGCTCGGTCATCCGAATGCCGGCTGCGTGAGGCGGCTTGCGGTGGGGTGCGGCGCGCTTCTACAGTGCCCGCGCGATGAAGCTCGAGCTGACCGAAGAGCAGAAGATGATCCAG
>JAYVCF010000534.1:0-18744 GCA_043750095.1 Deltaproteobacteria bacterium
GGCAACGCGCGCGTGGTGATGATGGACAGCGCCGCGGGTGGTCACGCGTACACCGAGGTCTGCATCGATGCCGAGCCGACCGAGATCGCGACGCGCCTCGCCGCGCACTTCCGACGGCACTGGGATCGCCGGCTGGGACGACAGACGGTGCGCGACGTGAGCTATCGAAGCGATGCCTCGTGCCGCGCCTGGCTCAACCTCGACTGGAGCGCGCCCGTCCCCGGCGGGCCCTACGGCGACGAGACGTGGGCGGTCGCGATCTTCTCGGATGGGCACACCGAGACGCTCACGCCGGCGCACGGACGGGTCGACGCAGGCGCTCGGCATCGCTGAGACGCAGCGTCGCGCGCGTCAGGGGACGCAGTTCACGGGCACTGCGCAGCAGCCCGCCGCGCGATCGGCCGGGAAGCAAGCGTCGGGGTTCGCGCAGTAGCAGTCGCCGGAGTTGCAGGTCCGTGGTGGACCGATGATCGGATGCGTGGCCATGCAGTCGGACCTTGCCGGAGCGCACGCGAAGGTCGTCGTGCAGCAGAACGCGACGCTGTCGGTGGTGAAGCAGTTGTCGGTGAGCAGACACAAGCAGCTGCCTGGGTCGCACGTGCGCGGCGGCCCGATGATCGGATGCACGCCCAAGCACATGAAGGTGCTGGCATCGATGAGGCTGCTGTCGACGAGGGCCGCGTCGATGGTCGCCGCGTCCGTCGTGGTGGTCGCGCCATCCGCGCTGCCCGTTCCCGCCTCGGTCCTCGTGCCGCCCACGTCGCGCGAGAGACTTCCGTCGATGAATCCGCTGCTGCCGTCCGCGCCCACGCTCGCGTCGCCAGTGACGTTGGCCGCGTCCATTCCACCATCGCGAACGATGGCGGCGTCCTCTCGGTCTACGCCGACGTCGATCTCGACGACGTGCGCGTCGATCCTGTTCACGCCCTGTGCATCGGGGCTGGGCGGACCGTAGTCGAGCGCTAGGCCGCAGCCCGACGCGGAGGTGAGTGCGAGCGCGAGCGCCGCGCGTGTCCAACGCACGCTCGCGGGCCCGGGATGAATCACTGGGTACGGCCGAGCGTGACTCACCCTCCGAGTGTAGCGCGTTACGCGCCGTCGAGCGGCAGCAGCCGTGCCGCCGCGATCTCGGCGAGGAGAACCTCGTGGAGCGCGCCGTTCGTCGCGACGACGCGGCCCCGCTTCAGCGAGGGCTCCGCACCGAGGTAGTCGGTTACGCGTGCGCCGGCAGCGCGCGCGATCGCCACGCCCGCGCACATGTCCCAAGGCGCGAGCTTCTGCTCCCAGTATGCGTCGTACGTTCCGTCCGCGACGAGACACAGGTCCATCGCCGCCGAGCCGCAGCGACGGATGCCCTGCACGCCGAGCACGATGCGCGAGAACTCCCGTACGTTGTTCTCGGGGCTCGTGCGGCGGTCGTACGGAAACCCCGTTCCGATCAGCGCGCTCGAGAGGGTCGTCGCCTTCGTGGAGACGCGCGCGCTCGTGCGCACACCGGAATGTTCGCGCCACGCGCCGACGCCTTCGCCGCCGAGCCAGCTCGTGTCGAGCGCGGGCGCATGGACGACGCCGCCGATCGGAACCCCTGCGCGCGCGAGGCCGAGCGAGACCGAGAAGAAGAAGTGTCCGTGCGCGAAGTTCGTGGTGCCGTCGAGCGGGTCGCAGTACCAGACGAGCTCGTGGTCGGGGTCGCCGCCGCCTTCCTCGCAGACCACGCCGTGATCGGGAAAAGCGGCGCTCATCCGCGCGCGGATGTGCTTCTCGCTCGCGAGATCGAACTCCGTCACCAGGTCGATCTCGCCCTTGTGGCTGACCTCTGCGCCGGTCCTCCAGCCGCGGCGAAGGATCGCTCCTGCCTCGCGAGCGATCTCGTGCGCGCTCTCGAGAATGGGGCCGAGTGCGGCGTTCAGCTCCAGCGGCATCTCGGGCGTCTAGCACGGCACACCGAGCGCGAATGGAGGCCGCCGGTTATAGATGGCCGATGCGTACGTCGCTTCGGTCGGTCGTGCTCGCGCTTCTCTTCGTCACCCCCGCCTGCGCCGGCGGCAATGGGCTACCGCACGGAACGGGCGACGGCGGGCACGATGCGAACGCGACGAGCGACGCGGACGGAGGCGCCGCGTTCACGACGGTGACGATCCCGCAGGTTCAGAACGCCGCGGCGACCGGTCACGTGCCCGTCGGCGCGCAGGTGCGCATCGAGGGCGTGCTCGTCACGGCGGTGGACACGTTCGAAGAGAACGGCGTCGGCATGGGCCGCACGTCCGACGTCTGGATCGCCGATCCGGCGGGCGGGCCTTGGTCGGGCGTCCAAGTCGTCATGCCGAGCGTCACCACGTGCGCGGGCAGGGCGATGCTCGGCCGCGGCGACACGGTGGATGTGCAGGGCACCGTCCGCGAGGACGCCGCTGCGACGGATGGAAGCGGCCGCACCGTCACGCAGATCTTCGCCGCGACGATCACCTGCCGCACGAGCGGCGATGGCATGGGGCCCGCCGCCGCACCGATCACCGACGCGATGGTGCTCGCGAGCGATGCGATGGCGGAGCCTTGGGAAGGCGTCGTCGTCGAGCTCTCGTCGATCGATGCCAACGGCGCGACCGACACCATGGGCAGCCAGCCGCTCCGCAACGCGCCGCCCATCGACGACGATCTCTACGCGCGCATGGGCACGCGCCGCGATCACTTCGACACGATTCGCGGCGTGTTCACCTACGAGATCGGTCGCTGGGAGCTCTTGCCGCGCGCGGCGAGCGACGTGGTGCTCGGTACGCCGCGGATGATCGAGGACGGCGCGGGCGCCTGGGGATGCGCGGACGGCGCGGACTCGGACGGAGACAGCGTGGTGGACTGCGCCGACGCGGACTGCACCGGCTCGCTGTTCTGCCGGGGCGCCACGATCACCGTGCAGGATCTGCAGGACGCGACGCACGCGGCACATCCTGCGGTCGGCGCAGACATCGCCCTCCACGGGCCGCTCACCGTCACTTCGATCGACGCCTTCGCGGAGATGACCGGCGCCGGCTACCTCGGGACCATCGTGGTTCAGGACCCGACCGCCACCGATCCGCGCTACTCCGGCATCCACGTCTTCATCCCGCGCGTCGAAGCATGCGGGAGCGCGCTCGCGCTCGGCGATCAGGTCTACGTCGCCGGTCGATACACGGAGTACGCAGCCGCCGGAGACACGGGCACGCGCACCGAGATCCAGAGCGGCATCGTCAGCTGTCGAGCGTCGGGCACCCCGATCACGCCCACGCCGATCGCGACGCCCGCGAGCCTCGCGGCGATGGCCACGGCCGAGCCCTACGAGGGCGTGCTCGTCTCGATCGGCGGCGTGAGCGTCACGATGCCCGCCGGTACGTACGGCCGCTTCCAGGTCACGGGCAACGTGTACGTCGACGACGACGTCTATCGCGCGACGGTCGCGAACGGCGACGCGCTCTCGCACGTGATCGGCGTGCTCACCTACTCGTTCGGCTATCAGCTCGAGCCGCGCATGGCCTCGGACGTCGCGATTGGCCCGACGGAGCGCGACGACGTGAGCTGCGCGAACGGAACCGACGACGACCTCGACGGCCACACCGACTGCGAGGACGTGGACTGCTGCGCGAGCGCGCCCTGCATGGGCGCTGTGAGCGCGCGGCGCCTGATCTTGAGCGAAGTGTTCTACGACGCGCTCGGCGGTGGCGCGACGGGCGACGACGGCCACGAGTGGATCGAGCTGCGCAACGCCGGCGCGTCGGCGGTTCCGGTTTCCTGCTACACGCTCGGCAACGGAACCACGAACTACCGCTACTCGTTCACGCAGCTCCCGGCCACGTCGATCCCTGCGGGGGGCTGCATCCTGGTCGGCGGCCCCGACTGCGGCGGTCCCGCATGTACGGATACGATCAACTTCAACCCGGACCTGCACAACGTGACCGCGGGATCGGCCGCGGGCGTCGCGCTGATGTACGGGCTCGCCTCGTCGATCACCGACACGACCCGGCCCGTGGACGCCGTGATCTACGGCGACGCCAACACGGGCGGCTTGCTCGATGCGAGCGGGACCGCGCCCGCGACCACGATGGTGCCGACGGTCACTTCGGGACACTCGGTGTCGCGGAGCGCGACGGGCGGATGGGTCGATACATCGCCGCCAACGCCCGGGACGTGTACGACGTTCACGCCGTGAGCTCTCGCTCTCGCTCTCGCTCTCGCTCTCGCTCTCGCTCTCGCTCTCGCTCTCGCTCTCAAGTCCGCAGCAGCCGACCGAGGTTCGCGCGCTCCCAGGCGATCGATCGCTCGTACTCGGGGTACGCCCGCTCCTTGGCGCGGAACGAGGGCGTGTGGAACTCGGTCCGCGTTTCGGTGACCCGCGCGGGCTCCACGTGGTGGAGCATCTCGTGGAACACGATGAAGCGAACGAAGAAGCGCGGCACCCAGCCCTGATCGAGGTTGGGGTGCACGCGGATCACGCGCTCGTCATGCGAGTAGGTTCCGAGGCGAATGGAGCGGCGCCTTCGTCGCGGCGAGTGTCCGCGTCGGCCCCAGGTGATCCCGACGCCGGACACGAGGCCAGCGAACTCGTCGCGCTCGAGCTCGTCGAAGATCGACGTGAGGTCGTGCGTGTCGCCACGCGCTTCGAGGCTGCGCGGGGAGCTCCTCTCCGAGATCGATCGCCGGTTCGCGTCGACGTAGCGCGAGATCGCCGCGGACGCGCGTCGGTCGCCGTTCGCCAGGTAGCGCCCCACCGCGTCGATCAGATCGTCGGGGGCGCCGCCGAACACGCGATGGAGGCGAACGACCATCCGCTCCCGCTGCCGCAAGCTCGAGAGAACCGTGCGGCGGTTCTCGGTCCAGACCACCTCGCACGCGCCCACGCGGGGGGTGAGCAAGAGCACGATTCGCTCTTCCGGCAGGGCATGGACTTCGGTCGCCCGCGGCTCCGGGAGCGCATCGAGCGCGTCGAAGTCGATCGCGGTCTGACGCGGATCGATCGACACCCTGCGCTTTGCGATCGAGGCCACGGCGGCGATATTAGAAAAACGATCGATCGCGTCAAGTCGCGCGTACGCGACGGACCACGTTCGAGAGCGCGGCCTCTTCGGCCTCCGAGAGCGAGCCGACCGCGACCACGTGAAGGGATCGTTCGTGGAACACCTCGCGCGCGGCGGCCCGCAGGTCCTCGATCGTGACGCGGTCGATCTCGGCCGCGAGCGTGGCCAGTTCCGTGTCCACGCCGAAGATCAGACCGGTCGCCGCGAGGTCGGCCAGCGCGCCCGGGTCGTCGTTGGCGGCGCGCACGCCGAAGTGTGCGCGCGTCTTGGCCTTCTCGATCTCGCCCTCGGTGATCTCACCGTCGCGGAGCGCCAGAACGATGTCGAGCAGGGCTTCGGTCACCGCCACCGCGCTCTCCGGAGCGGTGCTCGCACCGAGCACGTAGAGGCCCGTGTCCTCGTAGCTCGCGAGATCGCCGAACGCCTCGTACGCGAGACCGCGGTCCTCGACGATGGTGCGGAACACACGCGCGCTCATTCCGTCGTCCACGACCCGCGACAGGAGCGAGAGCGCGGCGTGGCGCGGATCCTTCTCGCCCATCGAAGCGAACGCGATCCGTACGTCGGTCTGGGCGCCGATGCTGTCCACGTAGTGGAAGGCGGGGCCCGGAGGCGTATGGACGAAGGGCGGCGGGACGATCACGGTGCCGCGCGCAATGCCCGAGCACGCGCGCGTCGCTGCGGCCAGCACGGCGATCTCGTCGAAGGCGCCCGCGACGGCCAGCACGGCGCTCTCGGCCACGTAGTGCGCGCGGTGCCAGGCGAGGAGCGCCTCGCGATCGAAGCCGGCGAGGTTCTCCTCGGTCCCGAGGATCGGCTGGGCGAGCGGATGATCCCCGAACGCGGCCAGGTGAATCTGATCGTCGGCGTCGACGTTGCGGCCGTCCTCGTCGAGGTGCTCGAGGATCTCCTCGCGCGCCACGCGCTTCTCGACGTCCACGTGCGAGAGGATGGGCTCGAAGATCTCTGCGATGAGATGGATCGCCGTCACCACGTCGCCAGGCGGGACGGTCACGTCGTAGAGCGTGTGGTCGGCCGTCGTGGACGCGCTCAGCGTGCCCCCGAGGCGCTCGAACGCATCGTTCCACGCGTGCGAGGTCGGATGCCCCTTGGTCCCGCGAAAGAGCATGTGCTCGAGGAAGTGGCTGATGCCGTTCTCGGCGGGCGTCTCGTAGCGTGACCCCACGCGCACCGCGAGGGCGATGGTGGCGGTCGAGAGGTGGGGCGCGGGATGCAGCGCGACGCGCAGCCCGTTCGGTAGGACGTGGAGCGTCCGCCTGCTCAAGACGGCCTCTTCAAGACGCCCTCTTCAAGACGGCAGATCGAGGAGGCGGCGATCGATGGCCGACTCTTCCTCTTCTTGGTGGCCCTCGCCTTCGCCCTCGCCATCCTCGTGCTCGGCCTCGTCGCCGTACCGCAAGACCGACTCGTCGGTGCGCAGCTGGCCGTCGGCGATCGCGCGCTCGCGGAGGTCGTGCACGAACGCGCGAACGGCTTCCTGGCGCTTGGTGGTCAGCAGCGAGGTCTCGATGGTCTGCCGAACGTCGTCCGTCAGGCCGTCGGGCGTCGCGATGGTGCGCTCGGTGAGCTGGAAGACGAACCAGTCGGTGCCGAGCTGCATGGGCTCCTCGGGCAGCGGTGACGCGAGCGTCATCGCGAACGCCGCGCGCGTGAGCGCTCCCGCGTCGAACGCGCCCGAGATGGGCGTGTCCGTGTGTCCGAACGAGCGTGTCTCGTGGACCTGCGGCGCCGAGGGGTCGCGCTCTGGCTCGTCCGATGGGGTGGGCTCGGTGCCATCCGTCGCGGGCGCCACGGGTGGGGCCGCCGCGGCCTCGACCCAGTTGTGCAGCAGCTGCTGGTCGAGCTCGTCCATGGTGTGGCCGGCTCGGAGGTAGGCGAGCGCGCGAATGGCGTCCTGGTGCGCGAGCTCGCTCGCCTGCGACGCCTGGTAGAGGCCGGTCGCGATCTCGAGGCGCGCTTCGTCTTCCGGCACGTCGCCCTCGCGGTGACCGACCACGTCGATGACGTGGAATCCGAACTGCGTCTCGACGACGTGATCGGTGACGTGTCCCGCTTCGGTCGCGAACTGTGCCTCGTCGAAGGGCGCGACCATCCGGCCGTGCGCGTTCCATCCGAGGTCGCCACCCGAGGGCGCGCTGCCCTCGTCTTCGCTGTACTGACGCGCGAGCGCTTCGAAGTCCTCACCCGCTTGTGCACGCACCAGGAGCGCTTGGGCACGCGCCCGCGCTGCCGTGCGATCGGCCTCCGGCGCGTCTTCCGCGGCCTTGATCAAGATGTGGCGCGCGCGAACCTGCGGCTCGAGGTCGGTGTAGCGGTGGCGCTGCCGCGTGTACTCCGCGTCCACTTCGCTCGCGTGACCTTCCATCCATGCGCGCACGGCCGTCTCGCCGGCATCCACGCGGTCCTGGTAGTACGACTCGCGGAACTGGGCGTAGCGGAGCTTGGCGCGCTCGGTGTCGCGCACGTACTGGTCGTGGATCTCTTCGGGCGCGATGGTGGCCTGGGCGGCCACCGCTTCGCGCATGCGCGTCGCGAGTCGCTCGCGGACCTGCCAGTGCGTGAACTCGTCGGAGCTGCGGCGCAGGTGGTTGTTGATGTACCGGCGCACGCCCTTGCTGGAGAACTCGCCGCCGTCGTCGGTGAAGTCGATCGCGTTCAGCGCCGGCCCCGGATAGCCCGCCGGCGCGTCCACCGGTGGGTTCCGGTACATGACGCCGGTCTCGACGAACTCGTTCATGATCTCGGTCGCGTCGACCGCGAAGCCGATGCGCTCGGCCTCGTGCGCCAGGAGCTCGCGCTCGACCAGGCCATCGAGCGTCAGCTCGCGGAGGCGGAGCGTGCGCGCTTGCTTGGTCGGGTACTGCGAGAAGTTCACGACGGCGTACGCCGCGCGGAAGTCACCCTCGGTGATGGTCTCGCCGTAGACCCGCGCCGCGAAGTGCGTTTGCTGGATCGACTCGGTGCAGCCGCGCGCCTGCGGCCCGCCGAACTGGAGAATGAAGACGGCGCTCAGCGCGAGCACGACGAGGAGGAGGATGACGGTCTGGAAACGCTGCTGAATGAGCTCGAGCATGGGCAGGCCTTCACGGGGCGGGTGGCGCGAAAAGCGCGCAGATTTCGCCCAAAGGGCGCGAACCCTAGCCGGGGGGCGAAGCTGTCGCAAGCGTGGTCGTCACGGGATCAATTGCGGACGATGCAGTCGACCGTGAGCTGGATTCGCTCGTCGACGCTCGTCGAGCCGAGGCTCAGCACGGCGGCGCGCGCGCCCCAGCTCGTCTGGGCGATCTGGCAGAAGCCGGTCGTCGAGAGGATCGCATCGCCGCGGCGGCACTCGAGCGTGCGCACCTCGGACCAGTGCTCGGAGTCGACGGCCGCGCGGGTCGGTGTGCCGACGCTGCAGCTCCAGCCGGTCTCGGAGGGCAACGAGATCGGCGTCGCGGCCCCGGTGATCGGCGTGCGGCTCGAGGGCGCCTCGCCGAAGGCCGAGACGAACACGCTCCAGTCGATCACGGTGCCCGTCATCGGAATGGCGCGCGCCGGGGGCGGCGGCGGCGTCCGACGATGGCCCTGCGCGGCCGCGAGGCTCACGAGCGTCGTGACCAGGAGCAGAACGCCGAGGATGAGGGAGCGCGTCCGCATGAGGTGTCCTCGTGATCGACGGGGAGGGCGGGGCCCCGATTCATCGATCGAGGTGAGTGGTGTATAGCGCACTCGTGGATCGACCGGATACGCGAGCGCTGGATGCCGCCGTGGACGCGGGTTTCGAGCGCGCGCAGCTGCCGCTCTTGGCCGCGCTGGTCGAGCAGTCCAGCTGCAGCCGCGAGCCCGAAGATGTGGAGGCGGCGTTCGCGATCCTCGATGCGGCGGCCGAGCGTGCCGGGCTGAGCATCGAGCGCGTCCCCGAGCCCGCGCGAGCCGTGGCCGCGCATCGCGTCTACACCTCGGCAGCGTGCGGCGCCGACGCGCGGGCGATCGCGCTGGTCGGGCACCTCGACACCGTGTTTCCGCGCGCGATGGGCTTCTCGGGATTCCGACGCGAAGGCGACGTCGCGCGCGGGCCCGGCGTGCTCGACATGAAGTCCGGGCTGACGGCGATGGTGTTCGCGCTCGAAGCGCTCGCGACGGCGTGGCCAGAAGGCCGGCGCGCGCTCCCGATCCGCCTGATCGTGGTGAGCGACGAAGAGATCGGCTCGCCCTCGAGCTCCGCGCTCTTCGCGTCTCTCGCCGACAAGACGAGCGCGGCGCTGGTGTTCGAGGCGGGTCGCGAACAAGATCGCATCGTCACGCGACGCAAGGGCGGCGGCCTCTACTCCGTCGTCGCGCGGGGCGTCTCGGCGCACGCCGGGAACCGCTACCTCGAGGGCACGAACGCGATCGTCGCGCTCTCGCTCGTTCTGCCGCGGCTCGAAGCGCTGAGCGATCTCGCGAGCGGTACGACCGTGAGCGTGGGCTTGATCGAGGGCGGCACGGCGAAGAACACCGTGCCCGACCACGCCGTGGCGCACCTCGACGCGCGCTACGAGACACTCGGCGAGGTCGCTCGCCTCGAGGCCGCGATGCGCGCGTTGATCGCCGACCCCTTCGCGAACGTCGTCGACGCGCTGGCGCCTCCTCGGCTGCGCAAAGCGACGCTGCGTCTCGAAGGCGGCGTCACGCGCCCGCCCATGGAGCCGCGCGCGGAGACGGCGGCGTTGCTCGCCTCGTACGCAGCCGCCGCGCGCGCAGTGGGCCTCGGTGCGGACGAAGCCCCGCTCCAGGGCGGCGGATCGGACGCGAACATCCTCGCGTCCCACGGTGTGCCCTGCATCGACGGGCTCGGTCCCTACGGACAACACTTTCACGAGACGCGCGAGTGGTGCAGTCTCGACAGCCTCGCGCGACGCACCAAGGCGCTCGCGCGGTTCCTCGCGAACGCCGTCGTTTGACGCTCCGGGGCCGTGTGTGGAAGCGACGCCACGAACGTGGTGCGGCTGCCACGCGCGGGCTGAGAAGAGCCGGGCATTCTGGGGTCGAAGCTCGGGCCGGATGTTTGCAATCGGTGGATCGCGCTCGCCGGGCGGCGGGCCACGAGGGAGATGAGAGTCATGCAGAAGAACAAGGTCTTCGGTTCGGTCGCTGGTCTCTTGGGGGGTCTCTTGGTGCTCGCGCTCTCGAGCGTCGCGCTGGTCTCGGGGGCGTTGGCGCAAGCCACGGCCGGTCTCACCGCCAGCGAAGTGGTCGCCGCGCACGGCTTCGTGCACGGGCGCGCCGTCGATCCCGCGACGTCGTTCACCCACGCGGATAGCCGCATCTACATCGCCATCACCGTCGAGAACAACACGGGCGCCGAGGGCGAGATCACCGTGCAGTTCCAGCGCGCCGATCAGCCGGTCGGCACGGGCGTGGGCAGCACGCACCTCACCATCCCGGCGCAGCGCCACTACCACACGGTCGCGCGCACGGGCGCCAGGGCTGGCCAGTGGCGCGCGGTGGTGCGCGACTCGGGTGGAACCGTGATCGGCCAGGTCGAGTTCACCGTCACGGAGTGAGCGGGCTGGGAGGGGTGCGTGGCCGCTACGGGGGGCGCGGCCGGCGACGCTGCGGCCGAGGTCTCGACCTCAGCGAGCCCAGAGCTGACTGACCCCCGCGTACGCCCGGATGATCTCGTCGGCATGGACGAGCACGAGGCCCAGGTCCTGTGCTTGGCTCACGAGCACGCGGTCGAACGGGTCGGGGTGGCTCCAGTCGAGCGAGCCGGCGCGCTCTGCGTGCTCGGGCGAGATCGAGAGCGGACGAAAGCCGTTCGCCGCGATCAACTTCGAGGGCGAGCCCCGGAACTTCAGCTTTCCCTTGCGCGCCTTGATGGCGATCTCCCACGAGCAGGCGGCGCTCACGAAGACGTCGTTGGTCGGATCTGCGATGACCTCGCGCGCCGTCGCGCCGAGGCGCGGATCGCTCTTGTCCCACCAGAGGAGCACGTGGGTGTCGAGCAAGACCTGCATCAGGGCCGCCCTCGCTCGAACAGCGTCGCGATCTCGGGGTCCACCGCGTCGAAGTCGTCGGCGAGGTGGGCGATCTTCAGCGCGTTGGCCGGCCTGCGGCGGCGCTTCGGCGAGGCGAGCGCCACCAGCATCGCGCGCGGCACCCCGTTCTTCGCGATGACGATCCTCGCGCCGTCGGCCGCCTCGTCGACGAGCCTCGAGAGTTGCGTCTTCGCCTCGTAGAGGTTGACCGACTTCGTGCTCATGGAAACAGCGTGAGGTGGGGCCGCGTGTTGGTCAAGTTGGTCAAGGAGACGGGCGAATCCTCGGTTGCGAGGATCGACGCAGGCGTCTCCGACGCGGAATGTCTCCGCCTCGATCGACGCGCGGTCGAGCGCTGAGGCGCGCTTGCATGCCGCGGCCCCTCGCCCTAGAGCCCGCGCGATGAAGACGCTCAGCCACTCGGTCGTGCTCCCGTGCTCGCGCGAGACGTTCTGGAAGACGTTCCTCTCGCCCGACTACGCGCGCACCCTCTATCTCGAGGTGCTGGGCTACCGCGGGTTGGACGTGCTCGAGACGACGGACGCGAGCCGAAAGCTGCGCGTCGTGCCGAAGGTGGCGCTGCCGGGGCCGCTCCAGAAGATCCTCGGCGACTTCAGCTACGAAGATCACGGCACGCTCGATCGCGACAAGCACTTCTGGACCTGGCGCATGGTGCCGCCCCCGGGCGGCGGCAAGCAGATCGTCAGCACGCGCGGCTCGCTGCGCCTCGAGCCGGTGGGTGACGACCAATGCCGCCGCGTCGACGAGCTGATCATCGAAGCGCACGTGTTCGGCATCGGCGGGCTGATCGAGTCTCAGGCCGAGAAGGAAGCGCGCGCCGGCTGGGAGAAAGAGGACGCGTTCCTCCGTCGCAAGTTCGCCAAGAGCTGACGCACCGCGAGCTCAGTCCTCCGTATCGAGCAACGCCCGCGCCGCCCTCACGCCGATCATCATGCTGGGCGCGTTGAGCGCCGACACCGGTGTCGTCGGCATCACCGACGCATCGGCCACGCGCAGCCCGTCGACGCCGCGGACGCGCAGGCTCGTGTCGACCACGGCGTCCTCGTCCGTGCCCATGCGGCAGCTGCCCGCGAAGTGGTACGTGGTGATCAGGTTCGTCTCGACGAAGCGCGCGATGGCATCGCGCGAGCGCACCCACGAGCCCGGCATCAGCTCGCGCGCGCCCACGTCCGCGAGGCCCTTGGCCGCGGCGATCCGGCGCGCGTGCTCGACGCCGCGCACGAGCGTGTCGAGGTCGTCCGGGTGCTCGAGGTAGTGCGGGTCGATGCGCGCAGGCTCGCGTGCGAGCGGCGAGCGCAGCGTGACGGTACCGCGGCTCTTGGGCTTGCCGAGGATGACGATGATCCCGAACACGTGGTCCACGAAACGCTGCAGAGGTGGCAGAGCGAAGCCCATTTCGATCGCGAAGCGCACGAGGCCCTTGCCGAGATCGCCGTAGAGCGCCGCGGGCAAGACCTGGCCCGGTAGGACGCGCTGCGTGGCCTCCTTCATCGCCGAGCGCGCCGGCCAGAACACGTAGCAGCTGTCGCTCTGTCCCTCGGGCAGATCGGCCTCGGGGCGCGTACGGAAGAACGAATAGAGCTGCGGAGCGAAGAAGTCGATCTCGATCCCCGCGCGGTGGAACGTGGGCACGTTCGGGTGATCGTGCAGGTTGCGGCCGACCTCCGCGCGATCCGCGACGATCGGGATCCCGAACGCCGCGAGGTCCGCGCCGGGCCCTACGCCGGAGAGCATGAGCAGCTTCGGCGACTCGAGCGCGCCCGCCGAGACGATCACCTCGCGGCGCGCACGGATCACGTCGCGCCGTCCCTCGCGCTCCACCTCCACGCCGACGGCGCGACGGCCCTCGAAGACGACGCGCTGAGCGCACGTCCGCGTCAGCACGCGGATCTCCGGGCGGCCCTGCACGAACGCGACGTACGCGTTGCGACGCAACTCGCCCTCGAAGTTCATCCACTCGTAGCCGATGGCGTTGCCCAGGCGTCCGTCGTGGAAGTCCTCGCTCCGGCGGAAGCCCGCCTCAACCGCGGCCGCGACGCAGGCCTCGGTGAAGCGCGTCGGCGCCTTCTTGCTCAGGCGCAGGCGGGCTTCGAGCGCCTCGAAGTGCGGCACGCAGTCGTCCCAGCGCCAGCCGACGGGCCACTCGTCGAGATCCTCGCGCGCGCCGCGCGTGTACACCATCGCGTTGATCGCGCCGCTGCCGCCGAGCACACCGCCCGTGCCCGCGAAGATGCGATGACGTGCCGCGTGCGCCTGCGGCTCCGTGAAGCGCTCGAGAAAGACGCCGTCGTCGACGAACGCATCCTTGTATCCGTCGGCGCGCAAGACGGCCGGGTGCTCGTCGGCGCTCGGGCCCTGCTCGAGCAGCGTCACGGCCGCGCCCGCATCCGCCAGCACGCCGGCGACCGCGCATCCCGCGGAGCCGCCGCCCACGACGACGTAGTCGGCGATCTCCGTCACGCGAAGAGCGAGCGCACGATGCGGCCGACGCCGCGCAGGCGCCGCCGAAGGCCGCGCCCGTACATCAGATCGAGCGTGCCCGCCGTGACGCCGAAGTCACGCGAGGACACCGGGTACACCTTGCTCGGGAAGGTGAAGGGCAGCCGATCGTCGAGCACCGACTTGGTGTTGCACATCGCGCGCAGGCCCTCGCGCCCGTTCATCCGACCGAAGCCGCTCTGCTTCACGCCGCCGAACGTCAGATCCTGCGCCATGTACGTCATGCCGCCGAAGTCGTTGATGCCCGTCATGCCCGCTTCGAGCGCGGCCGCGATCTTGCGCGCGCGGGCGCGGTCTCCGGAGAACACGGTCGAGCCCAGCCCGAAGCTCGTGCCGTTCGCGATCGCGATGGCCTCGTCGTCGCCGTCGACCGTGCAGAGCAGGAGCACCGGCCCGAACGTCTCCTCCCGCATGATGTCCATGGTGGGCAATACGTCGGCGAGGATCGTGGGCGCGTAGAACTCGCCCTGATCGCTCATCGTGCGCGAGCCGCCCGCGACCACGCGCGCGCCCTGCTCGATCGCCTTCTTCACGAGTCGCTCGACGATCTCGAGCTGGAGTGGCGTCGCCATCGCGCCCACGTCCACGAGCTGGCCGGGCCGCGACACGCCCTGGCGCATCGCTCCGACCGCGGCCGCGACCTTCTTCTCGAAGGCGGGCGCGATCGCGCGGTGCACGAGGATGCGCTCGCTCGCGACGCAGTTCTGGCCGCAGTTGATGAACGTTCCCGCGAGCGCGCCGTGGACGGCCGCTTCCAGGTTGGCGTCCTCGCAGACGATGAAGGGATCCTTGCCGCCGAGCTCGAGCACGACCGGCGTCAGCGTCTCGGCTGCGGCCGCGAGCACGCGCCGCCCGTTCTCGACCGAGCCGATGAACACGATGGTGTCGAGGCCAGCCTCGATCAGCGCGCGGCCCGCGCGCCCGTCGCCCTGCACGATCTGCACGAGCTCGGGGTCGTGACCCTCGGCCGCGAGCGCATCGCGGATCAGCGCCACGAAGGGCCCGCTCGACCATGCGACCCACTCGCTCGGCTTCACCACGTACGCGTTGCCGGCGGCGAGCGCGGTGATCGCGGGGCTGAGCACGTTCTGCAGTGGATAGTTCCAGGGCACGATCGCGCCGACGACGCCGAGCGGGTGGAACTCGAGGCGCGCGCGCTTGTGCGCGAGCACGCCGGCCGAGACGGTCTCGGGCCCGAGGTGCTTCTCGACGTTGGCGATCGTCCAGCGGAGCTTCTCGCAGATCGGCCAGATCTCGCCCATGAGCGCGTTCTCGCGCGTCTTGCCCGAGTCGCGACAGACGAGCTGCACGAGGCGCTCCTCGTCGTCGAGGATGCGATCGAGCAGGCGCCCCAGCACCGCGCGGCGCTCGGCGAAGCTCGTGTGCTTCCATGCGCGCTGGCCCTCCCGTGCGCGCGCGACCTTCTTCCGCACCTCGGCGGGCGGGGTCACGGCGACGTCGCCGAGCGACTCGCGCGTCGCGGGATCGGAGCAGGGGATGCCGTCGGGGCGGGTGGGATCGACGATGGGCGCAGCGTGCAGCGTGTTCATGCGGAGGTACCGAAGATCATATCGGGGATGGGCGTGAGCGAGGAGTAGTTGCGACCGGAGTCGTCCTTGTGGTGGATGGAGTGCTTCTTCGCGAGCCAATCGAGCGGCGCGAGGAGCGGCGTCCCGAACACGATCCCCGAGTGCACGAGGATGTTCAGCGTCGAGTGGAAGAAGAACAGGATCGCGTAGCCGGCGATCGACATCGGTCCCGCAGCGAGCGCATGGAGCGCGATGCATCCGTGCAGCAGCGCGAGTCCCGCGAAGAGCTCCACCGGGTGGAGGTAGAACGACTCGAGCGCGCTCGGGTTGCGCGCACGGTGGTGCACCGCGTGGACGTACCGGACGAGCTTCTTGTGATGCATCAGCCGGTGCAGGAAGTAGTAGAGAAAGTCGTAGAGCAGGATTGTGACGAGCGCGTCGAGCGGTGCGCGCCAAGAGGGCTGCGCGAGGTCGGCGATGCCCCACCCGAACAGGGCCCACGTCATGCTGCCGATGAAGACGAGGGAGAGCACGCTGCTGATCCCGAAGTACTTCATCCGCTCGGCCATCCCCACCCGCAGCGGGGGCATCGGGCTGATGCGCCGGGTCGCGAAGCGAGGCGAGTTGTAGGCCCAGCCGAGCACGACGAGCAGCAGCGCGTCGATGCCCATGATGGCCAGAATCGAGAGGTAGAGGGTCGCCACGGGGGCCGCAGCATCGATCACGATCCGCGTCCTGTCGACCCGGGCCTCGAGACTCTTGCGAGCGCAAGGGTTGCTGGCTCGAAGTCATCCCGGCTCGTGAGCGCCGAGAGAACGTAAGGCGCCGCGCGCTGGGGGAGGAACGCCTCGAGGTGCTCTATAGTCGTGGCGGGGACGTCTTGCTGCGTACCGTTCACGTACCGCCAGAGATGGAGGAGCCGTTTCGCGCGGCCGAGGAGCTCGTCTCTCGGTACTTCGCCGAGATGCGCTTCGACCCCACGCTCGGCACCATCGAGATCTCGGGCGAGCGCTACGTGCTCGTGCGCGCGGCGTCGCTCTCCGTGGAGTTCTTCTCGCTCGTCGAGGAGCTCTTCGGCGCCGGACGCGAAGAGGAAGCGAACGAGTTCGCGCGCAACATCTTGTTCGATCTCGCGCACGCCATCGGCAAGTCCGATGCGCAGAAGTTCCACGAGAAGATGGGCGTGGACGATCCGATCGCGCGCCTGTCTGCCGGGCCGATCCACTTCTCCCACACGGGCTGGGCGTTCGTGGACATCGATGCCGCGTCCAGGCCCGCACCGAACGACGACTACTACTTGATCTACGATCATCCGTACTCGTTCGAGTCGGACGCCTGGCTCCGCGCGGGCAAGCCTCGTCGCAGGCCCGTCTGCATCATGAACGCCGGCTACTCGTCGGGCTGGTGCGAGGCGAGCTTCGGCATCGTGCTCGTCGCCACCGAGGTAGAGTGTCGCGCGTGCGGTGATGCCCGCTGTCGCTTCCTGATGGCCCCGCCGAGTCGGATCGAGGAGCGCCTCGAAGCGCACCGGCGCAGCACGCCGCCCAAGGGCTTGGTCCGCGACCACATCGCGATTCCGGACTTCTTCTCGCGCAAGCGCGTAGAAGAGGAGCTGCGTCGTGCGCATGAGGAGCTCGAGAACCGGGTCGAGCAGCGTGCGAGCGAGCTGCGCGACTCGAACGACAAGCTACGGCGCGAGATGGCCGAGCGTGCGCGCGTCGAGCAGCAGCTGCGGCAGACGCACAAGCTCGAGGCGATCGGCCGGCTCGCGGGCGGCGTCGCGCACGACTTCAACACGCTGCTCGGCGTGATCCTCGGCAACGCCGGGATGCTCGCGCGCAGGCTCTCGGCCGACGACGAGGCACGCTCCCTCCTCGACGCGATCATGGAAGCGAGCGGGCAGGCCGCGGGGCTTACGCGCCAGCTGCTCGCGTTCTCGCGCGCCGGTCCGCCCGGCGGTGACGTCCACGACGTGAACCGGCTGGTCGAGGAGCTCACGCGCCTTCTCGGTCGCGTCATCGGCGAGGACATCGAGCTCGTCACGCAGCTCGCGGACGACGTGGGCGGCGTCCAGCTCGATCGCGTCTACCTCGAGCAGGTCGTGATGAACCTCGTCGTGAACGCGCGCGACGCGATGCCCGAGGGCGGCAGGCTCGTGATCGAGACCAAGCGCGTGGACGTCGACGCGTCGCTCGCGAGCGAGCTCGGCGGCGTGAGGCAGGGTCCCTACGTGGTGATCGCCGTCACGGACGGCGGCGTCGGGATGAGCGAGGAGATCGCGGCGCGGATCTTCGAGCCCTATTTCACGACCAAGGAACCGAGCTCCGGCACCGGTCTCGGGCTCTCCACCGTGTACGGCATCGTCAAGAGCGCGGGCGGCGGCATCCTGATCCGCACGGGGGAAGGGCTCGGCTCGACCCTCGCCATTCACTTGCCCGCCGCGCGCGCAGCAGAAGAAGCGAGGCCGGGGTCCGGCCCCGTGCGATCCGAGACGCCGGCCGGCGAGACGGTCCTGGTCGTCGAAGACCAGGTGGCGCTCCGCACGATCGTGGCGAGCGCGCTTCGCGCCGAGGGCTATCAAGTCCTCGAGGGCGCGACGCCCGCGCACGCGCTCGAGCTCGCCGCGCAGAGCGAGCGGCCCATCGACCTCTTGCTCACCGACGTGGTGATGCCCGTGATGAGCGGACCGCGGCTCGCGCTGCGACTGCTCGCGAGTCGGCCTTCGCTGCGCGTGCTCTACATGTCCGGATATCCAGAGGGGCGGGCGAGCGGGCAGCGCGTGGATCTCGGCAGCGCGGTGGTGCTGCAGAAGCCGTTCACCATCGAGGCGCTCCGTGACGCCGTGCGCGCTGCGCTCGACGAGAAGTGAGAGATCAGTCGGTCTTGCCGAAGCGCCGCTCGAGGTACGTCACGATCTCTCGCGACTCGCCCAGCCACTCGTCGGGGCCCTCGTCGTGGTGAATCCGCAGCGCGGGGACCGTCTTGATGCCGCGCGCGTCCATCAGATCGCGCATGTGCTTGGGGTCGCCGTAGATGTTTCGCATCTCCAGCTCGACGCCGAGCCGCGAGAGCGCGCGCCGCACGCGAAAGCAGTACGGGCACGTGTCGTAGTGATAGAGAGAGAGGTCGGGCGGACGAATCACGGTCGACTACGATTCTGGCGCGTCGCGGGCCGCGTCGCACCTACCTCTTCGAGGATGACGCATGCCGGGTGAGGGAGCCTTCGATTTGGCCGTGATCGGCGGGGGCTCGGCGGGCGTCCGCACGGCGCGTGTGGCCGCCTCGCTCGGCGCCCGCGTGGTGCTCTTCGAGGCGTCGGCGATCGGGGGCACCTGCGTGAACCTCGGCTGCATCCCGAAGAAGATGCTCGCATACGGCGCGCACTTCGCTCACGAGCTCTCGGACGCGCGCGGGATGGGCTGGTCCGTGGGGGAGGTGAGCCACTCGTGGCCCGATCTCGTCGCGCGGAAAGACGCCCAGATCACGCGCTTGAACGCGGCGTACGAGAAGCTGCTCGTGGACGCGGGCGTCGAGATCGTGCGCGCTCGCGCCCGCCTCACGCGGGAGAGCGGCGTGCTCACGGTGCACGCCGACGAGCGCAGGCTACGCGCGCGCCACGTGATCATCGCG
>JAYVCF010000535.1:0-7454 GCA_043750095.1 Deltaproteobacteria bacterium
AATCGCGGAGCGATTCACGCAATGGACGTGTCGCAGACGCCATTGAAATTCAAAAGCAGCCGCCCCCCTACCTGAGCGCCGGAGGTGTGAGGCTTCGAACGCGATGAGGGCGAGCCGTAGTTTGCTCGTTCCCGACCGCGGTCGAAGGGTCACACCTCCGGCGCGACCCGGTGATCGATCCGACGCATGCGCCACCCGTCGACGGTCTGCAGCATCAGCGGGAACCAGATCGTGGTCGACAAGTACGTGAGCCCGACGCCGCATGCGGCGAGGTAGGCCACCGATCGCAGCCCTTCGTGGTGTGTCACCACGAGCGCGCCGAAGCCGAAGAGGTTCGTCGCGCTCGACAGCGCGTTCGCCACCGTCGTCTGACGCAACACGATGGGGATCGAGCCCGGGCCGCCCTCGCGCCACCGGTGATAGACGTGGATGGCGTTGTCGAGGCTGATGGCGACGCAGACCGGCAGGATGGTCGCGTTCATGAAGTTGAGCGTGAGCCCGGTCGCCCACATCGCGCCGCCGATCGCGATCACGCCGAGCGCCACCGAGCCGAGCACGGCCAGCGTCGCGCCGAGGCGGCGGAAGTCGATCAACAACACGAGGAACACCGAGGCGAACGTGCCGATGAACAAGAAGCGAGCGTCGCGCGCGATGCGCTCGAAAATCTCGCCCGCCACCCAGTTCTCGCTGAGCATGGGGGCGTCGATGTGCGCCTCGCGGAGCGCTCGCACGATGTCGCGCGCTTGCTCGGCCCACGACGTGAGCACGCCGGTCCCGCTGTCGTCGCTGTCGGGCGCATTCAGGTGCGCGATGGATCCCGTTCCGTCCGACGTGAGCAAGTGTCCGACGACGGAGTAGGGCAGCTCTTCGAGGGTGAAGGGCCGCGAGGCCGCGACCATCCGTTGCGCGTCCGCCAGCTGCGCGCGCTGGGCGTCGGTGTCGAGCATGCCGGGACGAATGCGCGCGAGCTGCGCGCCGATCTCGACCGCGAGCGCCGCGCGCACGCGCTGGTGCTCGCGCGTGGGGTACACGTCGTCGAGCGTTCGGATCATCACCACGTCCCAGGCCGCGCCACGCGCCTCGCGGGACTCGCCCAGCGCCTCGATGGTCTGGCGCAGTGGCTCGAGCTGCGCGTCGTCGCGCACCCAGAGCGCGCCCGCCTCGCGCGTGCCGCCGAGGTGATGGCGGAGGTACTCCCCGAAGCGGCTCACCTCGGTGTCGCCGGCCAAGAGACGCCAGTTGCCGTCGAAGCGAACGCCGCCGTTGGCCAGCACCACGATCGACGCGACGGTGATCAGCGGCACGGTGATGACGATCGGCCAGCGCACCCAGGCGGGGACGTGCACGCCCGTGGTCGGACCTTCGGCCGCCTTGACGAACTTCAGCGGCCGCATGCGCTCGCCGATCACGATCAGCGAGGGCAGGCCGAGCACGGTCACGATCAGCGTCAGGATCAAGCCCACGGCCGCGATCAGTCCGAACTCGCTGAACCCGCGGAACTGAGCGGCCGCGATCACCGCGAAGACGCCTGCGTTCGTGAGCGATCCGCTGATGAGCGCGCGGCCCGTCGAGGGAACGAGCTTCTCGATCGCAGGCTCGAGCGCCAGCCCCTCTTCACGGAGCTCGCGATAGCGGTGCAGGAAGTGGATGCCGTACTCGATGCCCAGGCCGGAGAGGATCGAGAACAAGAAGCCCGAGATGATGTTGAGGTGGCCGACGGCGACCTCGGCGAACGCGAACGTCCAGACGAGACCGGCGAAGAGCGGGAGCGACAAGAGAATCAGCGCGCGCGGTGAGCGGAGCGCGAAGACGATCAGGAGCACGACGCCGATGAAGCCGATCGCCCCGGCGACCGAGAGGTCTTCACGCAGCGCCCGCTCGGCCTCGACCTGCGTGGGGATGCCTCCCGCGTAGTGCACCTCGAGGTCGCGCGGGAAGCGCGTCCCGTCGCGGAGGCCATCGACGATGCCGCGCACCTCGTCCCAGGACGCGCGCGCCGCACTGAGATCGCCGCTCGGCGTGGAGAAGAATGCCCAGATGCAGAGGTAGCGGCCGTCGGTGGTGATGACCCAGTCGGCATCGCCCAGGACATCGGCGGTCTCTTCGACGTCGTCGAGCATCGTGGCAGCGGTGTCCGCGCCCGCCGCCGCGTCGTCCTCGTCGTCGAGACCGAGGTCCCAGCCGGCCGCGCGCGCGACCTCGTCGTCGATCGCGTCGCGTGCCCGGTCACGGATGCGCGCGAGCTCGGCCTCGTCGGCGAAGAGGAGCCGACGATCGCGGAACCACGCCAGGTCGACGTGTCCGCCGACGCCGCCGATGTGCGGGTTGTGCTCGAGCTCACGCAGGAGCGCGGCGCCGAAGCGCTCGGCCTCGTCGCGATCGGTCGTCGGGATCGCCACCACGAGATCGCTCGTGGCCCGCACGTGCCCGAGGACGGCCCGGAGCTGCTGGACCGGCTCCTCCTCGTCGGGAAGCAGGTCGAGGAACGAAGCCCGCACCTCGAGCTGAAGCGCCAGGTACCCAGCGGGGAGCAGCGAGAGCAGGATCACTCCCACGAACGCGCCCGCGCGGCGATGGATCTGCCGACCTAGACGGCCGAGGCTCCGCTCCAGAAAGCCCTCGGGCGCGTCGGACTTCTCGCTCACCGGCGCGCCACGAATGCCACGTACACCCACACCTGTCTAGGTCGGGCCACCTGAGTATTCGGCTTCCGGGGCGGTCTGGGGCATCATGATCCAAAGCAGGAATGTCGGGTCGTGTCCGACTTCTTGTGGAACCCGGTGTACGGATCCTGCGCAACGTCGTTGACCCGCTTCTGGCACCCCTCCTACACTTCGCGGCTGAAAAACGTGTGGCGGCTGAAAAACGTGGGGCGGCTGAAACACGTGGGGCCCCTGAAAAACGTGGAGAGCGGTAGTCGGTGAAGAAGCCCATTCCTTTCGGCAAGTACCTGCTGCTCGAGCGTGTGAACGTCGGCGGCATGGCCGAGGTCTTCAAAGCGAAGGCCTTCGGTGTCGAGGGATTCGAGCGTCTCATCGCCGTGAAGCGGATCCTTCCGTCGATCGCGGAGGACCAAGAGTTCATCACGATGTTCATCGACGAGGCGAAGATCAGCGTGCAGCTGACGCACGCGAACATCGCCCAGATCTTCGACCTCGGTAAGGTCGGCGACTCCTACTTCATCGCGATGGAGTTCGTGCACGGCAAGGACCTGCGCGCGATCTTCGATCGGGCCCGCAAGCGCGGCGAGACCGTGCCGGTGCCGATGGCCTGCTACATCGCGATGAAGCTCTGCGAGGGGCTCGACTACGCCCACAACAAGAAGGACGCGTCCGGTCGCGATCTGAACCTCGTCCATCGGGACGTGAGCCCGCAGAACATCCTCTTGAGCTACGACGGCGAGTCGAAGCTCATCGACTTCGGCATCGCGAAAGCGGCTGGAAAAGCGGGCAAGACGCAGGCGGGCATCCTCAAGGGCAAGTTCGGGTACATGTCGCCCGAGCAGGTGCGCGGTCTGCCGCTCGATCGGCGCAGCGACATCTTCGCGGTCGGCATCTGTCTCTACGAGCTGCTCACGGGAGAGCGCCTCTTCGTCGGCGAGAGTGATTTCTCGACGCTCGAGAAGGTGAAGAACGTCGAGATCATGCCGCCGAGCACCTACAACCGGCGCATCCCTGAGGAGCTCGAGCAGATCGTGCTCAAGGGTCTCGCGAAGGACGTGGACGATCGCTACCAGACGGCGATGGACCTGCACGACGATCTCCAGTCGTTCATGTACACGAGCGGCAACTTCTTCTCGCGCAAGGACCTGGGCGCGTACATGCGCAAGGCGTTCGCGGAAGAGATCGCGAAAGAGTCGGCGCGCGAGGAAGAGTATCGCCGTCTCGAGGCCGAGGCGGCCACGCTCGGCGCGGGTCTCGAGCAGTTCGACGACATCGACGGCGATGGTCCGGCGGCCGCGGCGAACATGTCGGCGCAGCCTGCGCGTTCCGCGGCGCAGACGGCGGCGCCGCCGAAGCCCGCTCGCAAGCCGACGATGATGGGCATGCCCGCCGCGGTCCCGCCGCCACCGCGCATGAGCTCGCCGGGCGCACCGCCTCCGCCGCCCCCGCGTCCCAGCGCGCCCCAGCCACCTCCTCCGCGCCAGAGCGCACCTCAGCCGCCGCCGCCCGCGCCCGCCGCGCCCGCCGCCAAAGCGAGCGGTGGTGCTGCGCTCGACATGGACTGGGACGAGGAAGAGCTCTCGACTCAGATCTACGACAAGCCCGAGGGCAATCTGATCGCGGACATGCCGGTGGCGATTCCGTCGCCGCGTCCCTCGCTCGGTCTCGGAAACGTGCAGGCGGTCGCGCCGGCCTCGCCGCAGCAGCGCCCGTCGCAGCAGTACGGGTCGCCGTCGATGTCGACGCCGGGGATGCCGTCGCCGTTCAGCTCGCCGGGCATGCAGTCGCCGTCGATGTCGACGCCCGGGATGCAGGCGCCGTCGCCGATGTCGATGCCCGGGCCGATGGGGTCGCCCTCGCCCTTCGATGGCGGCGGGCCCGTCGGTCGTGAGCCGACCGCCGTCGTTCGCAACCGCGAGTCGTCCGGTCGCGCGATGGGGCCGATCATCGCGGCGGTCGCGGTCGTGCTCCTCGTGCTCCTCGCCGGCGGTGGCTATCTGCTCTTCGGCCGGTCCAGCCCTGCGACGATTCACCTCACGACGACGCCGACGGATGCGGTCGTCTATCTCGACAACCAGCCCATCACGACCTCGACGACGAGCCCCTTCGTGGTGCCCAACGTCGAGCCGGGCTCGCATCTGGTCGAGGTGCGCAAGCACGGCTTCGAGACGTGGGCGATGCGCGTCGATCTCACCTCGGGTCAGGAGCTCACGCTCCCGGCCGTGGCGCTCGAGCCCGAAGCAGGAACGACCACCGGCACCGGAGGCGGCGGCGTGATCCCCGTCGCGCAGGGGACCGGGTTCACGATGGACACCGTGCCGAGCGGCGCGCGCGTCTTCGTCAACGACGTCGAGCTGCCCCAGCGCACGCCCGTGTCGATCACCGATCTTCAGCCGGGCACCTACCAGATCCGCGTCGACAACGGCGCGACGTACGCGCCCTGGATCTCGCAGATCACCATCCCGGCGGGCCAGGTGATGGCGCTGCCGGCGGCGGTGCTCACCCTTCGTTCGGTGACGGTGGCGTTCACGTCGACGCCGTCGGGTGCGAACGTGACGCTGGTGCGCGGCGACGAGCGTCGCTCGATCGGCGCGACGCCGATCTCCGCCGACGTGGACGTATCGGGCGCCGCCTGGACCGTGCAGATGGAGCGCACGGGCTACCGGGACTACTCGGCGCCGCTCGTGGTCGCCACGGGGCAAGGGTCCGCGACGCACGTAGCGACGCTCGACGTCGCGCCGCGCGGGGCGGTCTCCCGTCCGCCGCCGCCGCAGACCACCACCATTTCGCGCATCGGTCCACGCATCGGTCCGGCCCCGTCGTCGGTGGTCGCGCCGTCCCCGGGAGGCAACGGAACGCTCCGCATCAACACGCGTCCCGCGTCGCAGGTCTACGTGGACGGTCGCCTGATCGGCTACACGCCGCAGCTCCACATCGAGCTCCCTGCCGGCAACCACACCGTCACCCTCGTGAACAGCGAGTTCAACATCCGCGAGACGATCACGGTCACGATCCACGCGGGTCAGACCGAGACGCGTTCGCTGACGCTCACCCCTGGTTGATCGGGCCCTCGCCAATTGGCTATAGGCCCGGCCGGGAGACGCGTTCGCTGACGCTCACCCCGGGTTAATCGCTACTCCGTCCGATCGCGGACGTAGAGGATCCCGATGGGCTCGAGCACGTCCTCGCTCTCCAGCGCGCGATCGCGTCGCTCGAAGAACGAGCGCTCGCCGTCGCCGTCGAGGTCGCCCTCGGCGCGGTACGACACGAGGTACGTCCCGTCGGGTGAGTGCAGATCGCAGCCGCTCACCGTCGGCGTCATCGAGTACGCGAAGCGAATGGGGTCCTCGACGGTGAACCCGATCGCCACGAAGCCTGCGCGGTTCACGTCGTCACCCTCGAACTCGAGCAGGCGTGCGTCGCGCGTCGGCTCGGTGGGGAAGGGCCCTGCCGGCTCCGGGAGGCAGCGGCGAAGCTCCTCGTCGTTCACGGTGCGTGGCGTCGCGAAGTACGCCGCGGTCGCCAGGTGCAGCCGCTCGAGCTCACGCGAGGCCTCGGCCACCTTGCTCAGGCGCAGCTCGCGCAGGAACGCCGGAACGAACGCCGCGAGGAGGCAGCCCACCAGGCACGTTCCCACGGCCGCCTGCAAGAGCGTCGTCCCCTCGCGTGCTGTGCGCGCTCGTGCCCTCGTCACGGGCCGAACATACGTCTCGGTTGCGTCCGCGCCAGAGAACGGGTAGCGACGCGCCGTGTCCCTGCGCCGCGAGCACCTCGAGCGAGCGAGCGATCTCGTCCTGGTCGCCGCCGTCACCCTCGCGAGCGCCGTCCTGATCGACGCGGGAGTCGTCTCGTCCAACGACGGATCGCACTACGCGCTCGTCCGCGCGATCGGCGACACGGGCAGCTTCGTGATCGATCCCTACGTGGTGTACACGCGTGACGTCGACATCTCGCAGTTCGGCGGTCACTTCTTCACGGATCGTCCGCCGGGCACCGCCATGCTCGCGGTCCCGTTCTACCTGGCGGCGCGGCTCGTCTCGAGCAACGCGCTCGCGTGGGAGTTCGGCGCCGCGTTGCTCTCGGCGGTGATGGCCGCGATCGCATGCGGCGGCGCGTACTGGCTCGCACGTGAGCTCGGTGCGTCCCGCGCCGGCGCGCGTGTGCTCGGGATCACGCTGGCGATCGCGACGCCGCTCCGAAGCTACGCGAGCACGCTCTTTCATCACGCCACGGCCGCCGCGCTCGTGACCGTGTGCGCCGCGCTCGCGCTCGACCACGCGAAGAATCCGAGGCGCGCCACGCGCGTGATCGCGGCCGTCCTGGCCGGCTACGCGTGCTCGGTGGACTACACGAGCTGTCTCGCGACCGGTGTGCTCTTGATCGCAGCGCTATGGCCGCTTCGAAAGGCGCCGCGTGCGCTCGGCGTCGCGGTCCTCGAGGTGGTGTTGGGCGGCGTGCTCGGCCTCGCGCCGCTGCTCGCGTACGACTACGCCTGCTTCGGCAGCCCATTCTCGCTGGGGTACGACCACCAAGCTCACTTCGGGATGATGCACTCGATGAGCGGCATCTACGGCGGGAGCATGCCGGACGGGCTCTTCGGCCTCTTCGTCCATCCGCGTGCGGGCCTCTTGTTCTGGAGCCCCGTGCTCGTCCTTGCGCCTTGGTACGTGCGGCGTCTCGCGCGCGGCGAGAATCGCGCAGCGGTGATCACGCTCGCGCTCGCCATCACGCCCTTCGTTCTCTTGATGTCGCGCTACTACGAGGTCGGCGCGGGCGCGAGCCGCGACGCTC
>JAYVCF010000536.1:0-6192 GCA_043750095.1 Deltaproteobacteria bacterium
GACCGCGCGGCGTCTCGTGGTATCTCGCCAGCATGTCGTCGAATCGCGAGCTCCTCGAGAAGGTCCCTGCGCTGCTCGCGAACTATCGCCAGCCGCCGATCGTGATGGTGCGTGGCGTTGGGCGTCGCATCTGGGACGCCGACGGGCGTGAGTACCTCGACTTCTCGGGCGGCATCGCCGTGCTGAGCGTCGGGCACTGTCATCCGAAGCTCGCCGCCGCGATCGCCGAGCAGGCGCGCACGCTCATGCACACCTCGAACTTGTTCTACACGGACAAGGAGCTGCTGCTCGCGGCCGAGCTCACCAAGCGCACCGGCTTCGGACGCGTCTACTTCTGCAGCACCGGCACGGAGGCGAACGAGGCGCTCATCAAGCTCTCGCGCCGACACTTCTACGAAAAAGGCGACAAGGCGCGCACCGAGCTGATCTCGACGCACAACAGCTTCCACGGCCGCACGATGGGTGCGCTCAGCCTCACGGGGCAGCCGAAGTACCACGCAGGGATGCAGCCGCTCTTGCCGGGCGTGCACCACGTCGCGTTCGGCGATCTCGATGCGATGCGCGCCGTCGTCACCGAGAAGACCGCCGCGATCTTCATCGAGACCGTGCAGGCCGAGGGCGGCATCTTGGTCGCGAGCGATGCGTATCTGCGGGGACTGCGCGCGCTCGCCGACGAGAAGGGCTGCCTCCTCATGTTCGACGAGGTCCAGACGGGCTACGGCCGCACCGGCAAGTTCCTCGGCCGCGAGTGGAGCGGCGTGATGCCCGACGCGGCCTCGCTCGCGAAGGGAATCGGCGGCGGCTTCCCCCTCGCGGCGATGGTCCTCGGCGAGCACCTCGCCAAGAGCCTCCCCGTCGGAAGCCACGGCACGACGTTCGGCGGCAACCCCCTCGCGTGCGCGGCCGGCCTCGCGGTGCTGTCCATCTTCGACGAAGAAAAGCTCGTCGAGAACTCGCTCGAGATGGGCGGCTACGTCGGCGCGGCGCTCGAAGCGATGGCGAAGGACGACGCGCTGCCCGCCGGTGTCGAAGCGCGCGGCCAAGGATTGCTTCGCGGCCTGCGGATCGCCGCCGGCTACGACGCGATGGGCGTGCTCGCGAAGATGCGCGAAGACGGCGTGCTCGCGTCCACCGCCGGCGCCGACGTGATCCGCCTCGCGCCCGCGCTCAACGTGACCCGCGCCGAGTGCGACCGCGCGCTCGCCGCGCTGCGCAAGGCGGTGGCCGACGCGCCGAGGGCGGAGCCCGCGAAGAAGTAGGGACCTGCGCGGCTACGGGCAGACGAGCGTGAACGGCGCTGGGTGTGCGGTCAGCGCGCTGAACGCGATCCGCTGCGTGCAGCCATGCGGAAGCATCGAGAACGCGCCGAGCGTACCGTCATCGTAGATCCATCCCGGATCGATCCCCGCGCGGTCGCGCGTGATCTGCGGCAGCCGACAGACTTGGTAGCCGTATTGATCGGTGCTCTCGGTGACGGCCACAGCGGGCGTGAAATCCGTGCAGTGGGTGCCGCTCGCGTACAGCTGGCAGTCCACGGTTCCGTCGGCGCTGGGCATCAGGGGACGGATGCATGGCACCGACGGTCCTAGCGTGTCGACGATGAGGGTGAGGATGTGATCGAACGCGGAGGTGAAGTCTGCGTTGCAGATCGACTCGAGCGTCACCTTTGCGCCCGCGCTCCGAAGCTGCTGCGCAAGCCGGGTGACTCGAATCGCAGGGAGCGCAATGCCTCGACCACTCGGCTCGATGCATACCGGCTCGAGCTGGCCCGCATGCGTCGGATCGATCTGAGACACCATCGCGGGGTCCGCGAGAATCGTCGCCGGGTCTCGACCCGAGAGCGCTGGCGGCACTCCGGTGATCGCAGCGAACACGAGCAACGCCGGATTCGCGCGCAAGCCGGTGAACCCATCGGCATAGCGCTCGATCGGATACAGCTCCGCGTCGAAAGCGTGGCAACGCAGCGCGAGGTCGACACCGTTGAACGCCGGGTCGTCGATAGAAAAGATGTTCGGGTTCGAGGTCGAGCAGTCGTCGTGATCGTTGACCGTGACAATCGCGAGCGCCGAGTCGGGCCGGAGGAACGCGCCGTTCGTCGCGGGATCATCGCCGTGACCGAACGTGCCCGCGTAGAACACCGGCGGAAGATACCCGCGCCGTGTCCACGACACTGGCGAGTCGCCACTGCCTGTTGGCGTGAGCGAGATCGCCTTCAGGGGGGCGTCGAGGACGAACGGGAACCCGCAACCGTCGGTGCCGAGGGCCGCGACGCACGCGAGGTCGGCCTCGAATTGCGCGGGCGTGTGCGCCCCGGCGACGTCGAATGCGAACACGTTGCCCGGATACGCCCGGGAATAGTCCGCCATGCAACCGGTCGCCGGGCGTCGCGCGCGGATCTGCATGAGGCCGTCGTCGCCGAAGCCCGGATCGCAGCTCGCGATTCCCGTGACATCGCCGAGCCCCATGTCGGTGTCGACGATGCCGACGTGGATCGAGCGCGCCGGCATGAAGTCGATGGTGCCATCACCGTCTCGATCGCCGGTCGTGAGGTGCTGAATCATGCGAGGAAGCCCCGTGACGACCGAGAGCTGCTCCTCGCCCATCGACGACCCGTTGTCGATGACGAGCAAGAGATCGACCTTGTCGACGGAGCCGCCCTGCGGGAACGGATCGATGCATGTGGCTCCCTGATGGCACGCGGGCAATGGAGCGAGCGGGATCGCGCCTCCGCCGCTACATGCGACGACCGCACCGGCCACGACGAGCGCCGACAGGCTGCGTCTCATCACCCTCCCGCCATCGATGAGCATGCCGACGCGGCCACCCCATGTCCAACGCGCGCTCACTGCGCCGATGGCAGCGACGCGCCCTGCCACGCTTCCGACACCGGGAATGCGCGCTCGTCTACGATCACCGAGAACAAGATCTCGAAGCGCAGGCCTCGGATCGTGCTCGTGGGGATCGCGAAGCGGACGCGGCGGGGCGCGCTGCCCTCGACGATGTCACCGCGCACACCGCGCACCTCCGTGTCGGGCGTCGCGGCATCGGCGCGCACGCGCAGCGTGTAGTGCTCGGCCGCGAGCGGCGCGCGATCGAGCGTGGCCTCGATGACGACGTCGGACTCTTCGAAGCCGATCACGCCACCGGACAGGCGCGGGATCGCATCGATGCGTGCGCGCTCCGCGAGGGCCGTCTCCGTCATCAGCTCGTCCCAGGCCGCGCCGACTCGCTCGTAGTCGCACCCGACCGACGTGAGCGCGTCGCGGAAGAGCACGTCGTGCACGGCGTCTTGCGGCACCTCCGGTCGCGTGAAGCTCCGGATCACGTCGCCGTACGTCGGGGGCCCGCAGGCGCGCGCGATCGCCTCGGAGAACGTCTCGCCGAGCGGATACGCCAGCGTCGTGTCCCAGCGCGTGACGAAGCCCGTGTTGTCGACCAGATCGTCGAAGTGGATCTGATGTCGCTCCCAGCTCGTCACCGCGACGAGACGCGAGGCCGCAAGAAGCTCGCGCTCTTGCACCAACTCGTCCGGCGTCATCACCGTTCGCTCGCCCGTACACGCTGTGAACGCGACCCACTCGGCGCCGCCCTCGATGAAGAAGCGCGTGGTGTCGCCGTTCTCCATCAGACGAAGGTGGCTCGCCGTGCCCTGCAGCACGTGCGCGCTCTCGTGCGCCAGGACGTGCACCAGGCGCCACGAGTCCTGATCGACGAGGCTCAGTCGGATGCGTGCGCCGGCGGTGATTCCCTCGTGGTGCTCGCTCACCTCGGCGAGATCCACGGTGACGGCCGGTGCGACTGGCTCGCCGACGACGCGCGTGATCTCTTCGAGCACACGATCCGATCGCGAGACGAGCTGCATCGCCGTGTCGTGCAGGTTGTCGGGGTAGATGAACACGTAGTGGGTCGTGCGCGCCTCCGACGTCTGGAAGGTGACGCCCTCGGCCTCGTGCGACGCGGTGGGATCTTCGGGCGGCGTCGAGCCGTACTCGTTGATGGCCCAGAACCCCATGACGAAGAAGCCGACGAAGCCGAGCGCCGCCGTCGCGCAGCCGAAGCCGAGCGTGAACACCGCCGAGCGCTGCGCGAAGAACCCACGGAGCCGATCGAGCGAGCCCATCCAGAGCACGTAGGCGGCGACCGTCGCGAGCCCGGCAATCCCGAGGTGGAACGCGACGTCGTCCCAGGGCACGACCAGCTGCGCGCCCACGTACTCGCAGCGCGCGATGCGCAGCGGATCGAGCCAGGCCAGCTCGGGCGCGACCTCGGTGATCACGATCAACAGGTACGCGACGAGCGCGTAGGGAAGCAGGCCGAAGCGGCGGAAGAACGACGCGAGCAGACCGTGGCCGTACGCGACCGTCGCCACGAGCGCGTGGAGGAGCGCGGCCGTCGCGGCGAGTCGGAGATCGAGCTGCTCGCCCTCGAAGCTCGCCGGGTTCCACACCACGATGAGCGCGTTGGTGAGCTGCCCCATCCACGCGGTGGCCCAGAGCATGGTGACGCCGGCGAGGCCCTTGGCGACGAAGATCCCGCGGCGCGTGATGGGCAGCGCGTAGAGGAACTCGATCGTGCCCTCGTCGTGCTCTCGCGGAAACGATGCGTACGCCATCATGAACGCGAGGATCGAGATGATGAAGCCGAGGAAGCTGCCCTCGCCCGAGAGCAAGCCCGCGACCTCGGAGAACGTGTCCTCGTCGAGTCGCTCGGTGAGCGGGCGGCCGATGACGTCGCCGCTGACGAGGAACATCGCGAGCGCCAGCATCGGCAGGAGCGAGCGCATCTCTTTTCGGTAGAGCGCGATCACCGGATCACCAGCCGCGCGGCGTGCAGGCGCATGGGCGCATCGAGCGCGGTGCCCTCGAGATCGACGCGGACCAGAACACGATCGCCCGACGCATAGCGACCCGCGAGGCGGACCTCGGCGTTCCCGTCGGCGGGCACGGCGATGGTCTCGCGCGGCATCGCGTAGTCCTCGACGACGTGATCGAACGCGCCGATGCCGAGGTGTCGCACCGAGAGGGTGAGCCCGCTCGTGTGCGGAGCGATCGTGGCGCGCACGACGATCGAGACGATGCCGCTCGCGTCACGCTCGACGGTCACCGTCGCCTCGGCGCTCGGGAGCGACGCGTAGAGCGCTGCGACGTCCGCGCGCGCACGGATGGCGTGCAGCGTCTCTTCCCATGCGCGTGTCAGCGCGCTTCGATCGAGGCCCGTCGCCTCGGCGATCTCCGCGTGGAGCGGGTGCATGCGCTCCGCGAAGGTCGTGCGAACGTCTTCCGTCGGGCTCACCGGAAACGAGACGCGAGCGAGCGCCGCGACGCCGCCCGGATGTGCGCGCTCGATCGCCATCACGCCCGTCGCCGCCAGCGACGCCGCCGCGACCTCGCCCACCTCCTCGCGGACGCGCTCGAAGTGATCGAGGCGTGGCGCATCGGGGCCGCGCGTGTGCGTCGCCCAGCACGCCTGCGCGAGCCGCGTCGTGGGCAGCGCGCCCTGATCGTAGGCCCAGTAGGTGGCGAGCCCATCGCGCCACCAGCGTCGCGGCTCGAAGCGCGCGCGCCGACGTGTTCGCGCGTCCAGCATCCCACCGATGACCGCGGCCGAGATCGCGTCCCGATCCGGGTGAACCGACGAGAGAAAGTTCGCGCGCACGAGCATCCCGTCGGCGTGCGAGAGCACCACCGGCTCGAGGATCGAGCGACCGAGCGTGCGACGGAGCACGACGCGCATCTGAGGCAGCGCGTGCGCGTCCATCGCCGAAGCGAGCGTGCCCACGTCGTGATCGAGATCTGCGAGCAAGAGGCGTGCGTCGCTCTCGACGGCGGCATCGCCGAACCCGATCGCGATCGGAAGCGCTTGCGATCGCACGATGTGCGCGCCGCCCATCTGATACGGGAGCGGCTCCCCCTCGTGCTGGAACGCGCCCCAGAGCGTGAGCAGCGCCATGAACGCGATCCCCACGAGCGCGAGATCGCGCTGCGACATGGGCTTGCTGAGTCGCTCCTGAACCGAGCCCTCGCGGATGGTGCTGATGAGCCCGCCGAGGACGAGAAAGCCCACGCCGATGCCGACCGACTGCGCGATGGGAGTCCAGGGCCACGCGTCGCGCACCGTGACCATCTCCGGACCGACCAGCGCGAAGGGCCCGAAGTGCAACAGCTCGAGCTGCGTCGTGGAGCTCACCAGGAT
>JAYVCF010000537.1:0-14920 GCA_043750095.1 Deltaproteobacteria bacterium
GTCGTGACGACGTGCGACGGAGCGCATCGCGTCGAGAGCAACGCGCTCGCGATGCCCACCGCGCGCTGATCCTCGCGAGTCACTGCTCCTCGCGAGTCACTGCCACGGATCGACGACCTCGGATGAGGTGCGGCCCGTGCGCGTGGGGGGTGGTGGCGGCGCGGTCGTCGTGGTCGGGGGCCGGACGCTGGTCTCGTGGGGAGGTCGATGGCCGCCGGACGAGCTCACGCGGTGAAGCGCGACACTCAGCGTCGGATCGCTCATCGACGTCAGGATCACGCGCGTGTCCTCGTAGCCGTGCATGCGGACCTGAACGGTGCGCTCGCCGACGGTGGGTCGCGGCACACGAACGGGCGTGGAGCCGATCAGCGCCTCGTCGATCAGAACTTCAGCGCCGCTCGGATCGCTGCGGATCTCCACGCTCGCGAACGTGGGCACGGCGGTCGTCGGCGGCGGCGTGGCGTCTACGCTGGTCGGCGGCGCACCGCTCTCGGGAGGTGCCCCGGAGACCGGAGGTAGCCCGACCACGGCGGACGACGGCGGTGGCGCGCCGATCGCTCCGATGGTCGTCGTCCCGGGCGGCACCGTGGCGCTCGCGCGAGAGAGCCCGCCGGCGAACACGTAGGCCGCACCGCCCACGACACCGCCGATGGCGAGGAGCACGAGGAACGCGCCGATGAAGAGCGGCAGGCGCGAGCGCGGCGCGGGCTCGGGCGTCGGTACCGACTGACCGAGGCGCATCTCCGTTCGGGAGGGAGGCTCGAGCGCGTCCGCGAGGCTGCCGGGCGGAGGGACGCCGTGGCTGCCGATCTGCACGACGCCACCGGTCGCGATCGTGTCGAGATCGGCGACGAGCGAGCCCATCGACTGGTAGCGCTCGTCCATCTTCTTCGCGAGCGACTTGAGGATCACGTCCTCGATCGCGCCCAGGCCCGCGCCCTTCACGTGGCTGGGCGGCAGCGGCGGCTCGAACATGTGCTTGCTCAAGATGCCCATGAAGGTCTCGCCGTCGAACGGGACCTTGCCGGTGAACATCTCGTACATGATCACGCCGAGCGCGTAGATGTCGGTGCGGTTGTCGACCGACTGTCCCGCGGCTTGCTCGGGCGACATGTAGTGAGGCGTACCGAAGATCATGCCGGTGCGCGTGAGCTTGCTGTTCGCGCCGCCGACCTTGGCGATACCGAAGTCGAGGACCTTGACGAAGTGATCGTCCGAGCCCTGTTTCACGAGGTAGATGTTGTCGGGCTTGAGGTCGCGGTGAACGATCCCGCGCGCGTGCGCCGCTTCGAGTGCGCTGGCGATCTGGCGCACGGTGTGGATCGCCGTGACCATCGGGATCGAGCCGCCGCGCGAGATCATCTTCGAGAGCGACTCGCCGTCGAGGAACTCCATCACGAAGTAGACGGAGCCATCGGGCAGGCGTCCGAAGTCCGAGATGTCGATGATGTTCGGATGGCCGATCGACGTGGCGCTCTGCGCCTCTTGCATGAAGCGCTGCACGACGTCGGCATCCTTGGCCATCTCGCCGCGCAGAACCTTGAGCGCCATGCGCTTGCCGAGGACGGCGTGCGTGATGGCGTACACGATCCCCATGCCGCCTTCGCCGATCGATTTCTCGACGCGATAGCGACCATCGATGACGCGACCGAGGAGCGGATCGGCGGGCGGTAACGCGTCGGCGCCCTGCACCTCCTGCGTCGGCGTCCCGTCGTTCGGGCAGAACGCGACCGGCTCGGTGAACCGGGTCCCGCAAGTTCCGCAGATCTTCATTCGACGGGCATTCTATCGGGACGGCCTGCGCGCACCAAGACGATTGGGTCCGCCGCCCGAGACGGATCTTGGGTCAATCGAGGTCGTCGGCGAGGACTCGGCGCGCGCGATGGAGCTCGTCCCGCAGCGTCACGACCTTGGCGCGATCGATGGCGGCGTTTCGCCGCAGGAACGCGCGGAGGTGGGCCGTCGCCTTGCCGCGGTCGCCCATGTGGTGCGCGATCATGCCGAGCAGATACTGGCCGTAGCCCTCGCGCGAGCGGCTGCGGGCCAGCTCCGCGACGATCTCCGAGAGGCGAGGGACGGCGAGGCCGGCGTCGAGTCGGATGAAGGCGCCCAGCGCGCGAACGAGCGGCCGATCCCGCTGCGCGGCGCGCTCCGCGTTCCCGATCACGACGAGCGCCTCGGCCACCTCGCCCTCGGCGTGGAGCAGCGTCGCCAAGAAGAAGCCCTGAAAGCTGCGGCGCTCCTTCGGTGCCGCGCCCAGGGCCTCGCGCTGTGCGGCGATGGCGGCCTTCGCGTCGCCCCGCGCGGAGAGCGCGCGGCTTCGATCGTTGTGCGCGAGATCGGCGAAGGGTCCCACCTTGGCCATCGCGCTCGCGATCTCGACCGCGCTGTCCCAGCGATCGCGCTCGATCTGGGCGAGGTAGAGCTGACGAAGAAGAAGAAACTCGGTATCAGGCGCTCGGTTGGGATCGGCGACGTCGAGGCCCGCACGCGCCCAGCGCTCGCGCTCGTCAGGCTCGCGCGCCGCGATCGCCCGCTGGAGCAGGGCTTCGGACGGGCTCGACCCGCTCGAGAGGCCGGCGGGCGAGGCCCACGAAGGAGCCGACGGCGGCCGACTCGTCTGCTTGCTCCGCAAGTTCCTCCTGTCGCAATCCACAGGCTAGCACCGCGCAGATCCATGTCGAATCCCGCACATTTTCGGTGGGTTGCACGAGGCCGTCCCCAGGCTATCCCTCTCGATGCACAGGGCAGATCGGGACGAGTTTCCGGCCATCGCCATGCAAGCCCGATCGCGTGTAGTCTCACCCCCTCTCGAGGAGACACGGAATGTCGGACGCGGGCTTGTTGGTGGTGACGGACATCTTGCTCGGTGCGGCGCATGCCGACGGCTCGAGCGACGGAACCGAAGTGATGGCGGTGCGCGACCTCCTGAAGGAGCTGCACGGCGCGACGGCTCTCCCGGCCGACATCGAGGCGCGCATCACGGGCTTCGACGCGAAGAAGTTCTCGCTCGAGAAGAGCGCCGCAGAGTTCCAGAAGACGAGCAAGCTCGACAAGCGCAAGCTGCTCGAGCTCTGCTGCACCATCCGCGATGCCGACGAAGAGATCGACTTCGCCGAGGACGAGTACATCAAGAGCGTCGGCAAGGCGCTGGGCATGAAGGCGAGCGAGTACGCCGACCTCACGCTCGACTACGAGATGGAAGAGGTCGCGGCGACGCTCGGTACGCGCTCGATGCCGCCGAAGCCTCCGCCGGGCGCGAAGAAGTAGACCCGAGGCTCACGGAGCCGGGCGCGCAGGCTCGAGCACGAGCAGCGCCGTCGCGGTGAGCAGCCAGACGTGTCCCTGGCCGTCGACCTCCACGTCTCGTAGCTCGTCGGTGGGCAGGCCACTGGTGCTGTCGAAGTGCGCCCAGTCGGTGCCGTCGTGCTGGAGCAAGCCGTAGCGACCTGCAGCCCAGACGTGACCGGCGCTGTCCGCCGCGAGCGAGGTCGGGCGGTGCTGCATCACGACGGGCGGCTGGAAGAAGTCGAACTCGCGATCGGCGTAGCTCCCGAGCCCTTCGGCCGCGGCGATCCACATGACGTTCGTGCCCGCGACGACATCCGTGACGACGTCGCCGCGCACACCGCGGGCTTCGCCGAACGTGATCGCTTGGAACGGCTCGACGCGCACCGCGCCGGAGAGCGTCGCGAACCAGGCGTTCCCCTCGACGTCGAACGCCATCGTCGAGACCTCGTCGGGGATCGGCAGGCCCGTTCCTTGAGCCGCGTCGCGGTGATGATATTGGACCGTCTCACTCGTCGGATCGATCGTCGCCGCGCCGTACATGCGCGCACCGGCGCCCTCTTCGCGCGCGATCGAGAGGCCGAGCCAGACGCGCCCATCGCGGCCCACGCCCGCGAACGGGATGGCGACGAGCGAAGTCGGAACGGTGAGGGTTCGCTCGACAAGCTGACGGAATCCCGAGTGCGTCGAGTTGTAGACGCGCACGACGTTCGTCGGGTGGCGCTGCTCGTCGAGCACGATCGCGACCAGATACGCGCCCTCGGGTCCCGAGGCGACGGCTTGCGGGGCGATCTCGCGGGGCAGCGCGAGGCGGCGCAGGCGTCCGTCGACCATCTTCGCGATGTCTCCGTCGCGCCCGCGGATCCAGACGGCGCTCTCGGTATCCGTGGCGACCTGGAGATCCTCGGCGTGCACGAGCGAGCGCGAGGTGAGACGAGCGCCGCCGCCGCGCGCGATGGCCATGACGCCTTCGTTCGCGACCCCGACGTACGCGTGCTCACCGTCGGACAGCGCTCGGTAGAAGCGCGTCGTGCCGAGATCGTAGGCGCGCGCGACGAGCCCGGGCGCGCTCGGGCGCGAGGTCCGCGGCTGCGCGAACACCGACGGCGCGCGCAGGGTGTCGGCGACACTGACATCGGCGGGAGGTGAGGCTTCGGCGAACGGCGCGACCGTCGCGCGAAAGCTCCGCACGGTCGCATCGCCGGCATCCGTCGCGGAGAACGACTCGCCCGAGCCGTTCGGCGCGACGATCCACGCATGCTCGGTCGTGAAGAGCATCGTGATGCCCTCGTTCGACACGAGGCCGATGACGCGCTCTTCGCCCGCCGCGGGCAGCGTGTAGCCGTACCAATGGTGGCCGTCGAAGAAGCCGAGCTTGGTGCTGTTCGCGCTCGAGAGCAGCGCGAGGATCTGCCCTGGAAGCACGGGCACGATGGCGCGCACGTAGCCCTCGGGGATGCCGCCCGAGATCGCGTGCTCACGCACGACGTCGCCCTCTTCGCCGCCCGACTCGATGTAGTAGAGACCTGCGGTCGTCCCGACCCAGAGCTGACCTTCGGGCGTAGGCGCGAGCGTGGTGCACGCGAACGGGTCGCCGAAGACCTCCCACGCATCGTTCGTCCGCCGCAGCAGGCCCGAGAGGCTGCAGAGCCAGGCGGTGCCATCGGGCATCACGGCGACATCCATCACGCGCTGCGTGGCCGGGACGTTCGCGACGGGCGTGACCGTCGTACCGCTCACGCTGACGAGCCCGGACGCCGTCGCCACCAACGTCGCGGATCCATCGACGGCGATGGCGATCACGTCCTCGCTCGGCATCCCCTGCTCGAGCCCGAGCCGCGTCGGTAGATCTTCGCCTGTCGTGTAGATCAGGAGGCCGTCGTCGGTGGCCACGAGCGTCGATCCGTTCAGCGTGGCGATGTCGCGCGCCTCCTCGAGATCGGTGATCGCACGCACCGAGCGCGCACCGCCGAGCGCGGCGATCGTGGGCCCGGCCGCGCGCGCCGCGGGACCGCAGGCGATCGCGAAGACCGAAAGGAGCAGCAGCGATCGACGCGTCACGGGGGCCTCCGTCGTGGGTCCGCACGAGTAGCCGATTCGGTCCATCGACCGCAAGCGGGCTATGGTCCGCCCCGTGAGCGAGCCCTCTCTGCCCGCGACGCGCCATCGTGCGATGGATCTCGTTCGCGGCCTCGTGATGGTCGTGATGGTCCTGGACCACACGCGCGACTTCTACTTCGGGATGCGGATCGATCCGACCGACCTCGCGGTGACGTGGCCCTTGCTCTTCTTCACGCGCTGGATCACCCACTTCTGCGCGCCGGGGTTCGTGATGTTGGCGGGCGCCTCCGCGTATTTGTACGGGCGCAAGCGCACGGCAGCGGAGCGACGGAGGTTCCTGGTGACGCGCGGGCTCTGGCTGGTCGTGCTCGAGCTGACGCTCGTTCACTTCGGCTGGGATCCGGAGCCCGAGTACGCGTTCGTGCTCTTGCAGGTGATCTGGGCCATCGGCTGGTCGATGGTGTTGCTCGCGCCCATCTCGTCGCTCTCGCCGCGCGCGCTGGTGGCGATCGGCGCGACGATCGTGATCGGACACGGCCTCCTCGACTCGGTGCATCTCGGATCGACCGAGGGCGAGCGATTTCTCTGGTCGGTCGTGCACGAGCAGCAGGCGTTCTCGCCGCGCGAAGGCATGCGCGTGATCGTCGCGTACCCGCTCGTGCCCTGGGTCGGCGTGATGGCGCTCGGCTTCGGGCTGGGCGAGCTCTACCTGGGAGACGCCGAGAAGAGACGACGCGCGCTGATCGGCATGGGCGTGGGCTCGATCGCGGCGTTCGTGGTCGTGCGTGCGATCGACCGCTACGGCGATCCGGAGCCCTGGGTGACGCAAGACAGCGCGATCTTCACGCTGATGTCGTTCCTGAACTGCACGAAGTACCCGCCCTCGCTCGACTACCTGCTGATGACGCTCGGCCCGCTCCTGCTCCTGCTCGCGACCTTCGAGCGCTTCGCGCTGCCCTCGGTAGTCGCGCGTGTGCTGGAGACCTTCGGCCGCGTGCCCTTGTTCTTCTACGTCACGCACCTCTACTTGTTGAGCATCTCCGCGGCGACGTTTGCGTGGTTTCGCTGGGGCGAGCATGCGTTCGAGAGCCCGCCCGAGGGACATCGCGGCTGCCCTGAGTGGTCGCTCGGCGGTGCCTACGCCGTCTGGGCGAGCGCGATCGCGATCCTGTACTGGCCATGCGCCTGGTTCGCGCGCCTCAAGGAGCGACGCAGCAAGGACTGGTGGTGGCTCTCGTACACGTGACGCACTCGCTTCAGCGAGCGAGCTCGGCCTCGAGCTTCGCGACAGCGGCCTTTGGGCCGCGGACTCGCACGTGCAGCCCGTCGTTGTCCCAGCGCTCTTCCACGATGCGCACGGTCTCGTGGATCAGGCCGACGAGCGATTGCTTCGCGTAGCTGACGAAGAGCTCGATCTCGACGGCGTCCTTCTCGAAGAACGCGACCACCGCGGCATGGACGCGCCGGACTTGCTCGGGATCGCGGGCGCTCACGAGCAGCGCGTCGGGGAATTCGTGGGCGAGCGCGGCGAGCGCGGCCTCGTCGAGCTTGTCGATCTTGTTGAGGAGGATGATCGAGGGCGCGTCGTCGGCCTCGAGCTCGCGTAGGACCGTGCGCGTGACGTCGAGCTGTGCGCGAAACGCGGGATCGGCCGCGTCGACGACGTGCAAGAGCAGGCCTGCGTCGCGCGCTTCCTCGAGCGTGGATCGGAAGGAGGCGACGAGCGCGTGCGGAAGCTTCTTGATGAAGCCGACCGTGTCCGAGACGAGGATGCGCGGGCTGACCGCGGGCGCGATCGCGCGCACGGTGGTGTCGAGCGTCGCGAAGAGCTCGTCGGCGACGTAGACGTCGCCGCTCGTGAGCAGGCGCATCCAGGAGGACTTGCCCGCGTTCGTGTAGCCGACGAGCGCGACCGTGCGCTGGTTTCCGTCGGGCGAGACGCGGCGCTTCCTGCGAACGCCCGCTTCACGCTCGACGTTGGCGAGCTCGCTCTTCAGCTCGGCGATGCGATCGCGAACGTGTCGCCGATCGAGCTCGGACGAGCTCTCGCCGGCACCCTTGCCGCCGATTCCGCCACGCTGTCGATCGCCGCCGCCGCTCTGGCGCAGGCGCGGTGCGAGATAGGTGAGCCGCGCGATCTCGACCTGCATGCGCGCCTCGCGGGTGCGCGCATGGCGCTCGAAGATGCGCAGGATGACGGACGTGCGATCGAGGATCTCGGCGCCCGTCGCAGCCTCGAGGTTGCGAACCTGAGAAGGCGCGAGATCGTGATCGACGAGAACGATGCTGGCACGCGCCGGACCGCGACTCTCGCTCTCGCTCTCGCTCTCGTTCTCGCTCTCGCTCTCGCTCTCGTTATCGCTCTCGTTCTCGCTCTCGTCATCGACGTCGATGCGCCGCTTCTTGCGCACGGCGCCCGACGGAATCTTGCCCGTGCCGCCCGTCCACGAGGCGAGCTCTTCCAGCTTTCCTTCGCCGACCACCGCGCCGACCGCGAGGCCGCCGCGACGCTGCGTGACGCGCCCGACGGTCCGAAGGCCCAGCGTCTTGGCGAGTCGCTCGAGCTCCCTCAGCGAGGACTCGAAGTCGCCGTCCGAGACCTCGGAGAGCTGCACGCCGACCACGACGGCGCTCGGCCGCTCGCCTGCTGATCGCTTCTCTCGCTCTTCGCTGTCCGACATCAGGGCGCGGAGAATGCGAGGCGCGGCGTCGCCCCGCAAGCAACCGATCAGCCAGGCTGACGCCGGAGCACCGGCCCGTCCGTGGGCCGCACGTCAGCCGCTCATGGCGATCACGCGCGCGTTCGGGTCCATCGCGCGGAAGGATCCGCCGAGCTCACCGAGATCGAGCGCCATCGCCTCGATGCGCGCACGCGCCGAGGCGAGCTTCTCGCCATGCTCGGCGGTCTCGCCCGTCGCGACCATCGCCTCGAGCTCTTCGCGTCGCAAGATGCTGGCCGTCAGTGCGTCCATCCCACTGGTGTCGCCGAGCTTGAGCCCCTTCCGAGCGCTGACGAGCGCCTCGGCGTGCTTGCCGAGCAGGCGCTCGGCGCTCGACTGGATCGCGAGGGATGCCGTCTGATGCGGAGCGAAGAAGAGCCCCGCGGCGAGCGCCGTCTCCTCGGCCTTCGCCTTCGCGGCTGCGGCGTCGCCGCGCATCAGCTCCGCGCGCGAGAGCTCCACGCGGATGAAGAGCTGCGACATGGTGTCGCCGCCCTCGAGCGCGGGCGTGAGCACCGCGATCGCTTCGTCCACGGCACCCTTGGCGACCAGGATCGAGCCGAGCGTGCCGACGGCGCGCTTGCGGGTGAACTCGTTCCGCGTGCGATCGATCAAGTGAAGCGTGTCGCGCGCACGCTTCTCCGCGGCGACCTGATCCCCGGCGAGCGAGATGCAGCGCGCGAGCCAGCCTCCCGCCACGCCCTGTCCGAGCAGATCGCCTGCGTTCGTGAGCGACGTCAGGCCCCGCTCCGCGCATCGCACGGCGACGCCGAGATGATCGAGGCGTGCCTTGTCGGCCACCACGGTCTTGACGATGTTGCGCCAGCCGTCGAACGCGGGATCGACGCCCTCCGCGATCCGGCTCGCGGCGGCCTCGAGACGATCGTCGAGGCTGATCGCGATCGCGCGCTGGCCGAGCTGCACGAACGCGGTGGCCAGCATGAAGTGGATGAACGCGTAGGGGCCCGTCACCGCCGGAGGTGCCGCGAGCGAGCTGATGCGCGTCATCAGCTCGAACATGCCCGCCGGATTTCCGGACGACGCAGCCCGCAGGATCTCGAGCGCAGCAGCTTCCGACCACTCCGCGCTGCCGCTCGGCAAGAGCGTGAGCGCGTCCTTCACCAGCGGCATGGACGCGGTCCACTCGGTGCGCCACGAGAGCGGCATTGCGCGCGCGAGCGAGAGCGCGCCTTTGACATTCGCATCGGTCGGCTCGCACGCGAGCCCGCGCTCGGCGAGCGCTGCGGCGCCATCGAGATCGGAGGCGGCCAGTGCCGCGCGCGCGGCCAGGAGAAGCTGAGGCGCCGCGCGATCCGGTGCGCGACCACGCAGGTAGTGCTCGGCCAGCACGCGTGGATCGCGCTCACCGATCGAGATCAGCCAGTCGGCTGCGGCGCGATGTCCCTTCTCGCGGTCCTCGTCGACGAGCATCGCGTAGGCCGCATCGCGCAAGAGCGCATGCCGGAACACATACTCGACCTCGTCGGCGAAGCGCTCGTTCTTGCCGCGCTCGAGCACCTCGCGCGTCACCAACGCCTCCAGCCAGTCGCCGATCGAGGACTCGGACGTGTCGGAGATCAGGCGCGCCACGCCGCGGCGCCAGAAGGTCTCTCCGAAGAGCGAGCCCACGCGAAGCACGCGCCGCGCCTCGGGCTCGAGCGCATCGAGACGGGACTGCGCCATCGCGATCACCGTCTCGGGAAGCTCGCCTGGATCCCCTCCCTCTTGCAGGCGCGCGGCGACGTGGCGCACGAGCTCTTCGAGGTAGAACGCGTTGCCGCCCGCGCGCTCCACGATCTTGGCCACCACGTCGGTCGCCACGTCGACGCCGAGCAACGCACGCACCAAGCGCTCGGCTGCCTTCTTCGTGAGGCCCTCGAGACGCACCTCGCTCGCGCCGCGCAGGCCGTTCGGAAATGTGTCGCGGATCTCGGGACGCGCGAGCGCGATCACCACCAGCGGATCGTCCGCGAACACGCCGAGCCACCCTTCGAGCATCGTGAAGCTCGCAGCGTCGGCCCAGTGCAGGTCTTCGAGAACGAGCACGAGAGGTTGCGAAGTCACGAGCGCGCGGATCCAGCCCTCGAGCCCGAGGCGCGTCTGCTCGGCCATGATGCGCGGATCGTTGCGCGCGGCGCGCAGACGCGGCGAGGGCTCGCCCGGTGCGGGAGCGCGTACGAGCTCTCCGAGGAACTCGGTCGCGTCCGCCAGCGAGGACGGCGACACGCACGACGCGAGGTAGGCGCTCAGCGTCTGGTGTCGCTCGCCCTCGGGCTGGTCCTCGCGGACGCCGGCGGCAGCGCGCAGGAGATCGGCGACCGCGCGCAGAGGTGAGCCGACGTGCAGCGCGTCACAGCGCGACACCAAGAGACGCATCTCCCCGCGCGAGGCGAGGCGTCCCATGATCTCGCGTCGGATGCGCGACTTGCCGACACCCGGTGCACCGAGCACGAGCACGGCGCGCGCCGTGGAGTCCGCGACCGCCTCGAGACACGTGCTCTCGAGGAACGCCAGCTCGCGCTCTCGCCCCACCGTCGGCGTGGCCTTGCCGAGCACGGTGCGCACGTCGCCCGAGACGGCCTCCATGCCGACGAGGATCCGAGCGCCGCTGGTCTTCTCCACGCGGAAGCGAACGTCGAGCAAGCCTTCCGTCACGTCGTCGATCCGAACGGCGGTGGACGTGGCTCCGGTTCGGGTCGCATCGAGCAGCGCGGCCGCGCGATCCACGACCGGTCCCGCCGCCCATCGGCCCGTCACCTCGGCCGCGCCGGTGGCAACCGCGACGCGCACACCCGGGACCTCGTTCACGATCGCCAGCGCGCACGCCGCAGCACGCGCGGCCTCGTCGCGTGCGTTCGCGAGCCCACGCAGGAGTACGAGCGAGACACCATGACGGAGCGCGACGACGTCTCCTCCGAGGGGCACCACCACGCGACGCAGCTCGGCGATCGATCCGCGCGCGTCGGTGCCGATCGTGGCGACCTCTTTCACGGCGACCGCGCTGTCCGACGGATCGGCGGCGCGCACGAGGATGACGGAGACGAGTCGCCGCTCCCCGCCCGAGAGCGTGGTCGCGCTGCGCAGCACCGGCGGCGCGTTCTGTTCGGGGCTCAGCGGTCCGAGCGCATCGAGCGCGGCGATCACCTCGTCGGCGCTCGCGGGCCGCTCGGCCGCTTTGCGCGAGAGCATGCGGTCCACTAGCTCGGTCAGCGCCAGAGGCAGATCCGGGCGCAGCGTGGCCAGCAAGGGCGGCCGGTCGTGGAGCGCCTGCACCAGGATCGAGACCGGATGATCGCCCTCGAACGCGCGACGCCCCGCCAGACACTCGAACATCACGCAGCCCAGCGAGTAGACGTCCGTGCGCGCGTCGATCGTCTTCTCGCCGCGGACCTGCTCGGGCGCCATGTAGCCCACGGATCCGAGCATCGCGCCCGTCGCCGTCATCGCGCGTGTCGCGCTCGCCACGTGTGCGATGCCGAAGTCGAGGAGCTTGGCGGACGTGGTCTCGCCACGCGGCAGAAAGATGTTCGACGGCTTCAGATCGCGATGGAAGATCCCCATCGCATGGGCGGCGCGCAGCGCATCGGCCACCCGTCGCGCGAGCTGCGTGGTCTCGACCGCGTCGACGCCTTCGCGCGTCAATCGCTGGGCGAGGTCCTCACCCTCGAGCCACTCCATCGCGAGGAAGGGCTCGCTCGCGGGCGTGACGCCGTGCGCCACGAAGCGCACGACGGCGGGATGCGAGAGCTGCGAGAGCACGCGGATCTCGCGATCGAAGCGCCCGTCATGCTCGCCCGTGTCGTGGACGACCTTCAGCGCGACCGTGGTGCGCGTGAGCCGGTCGAGCGCGCGATAGACGACGCCCATCCCGCCCGCCCCCGCGCGCGACACGATCTCGAAGCGGTTCTGAACGAGCTCACCCGGCTTCACGCAGCGCGCATCGTCGCTCGCCAGGCGCGACGGGGGCAAGCGTTCGAGCGGATTCGGCCCGAGGGCGGTCGCTTGATTGCTCGCTCGACTTCCACGAGCATCGTCCGATGCGCATCCGGCGAGCGACTCTCCGAGTGACTCTCCGGGCGACTCTCCGAGCGACCGCCGCGCTCTTCGCGTTGGCGTCCTGTACGGGCGGTGACGGCGGCACGGACGGCGGAATGGACGCGGGCAACGACGCCGGCCTCGACGCGCCGATCCGCGACATCGGCAACGACAACGGCGATGCGTACGCGATCGATGCTGCGGCGCCCGGCACGCTCCGGATCCAGACGCTCGGAGTGCAGGGCTTCGTCCTCACGTACGGCGGCGAGTCGGTGATGACCGCGCCGCTCTTCACGCGACAGAACGGCGTCGACGTCGCACTGAACGCGCCCATCACGCCCGATCTCGCCGGCATCGACGCGGGGCTCGCGCACGTAGACATGAGCTTGGTGCGCGCGATCGTCACCGGTCACGCGCACTACGATCACCTGATGGACGTGATCCACATCATGTCGACGATGTCGCCGACCTCGCTCCTCTACGCGAACCGAACGGCGCGGCACGTGTTCGCCGCCGTCGCGCCGGATCGTTCCGCGTCATGCACCACGCCCGCGCCCACCGAGACGGTCGATCGTGCCCGCGTCATCGCGCTCGACGATCCGCTGGCGAGCCACGTCGACTACACCAACTGCCCCGATCAGCGTCCTACCGGCGCGCCGATCGCGGGCTCCTGGGTGATGGTGCCCGGAAGCCACGTGCGCTTGATGCCCGTGTGCACCGTGCACCCCGCGCAGATCGGCACGATGCACTTCGCGCCCGGCTCCATCGACACGGATCAGTGCGACGTGCCCGCGGCGGCATCGGGCTGGCTCGAGGGACAGACGCTCTCGTACGTGATCGACTTCCTCGACACCGCAGGCGCGCCCGTCTTCCGCATCTACTACCAGGACGCGCCCGCGACGCGGCCGATCGGTGAGGTGCCCGCCGCCATCCTCGCGGAGCACCGCGTCGATCTCTCGATCCTCTGCGTGGGAAGCAACGACGCCGTGGACAACCAACCCACCGACATCATCGCCAACCTGAACCCGCGGTTCGCGCTCTCGGGTCACTGGGAGAATTTCTTCGTTCCGCGCAGCGCACCGCTGCAGCCGCTACCCACCTTGAACCTGGGTCGCTTCCTGACGCGCGCAGAAGCGGCGCTCTCGGCGCCTCCGGACGTGCCGGTCTACGTGAACGGCGCGCCGCTGGTCGGACGGCACATCCTGATGAACCCCGACATGGACATCTACCTCTCGCCCGCTCCGTGATATTCGACCGCGATGCAACGGATCGCGATCGTGGGCGGCGGCGGTGGTGGAATGGGCGCGGCGTACGCGCTCGGCCTGAGCGGGAACGCGCAGGTCACGGTGTACGAGGCCAACGCGTGGCTCGGCGGCAACGCGCGCACGGTGGACGTGCTCTGCGCCGACGGCATCACGCGGCCCATCGACATGGGCGTGATCCTCAGCGAGCCCTGGACGTATCCGGTGCTCTACGCGGTCTGCCAGAAGTACGGCATCACCTCGCGCGCGGTGGGCTGGACCGTGGGCGCGTCGTTCAAGGACGAGTGGTGGTACACGGGCGGCCCCGAGACGCCACTCTTCGCGCGCATTCGAGACGACTGCTCGCGCTTCGAGCTCGACACGTACTGGTGGAGGCAGCTCCCCGCCGACCAGCAGATGCTGACCGTGCAGCACTACCTGAGCGCGGGAGGCTACTCGGACGAGTTCGCGGCGAAGGCGCTCGCGCCCGTGCTCTGTCTCTTGGTGGTGACGCGCGCCGGCCTCGTCACGGCGCCGCTCGGCAACATCCTCGGCCTCTTCTCGGACAAGCAGCTCAGCTTCTTCAACGCGACGATGTGGCGCCTCTTTCCCGAGGGCACGCGCGCGTACATCGATGCCATGAAGAGCGCGGTGTCCGCGACCACGACGTGGAAGACGAGCACGCCCGTGACGGCCGTGCGGCGCGTGACCACCAACGGCGCGACGAGCGTCATCGTGACGACCGCGGCGGGTGACGAGACCTTCGATCAGGTGATCTTCGGAACGCAGGCCGACCTCACGCTGCAGATCCTCACGGACGCGAGCGCGGCCGAGAGAGCGATCCTCGACAAGTTCCTGTTCCAGAAGGCGCAGATCTACCTGCACAAGGACACGAGCGTGCTCAGCAAGGTGCTCCCGCAGAACCTCTGCTCGCAGTACTGGTACGACGGTCCGAACGTGTCGCCGCGGCTCGAGGGCCCGTTCTCGCTCAACCCCGGGGTCGGCCTGGGCTTGCCTCCGGAGGCGGGCCCCGTGCTCATCACCGGCTACGACGTGGACGCGACCCAGCCGCGACCGAAGGACGCGCTGACGTTCGCGTACTCGCTCTGGCAGCACCAGGTCGCCACGCTCGACGCGGCCACCGCGCGCACGCAGTTCGCGACCATCCAGGGCAGCCAGAACACCTGGCACTGCGGCACGTCACCGACCTGGGCGAACGCCGACGCCGTGCTCACCAGCGGCATGGTGGTCGCGTGCCGACCGCAGCTCGGCGGCACGTTCCCGTTCACGGACACCGAGAGCCAGGCCGACTTCCAGATGATCCAGCAGGTGATGTTCGGATCGACGGGCGTCGGCGCGACGCAGTCGGTGCCCACGCGGATCGGCTATCGCCGGTTCACGTGAGCGCGACCGGTGCTCGATTCAGGGCGTGAACGTGACGGGATCGAACGACCCGGGCGCGTCGCAGGCCCGCAGATCCGGCACGTAGTCCCAATTGGCCGGGTCGCCCGTGGACGGCATCGTCTGGTTGCGCCACTGGCAGACGTAGTCTCCGGCGGAGCCCATCGTGCCGTC